>CAJLAV010000215.1:0-1556 GCA_905204735.1 uncultured Collinsella sp. | reverse complement strand
CCCTGAGACCTCATTGATGGCGCTTTCCAGACCCCGTGGGCAAAAAAGGGCAAATATGAGTACTGTCACCTTTTTAGTAACAGTCAAAACCACCTCAAACGACCTCTTTGCGGCCTCTATACGCCTTCAAATTAATAAAACGCCCGTAGCAGGCTTCCGTCTGCCAACGTTAATGAACATATTAATCACTTTGTCTATTATCTCGCTAGACGGATATGTTACTAGGTTAGCAACAGTACTCATATTTGGCATTTTTTGCCCACTGGGTACTCCCCGGGGAATCGGCGGCAGGCTTAGGGTCCCTCACGGCGTCATCCCATCCTGGTGAGCGCCAACGTTTACCCATATAAAACCTGCCAAAATAAACCTGTCCCTTTTGGCAGGTTTCGGGGTGGCAAGGGCTTGCACTTTAGCGTGCGACAGCGGATAATGCCGAACACTCGACAATACGCTTATTGCTCTTTCTATAGATTGAGGAGGCCCCTATGGCCATGGAATTCAAACGCAGGCTGCCGATCCCCATGGAGATCCGCGAGGAAATGCCGCTTTCTGCCGAGCTTACCGCCAAAAAGCAGGCATTTGACGCCGAGGTCGCCAAAGTCTTTACCGGCGAGGACGCACGTAAGGTGCTCATCATCGGCCCGTGCTCTGCCGACCGCGAGGATTCGGTGCTCGAGTACATGAACCGACTGGCCAAGACCGCCGAGGAGGTCAAGGACAAGCTCATCGTCATTCCGCGCGTCTACACCAATAAGCCGCGCACCAAGGGCACCGGCTACAAGGGTCTTCTGCACAACCCCAACCCCGAGGCTCCCGACGACCTGCTCGAGGGCGTCAAGGCCATCCGCCACATGCACCTGCGCGTCATCGAGGAGACCGGCTTCTTTACCGCCGATGAGATGCTCTATCCGTCCAACTACCAATACCTCGTTGACCTGCTGAGCTATGTTGCCGTGGGCGCACGCTCGGTCGAAAACCAGGAGCATCGCCTGGTGTCGAGCGGCATTTCGGTACCCGTCGGCATGAAGAATCCCACTGCCGGCTCTACCACCGTTATGCTCAACTCCATTTACGCCGCCCAGGCGCACCAGAGCTTCATCTTCCGCAACTGGGAGGTCGAGTGCGACGGCAATCCGCTCGCGCACGCCGTTATGCGTGGCTACATCGGTCTCGATGGGCGCACCTACCCCAACTACCACTACGAACACCTGGAACGTCTGGCCGAGCGCTATACCGAGCACGCCGGCTATGCCAATCCGGCGGCGGTCATCGACTGCAACCACGACAACTCGGGCAAGCGTCCGCTGGAGCAGTATCGCATTTGCAAGGAGGTACTCGACAGCTGCCGCCGCAACGAGTCCATCTCCAAGCTGGTCAAGGGCTTTATGATCGAGTCCTACCTGGAGGACGGCAACCAGCCGGTCGACGGCGGTGTCTTTGGCAAGTCGATCACCGACCCGTGCCTGGGCTGGGAAAAGACCGACTACCTCATCCACGAAATCGCGGAGCGGGTTTAGTTACGCGGGCCGCATTTGGACAATCTGACGTTCAACTTC
>CAJLAV010000214.1:0-1626 GCA_905204735.1 uncultured Collinsella sp. | reverse complement strand
TGGTCGTCGCCGCGTTATCCAGGTAGATCATCGCACGACCTCCCACATATTAATCACGGTATAGCCCTCAGTGGGAACGCCCGCCGCGGCGAGTTCGCCGCGCAGCAGCTCCTCATCGACAGGCAACGCCTTCCACGCCAAACCGCAGCCGGCAGCGACCTCCCCGGGCACGGGAATCGTCCGCCCGGGAAGACCGCGCTCGATGCACAGGGACTCGCAACCCATGGCGGCCGCCGTGGTGGGAAACGTGATGACAAGCGCCGGGCGCTTCTCCCTCATGGCAACTCCAACCAATACGCTACGGGCGCACGACGCGCACGGCCTGCTCCATCTTCTCCACGATCACGTACATGTTGGTGACCTCGCCCACCGCAAGCTGGTCCTTAATGCCAAAGTGGTCCAGGCAGGTACCGCAGGTGAGAATCTCGACACCCTGCTCCGCCAAGCCCTTCAGGTCATCGAGCACCGGCGAGCCCTCGACGGTGAGCTTGGCACCGCCGTTGTAAAACAGCATAGTCGCGGGCAGCTCCTCCTGCTGCGTCACGGCAAAGATGAAGGCCTTCATGAGCTTGTGGCCCAGCTCATCGTCGCCGCGGCCCATGCAGTCGGTGTAGACGGAAATGACGAGCTTGCCCTTGCCGGCGCTGGCATTACAGAAGACAGCGCCATCCTGCTCGGGATCGGCCACGGCAACGGCGCCAGAGGTCGCCACGGTCACGTGCCACTCGGCGTCAGAAACCTTCTCGACCGAGGCCGTGCAACCCTTCTCCTGCGCCATCTTGGAGATGTTCTTGACGGCGGTCTCGTTATCGACCGAGGTCACGACGGTGCCCTCGCCATCGAGCTGCTTCAGAGCTTTGAGCGTCTTGACGACGGGCAGCGGGCAGGCATCGCCCATGGCATTGACTTCAATCTTGGTAGACATAGTTTTTCCTTTCAAAAGGGACCGCCCAGAACAGTAGGCGGTCGCATAAACGGTTTTCCTTAATGCACAACGCGAACGGCAGGACCGCCTGGCACCGGCTCGCACACGCGACCGACGACGGCGGCGATGCGACCCTCGGCATGCAGACGGCGCGCAAGCTCATCCACATCGGCAGCAGGTGCCGCGATAAGCAGGCCACCAGACGTCTGCGGATCGTACAGCGCATCCAGCATGCCCGGCTCCAGGTCCTCGTCGGCAGCCACGCGCGGGCCAAAGAAGTCCTGGTTGCGGTAGGAGCCCGCGGGGATAATGCCCAGACGCGCCATGTCGAGCACCTGGTCAAAGAGCGGTACCGCCCCCGACGCAAGCTCAACTTGCACGCCCGAGCCCTCGGCCATCTCGCACGCGTGCCCGATCAGACCAAAGCCCGTAATGTCGGTGCAGCCGTGAAGCTCAAGTCCCTCGGCCAGACGAATCGGAGCCTCGTTGAGGGTGCGCATCGAGTCAAACATGGCCGCGGCCTCGTCCTGCTCGATGAGCTCGCCCTTAATGGCCGTGGTGATAATGCCCGAGCCGATCGCCTTGGTCAGCAGCAGAACATCGCCCACGCGTGCGCCGCTGTTGGCGAGCATGCGGTCGAGCGCGACAAAGCCGCTCACAGACAGGCCATACTTGGGCTCGTCGTCGTTGATGGTATGGCC
>CAJLAV010000213.1:0-1726 GCA_905204735.1 uncultured Collinsella sp. | reverse complement strand
ACGGCGGGGCTTTTTGTGCTGCGTCGATGCCCTGAGACGGACAAAACCAAGGCGTACTGCCCGCTGCGGATAGGTGGTGCACTTCCCTGCGTGCATTTTTGGGAGTATTCAACAAACTCTTAAAAATGCATAACGTTGTGAATGGGCCGAGTGGCCCGCAGGCGCCCATCGACAGCCATTGTGGGCGGGCTATCGATGAGTGGAGGGGGTTGTTACTGAGTTTCTGCTTTGCGACGACCTGCAACACTGCTGTAACCGCGTCGTTTTGTCGTTCGTGATGGGGCCGTTGGGGCCCACGGTGCTGAATACTCCGTTTTTTGCACGGTCCAAGGTGGGGCACCCTGAGACGAAGCAAAAAGATGCCTCATTTCTATGCAAATACCAATAGGATTTATGCAAGATTGAGATTGTAAACCGTGCACGTGCACAAAACCGGTGCGGGGACGTCTGGAGGCGGCTCGGCTCCTAGGGCATTGCACGTGCAGAACGGTTAAAATCGGGACTCGGTCTTAGTTTTACTTGGAAGGATGCATATGACTTCTAATATTGATGCTTCTCTAGAGGAGACGCTCTCCTATATCGCAGGACAGCTTAAGACGCTGACTTCTATTGCCTCCCCTACCGGCTATACCCGTGCGGCGACTGATTATCTGATGGAGACCCTGCGCGATATGGGGTTTGGGCCTGAGCGTTCTAATAAGGGTAACGTGCTCGTTGAGCTTGGCGGCGAGGGCGAGCCGCTCGTACTGGCGAGCCATGTCGATACCCTAGGCGCCATGGTGCGTTCCATTAAGGACAATGGCCGCCTGCGCCCCACGGCGCTCGGTGGGCATCAGTGGTCTACGGCCGATGGCGAGAACTGCACCGTCTACACGCGCGACGGCAATGTCTACACGGGCGTGGTTCTTAACACCGAGCCTTCGGCGCACGTGGCCGACGAGCCGGTCAAGACCATCGAGAAGAACATGGAAATCCTGCTCGATGAGAATGTCGACAGCAAGGACGATGTGCTTGAGCTGGGCATTCAGACCGGCGACATCATCGCTATGGATCCGCGAACCACGGTGACGGAGAGCGGCTACATCAAGAGCCGCTTCCTGGATGACAAGCTGTCGGCGTCGATTCTGCTGGGTCTTGCCCGCGCTGTTGCTGATGGCGAGGTGTCGCTTTCGCGCAAGGTGTCGCTGCTCTTTACCGTGTACGAGGAGGTCGGCCACGGCGGTGCTTTCGTGCCGGCCGACACGCGCGAGATGATCAGCGTTGACATGGGCTGCGTGGGCGACGACCTGGGCTGCACCGAGCGCATGGTGTCGATTTGCGCCAAGGATTCGGGTGGCCCCTACAACTACGATCTGGTGACCACGCTGTCCAATATTGCGCGCGAGCTTGAGCTCGATTACGCCATCGATGTGTACCCGCATTACGGCTCGGACGTTGAGGCCACGCTTTCCGCCGGCTACGACATCCGTCACGGCCTGATCGGCCCCGGCGTGTACGCGAGCCACAACTACGAGCGCAGCCACATGGACGGCGTGCGCAACACTTACGAGCTGGTTCGCGCCTACGTTCAGCGCTAACGATGCAGCGGCCTCGGCTGATACGGCAGTACCGACCGAGGCCGTCCTCTCTAAGTTGCGGTGAAATAGTTCCTAAAATCGGCATCCAAGACATAAAAGGGGGTGCGGACAGAAAGTTGGACCGCGGGGCGGTCCGGACTGGAGGTTCG
>CAJLAV010000212.1:0-1751 GCA_905204735.1 uncultured Collinsella sp. | reverse complement strand
CCGTCGCGCCCCCTCGGGCCTGCGGCCGCCATGGCGCTAGCCCCTTCTTGGCGAGCCGACGACGCTGTTGCGCTCGACCCATGCGACGAGCTCGTCGTGCAGCACGATGCCGTCGCGCGTCTTGCCGCCGATGTAGCGGATCGGGAACGGGTCGTCGCGGTCCTTGGCGAGCCGGTACATGGCGTCGCGGCTGATGCGCAGCATCGCGCACGCCTCGTCGGCGCCGAATATCGCGTTTGTCGATGCGATGAGCCTCACCTGGCTCCTGCTAGTGCTCTTGGTCATGGTCGTCCTCGAGCTCCTTTCGTCTCGAGGCTCCCTCGCGTGCCCGGCCGCGGGCGGCTCCCGGGGCGGTCGCCGCCGTCATTTCCTGCCGCTCCTTGACTCGATGTAGGCGTCCACTGACGCCCTCGAAACCAGGAGCTTCCTGCCGAGCCTGTACGAGTCGATCTCTCCCGACCAGATGAGGTCGTACGCCTTGTTTCGGCTCGCCCTCATGTACTGCTGCATCTCGATCACCGTCATCCATTCGTCGCGGCCCTGGTTGTTCTCGGGCGCGGCGCATTCGGCTGTGCGTGCCATGGTTCCTCCAATCTTCCCGTGCGGCACCGTGCGGGCACACCGCGCGGCACAGTGTCCCTTTTCGTCTGCGCGACGATTGAACCGCCTGCTGGCGCATCGCGCGCATGACGGGAACGGAGACGGGTCGAGGTGGGTCGAGCTGGTCGGGCCTCCACGAAACGGCCATGAGCCGCGTGGCTTATCTCTCAGCTAAGTCCCTGAAAAGTAAAAGGCGCCCATGCGGGCGCCTGCCTAGGAGCGATGTTCGTTCGGTTGTGGTTGGAATGCTTCTCTTCCGCGGTGCTGTCGTCCGGGGTCCGGCATCTGTCGTTCGCCTCTTCTGTCGTGTTTGATGTTGTGTGTTATGCGAGCGACCTTGCGCGGGCCTGCCGGCCCGTTGCCCCAGGTGCACCCGGGTAAATGGTACCCATCCGTTGGAACATGGACATCGCGGGAGGGCTGTTTGGGCAAGCTAGGATGGATGAGCGGCGGGGTTCTAAATGCAATAATTCGAGCTAAAGGGCCTTGTACTCTCTTTTGTAAAACGCGAGGGTGCAATAAACTCGACGATCCCCCTGAACCTTTTCTGAACGAATCAGCTCTTAGGCGGTATGACGCGACACGCATCGGTAGTGCTCGGACTGGGTTAGTCATCGAGTGGGTATAGAACATACGTTCTGTATAACGTTATAGCACCAGGTGGCAGGCGTAGTTTCAATCGAAGCTACGCCTGCTGCTATATATGGGTTGATGGTGGTATCAATGACCGCGATGCTTCTGTTTGCGCTTCAGTTTTCGCTGCTCGAAGCGCGCCTCCGCCTCATCCGCTCGACGCTGGCTTCTTGCTTGAGCCGATTCCCGCTTCATCGTCTCCCGCTGATTCGCGAGCGCCTGCTGCGCCTTGGTGCTCATCGCCGGCTGCTTGAGGGCTTTCGCCGCCTCGCGGGCGCGTCTCTTGGGGTTCTTCGCGGGCTCGCTCGCCTCGGACGGATCGTCACCGAAGAACGCGAGCTTCGCCCATTTGCTTGTAACGAATCGCAGGATCTCCTCATCGGACGGTTCTGCGCCGAAGACGATGCGGGCGACGCCGTACCTGCCGTCCTCGACATGCTCCGCCAGCCCGACCCAGAATTGGCCGTCGTGATATACGGTCAGGGTGGACGACACGCTGATCTGCATGGCTGGTTCCT
>CAJLAV010000211.1:0-1773 GCA_905204735.1 uncultured Collinsella sp. | reverse complement strand
CCCGCCTGGAGCGCGCTCTGATCAACTTCTTCCTGGACACGCACACGAGCCGTGGCTTCAAGGAGTGGTGGCCGCCCATCGTCGTCAAGCGTCAGACCATGTTCGGTACGGGCCAGCTGCCCAAGTTCGAGGACGACGCCTATCACGTCTCGGGCGATAACTTCCTGATCCCCACCGCCGAGGTCGTGCTCACCAACCTGCACGCCGGTGAGGTTCTGGACGCCGATACCCTGCCGCGCCGCTACACTGCCTTCACCCCCTGCTTCCGCGAGGAGGCCGGTTCCGCTGGTCGCGATACCCGCGGCATCATTCGCCAGCATGAGTTCGACAAGGTCGAGATGGTCAAGTTCGCCAAGCCGGAGGAGTCCGACGAGGAGCTCGAGAGCATGACCGCCGAGGCCGAGTACCTGCTGCAGCAGCTGGGCCTGCCGTATCGCGTGATTAGCCTGTGCACCGGCGACCTGGGCTTCTCTGCCCGTCAGACCTACGACGTCGAGGTCTGGCTGCCGAGCTACAACGCCTACAAGGAGATCAGCTCCTGTTCCAATTGCGGCGACTTCCAGGCCCGTCGCGCCAACATCAAGTATCGCGACCCCGAGAACTTCAAGGGCTCGCGCTACCTGCACACCCTTAACGGTTCCGGCCTGCCGGCTGGTCGTACCATGGCTGCCATTCTGGAGAACTACCAGAACGCCGACGGCACCATCACGATCCCCGAGGTTCTGCGTCCCTACATGGGCGGCCTCGAGAAGATCGAGCCGGTCGCGTAAGCTAGCTGCATAGGCGATTTGCGAGGGCGCTCCTTTTAGGGGCGCCCTTTTTGTGTGCGGCTATACCATGCCGTGCGGACAGCTCGATAGAAAATACACGAACAAATGTTCTGTGTACATGCATCTACCTGCTATGCTTTTGCTAACTAAGAGCAAGAGAAAGGGGATGTGATGGAGCTGTTCGACGAGCGGGTTGTTTTGTTCCAGAGCGATGAGGGTGGGGAGCACCTGCTGGTAACGTGCGAGCCGTCGGGTATGGGTGGCTTGGTGGTTCGGCAGACGAGTGAGGGACCATTGACGCAATGGTGCTATGAGGAGTCGCCGCATGTGGTCGAGACGTTTGTGGCGCATGAGGCGCTTGTTGTCCTTGAGCACTTCTATGGCGTTGGAACTTCTAATCAGGTGGCCCGAATGCTGAGCATCTCGTTTGCCGATTACGACTGTGCGCAACGGGTGCGGTCGCTTCTGGGGGAGCTTGGCGCCGGGTTCGATGTGATCGAAAAGCCAATCGATCGCACAAGAAGCGCTGATGCTTGTGGTGCAGCGTGACAAATTGCGGCCCGCGCGAAAAAAAAGTTTGAGATTTGGCTTGACTCTAACGAACTAAAGTGGTTTTATATGTCTTGCGCTGCGGCGTTACCTCAGCTGGATAGAGGGTCTGACTACGAATCAGAACGTCATAGGTTCGAATCCTATACGCCGCACCAATTGAACTTAAAGCCTCCGGCAACGGGGGCTTTTCTTTTACGCCAGCATCGCATGGATTCGAACCTCGGTCGAGGCGCGGGCGTAAAGAAAACGCGGAGCGTTTTTAGCCCGCGGGCGAGTCCGCCGGCAGGCGGGCGAAGCCGGTGCGGATCCGCACGACAACTTAATCAGCGCTCCGTAAAAATTTTCCAAATTGTTGCTTGACCCATCGAGGGCTCACGTGCATAATAATCCGTGCGTTGCGGCGTTACCTCAGCTGGATAGAGGGTCTGACTACGAATCAGAACGTCATAGG
>CAJLAV010000210.1:0-1848 GCA_905204735.1 uncultured Collinsella sp. | reverse complement strand
GTCAGAGCCTTCTTGACGATATCGACGCCGATCTTCTCCTCGGGGTCGTCGATCTCGACAGCGTCGAGCGCAGGAGCAGCATCCATGAAGGCGACGCCGCCGCCGGCGACAATGCCCTCCTCGACAGCAGCGCGGGTAGCCTGCAGGGCGTCCTCGACGCGATGCTTGATCTCCTTGAGCTCGGACTCGGTAGCAGCGCCAACCTTGATGACGGCAACGCCACCGGAGAGCTTGGCCAGGCGCTCCTGGAGCTTCTCACGGTCGAAGTCAGAGGTGGTGTTCTCCATCTCGCCCTTGATCTGAGCGATGCGAGCGTCGATGGCCTCCTTGGAGCCAGCGCCGCCGACGACGACGGTGTTGTCCTTGGAGATGGTGACGGACTTAGCGGTACCGAGCATATCGGCAGTGATGTCAGCGACCTTCACGCCCAGCTCGTCGAGAGCTGCCTGGCCACCGGTGAGGACGGCGATGTCCTCGAGGATGCGCTTGCGACGATCGCCGTAGCCCGGGGCCTTGACGGCGCAGACGTTGAGGGCGCCACGGATCTTGTTGAGGACCAGGGTGGGCAGAGCCTCGCCGTCGATGTCCTCAGCGATGATGAGCAGACCACGGCCGGCGCGCTGGACAGCCTCGAGAACGGGCATGATGTCCTGGACGCTGGAGATCTTCTGATCGGTGATGAGGATGTACGGATCCTTCATCACGGCCTCCATGCGGTCGTTGTCCGTGACGAAGTAAGCGGAGACGTAGCCCTTGTCGAACTGCATGCCCTCGACGGTGTCGATGGTGATGTCGAACGTCTGGGAATCCTCGACGGTGATGACGCCGTCCTTGCCCACGACCTCCATGGCCTCGGCGATCTTCTCGCCGACCTCGGGGTCACCGGCGGAGATGGTACCGACGGAAGCGATCTGCTCCTTGGTCTCGACCGGCTTGGCCTGGGCCTTCATCTCGGCGACGGCGGCGTTGACGGCCTTGTCGATGCCGCGACGGATGGCCAGCGGGTTGGCGCCAGCGGCGACGTTGCGCAGGCCGTCGTTGACGATAGCCTGAGCGAGCAGGGTTGCGGTGGTGGTGCCGTCACCCACGGTGTCGTTGGTCTTGGTGGCGACCTCCTTCACCAGCTGAGCGCCCATGTTCTCGATGTTGTCCTCGAGCTCGATCTCCTTAGCGACGGAAACGCCGTCGTTGGTGATGGTCGGGGCACCGAACGTGCGCTGCAGAGCGACGTAACGGCCCTTGGGGCCCATGGTGACGGTAACGGCGTCGGCCAGAGTGTTGACGCCCTTGGCGAGCTTAGCGCGGGCATCGGTGTTGAACGTAATGTTCTTTGCCATGGTGAGTAATCCTCCAAAAGAAATGTGACTCGCGTCGCCGCTTCCGAGTCTTATACGGCGGACGCGTTCAAAGACGAATCAGAGATTCTGACGAGACTAGGCCTCGACGACGGCGTAGATGTCGTCGGCGCGCATCAGCAGATACTTCTCGCCGTCGACCTTGACCTCGTTGCCACCGAACTTACCGTAGATGACAACGTCGCCGACCTGAACGTCCATGGGGATGCGCTCGCCCTTGTCGTTGACCTTACCGGCGCCAACGGCAACGATGGTGCCGCGCTGCGGCTTCTCCTGAGCGTTGCTGGCGATGTACAGACCAGAAGCGGTCTTCTGCTCGGCCTCGTCGGGCTTGACCAGGACGCGATCTGCAAGCGGCTTCAAAGACGACATGCTTGTTTCCTCCTTTGTGGGCCGCGCGGTCATGCCGCGCGGGTTAACCCTTTTTGTTTGCGTACGCGTTGAATGGTACCCACGAATGGCGGGTTATACAACACGGAGTCAAAAAATCTTA
>CAJLAV010000209.1:0-1886 GCA_905204735.1 uncultured Collinsella sp. | reverse complement strand
CCGGCGCGCCTTTCTTTTTGATGTGACATGCGGGACTGTCCCTTTGCCACATTATGCGAACTGACTCAGATAGAGGTCGGCATAAGCGCCCTCGGCTGCGAGCAGCTCCTTATGCGTGCCCTGCTCGATAATGTTGCCGTGGTCCATGACCAAGATCAGGTCGGCGTCCACGATCGTCGACAGACGGTGCGCGATCACAAAGCTCGTGCGCCCGCGCATAAGCGCATCCATGGCACGGCCGATGGCAAGCTCGGTACGCGTGTCCACGCTTGAGGTCGCCTCGTCCAGAATGAGAATCGCCGGGTTGTTGAGCAGCACGCGTGCGATGGTCAGCAGCTGACGCTGGCCCTGGCTGATGCTTTCGGCATCGTTGGCCACGCGCGTGTCGTAGCCCTGCGGCATGGTGCGCACAAAGAAGTCGACCTGCGCGGCGCGTGCGGCCGCCACGATCTCCTCGCGCGTCGCCTCGGGGCAGCCATAGGCAATATTCTCGGCAATCGTTCCGTCGAACAGCCAGGCGTCCTGCAACACCATGCCAAACTGCTGGCGCAGCTCGCCGCGGTCCATACGGCTCGTGTCCACGCCGTCGAGCGTAATACGCCCGCCGTCAATCTCGTAGAAGCGCATGAGCAGGTTGATGAGCGTGGTTTTACCCGCGCCCGTGGTCCCCACCACGGCAATCTTCTGGCCCGGCTCGGCGGTAAACGACACGTCGCGCATAAGCGGCTTGTCGGGCGAATAACCAAAGCGCACATGCTCAAAGGAGACGCGGCCCTCCACGCGACCCGGCAGCTTGGCGGCCTTGTCCGGCAGCGGATCGGCCTCCATCTCGGGCTCATCGAGCAGGTCGAACACGCGCTCTGCACTCGCCAGCGCACTCTGCAGCGAGTTGAAGGTAAACGACAACTGCGTCATGGGCTCGGACGCCTCGTAGATAAACTGGAAGAACGCCTGGAACACGCCGACGGTCATGTGACCGGCAACCAGCATACTGCAGCCCACAAGCGCAATAACGATCTGCGCCAAACGGCCGATAAAGCGCACCGCGGGGCCGACAGCATTGATCATAAAGTCGGCCTTGGTGCTCACACGAGCCAGTTCCTTCGAAGCCTCGTGCACCTCAGCGGAGCTCTGACGTTCGCGGTTAAACGCGCGGATCACCAGACGGCCCGAATAGCCTTCCTCGACCGCACTCGTAATCTTGGACACCCACTCCTGGCGCTCGCCCGTCACATCGTGTGTGCGGCGCGAGACGACCTTCGTCACCAGCAGCGACAGTGCCGTAAAGAACAGAAAGACGAGCGTGAGCTGCACGCTGAACACGAACATCACGCTCACAGCACCAACAACCGTGCCGATCGACACGAGCAGCTGCAGCAATCCGCGCTGCATGCTCTCGGACATCTTGTCCAGGTCGTTGGTCGCGCGGCTGACGACCTCACCGGGACGATGCGCGTCAAAATAGGCGAGCGGCAGACGGTTGAGCTTTTGCGCGATGCGGTTGCGCAGGCGTAGATTGAGGCGTTCGGCCACGCTCGACATCAAAAAGCTCTGGAGCGCGTAGAACGAGGCGGCGGCCGTCCAAATCAAAAAGTAGATGAAGATAGTCCTGCCGCAGTTCTCCCAGGTGATGCTGAAGGTGGCGTTGTTGACAAACGCTACCCGAATGTGGCCCCACAGCTCATCGATCACGCGGGCGCTATATGCCGGCGCGGCAGTGTTAAAGATGACATAGAACACAATGCTCGCGAACACGATATAGAAGCGCCAATGGTCGCCGGCAGCCTCACTCCACAGGCGGCGCACCGTCGCCCAGGTATCCCGAGGTGTCTCGTCCTCGTCTTCGTCGTCCACGTCGCGCATACGCTCTGCCTCGGCGCGGGCGC
>CAJLAV010000208.1:0-1899 GCA_905204735.1 uncultured Collinsella sp. | reverse complement strand
CGTCAAGCGCCCGCGACCATTAGGCCGCGGGCGCTTTTCGTTTGAAAAACCATCCCGCCAATGCCTTATCTGTATAGCCCAAATGAGCCGAGCTGCTAAAATATCGAACTGTATGGATAACTATCATTCAACCGTTATGGGAGGATACGTGAACCGCACCAAAATCGCGCAGCTCTATGCCGATGCCGAGTCGCTCGGCGGCCAGACCGTCACCGTCGCCGGCTGGGTCAAGTCCGTCCGCGACATGAAGAACTTTGGCTTTGTTACGCTCAACGACGGCAGCTGCTTCCGCGACCTGCAGGTCGTCATGAACCGCGAGGCACTCGACAACTACGACGAGATCGCCCATCAAAACGTCTCGGCCGCACTCATTTGCACCGGCACCGTCAAGCTGACCCCCGATGCGCCCCAGCCTTTCGAGCTTTCTGCCACCTCCATCGAGGTCGAGGGCGTCAGCGCCCCGGATTACCCGCTGCAGAAGAAGCGCGCAACCGTCGAGTTCCTGCGCACCCAGCAGCACCTGCGTCCGCGCACCAACCTGTTCCGTGCCGTGTTCCGCATCCGCTCTGTCGCGGCTGCCGCCATCCACCGCTTCTTCCAGGAGCAGGGCTTTGTCTACGTCAACACCCCCATCATCACCACGAGTGACTGCGAGGGCGCCGGCGAGATGTTCCGCGTGACCACGCTCGACCCCAAAAATCCGCCCCTCACCGAGTCCGGCGAGGTCGACTGGAGCCAGGACTTCTTTGGCAAGCATGCAAGCCTCACCGTGTCCGGCCAGCTCAATGCCGAGAACTTTGCCATGGCCTTTGGCGACGTGTACACCTTTGGCCCCACCTTCCGTGCCGAGAACTCCAACACCACGCGCCACGCCGCCGAGTTTTGGATGATCGAGCCCGAGATGGCCTTTGCCGACCTTAACGACTACATGGATAACGCCGAGGCCATGCTCAAGTACGTCCTTAAGGACGTCATGGCCACCTGCCCCGACGAGCTCAATATGCTCAACAAGTTTGTGGACAAGGGTCTGCTCGAGCGCCTGGACCATGTCGCCAACTCCGACTTCGCCCGCGTTACCTACACCGAGGCCGTCGAAATCCTGGAGCAGGCAGTCGCTGCTGGCCACCAGTTTGATTACCCCGTCAGCTGGGGCATCGACCTGCAGACCGAGCACGAGCGCTTCCTGACCGAGGAGCACTTTAAGCGCCCGACCTTCGTGACCGACTACCCGGCCGAGATCAAGGCGTTCTACATGCGCATGAACGAGGACGGCAAGACCGTCGCCGCCGCCGACTGCCTGGTTCCCGGTATCGGCGAGATTATCGGCGGCTCCCAGCGCGAGGAGCGCCTGCATCTGCTCGAGGCCCGCATCAAGGACCTGGGCATGAATCCCGAGCAGTACAAGTACTACCTTGACCTGCGCCGCTACGGTTCCTGCAAGCACGCCGGCTTCGGGCTGGGCTTCGAGCGCATGGTGATGTATCTGACGGGCATCTCCAACATCCGCGACGTTCTGCCCCACCCCCGCACTGTGGGGAGCGCGGACTTTTAACCTCCACCGCAGGTTTCAAAAACAATCTCTTTCCAGCAAAAAACGTTATGGAGAACGGTTTTTTCCCGTTCTCCATAACGTTTTCTTTTCCCATCTCCGCCGGTGCTTCACTGGGATGACACCTTCTCAAAGGCCAGCCTGGGGTAGGTGTCCTCCACCACGTAGACCGTTCCGCAGTGGACAAATCCGTTCTTTCGCAGCAAATTCTGCATGACATGGTTGTCTGGGTGGGTGTCTATGCGAAGATGACCACACTGCTGATAGGCCCATGTCAGGCAGAGGGTTCCAATCCCCTTTGCCGATCCGTCTCCCGCCAGGCGGTGAATCACGCCGTAGGGACCCGCCTC
>CAJLAV010000207.1:0-1937 GCA_905204735.1 uncultured Collinsella sp. | reverse complement strand
GATCCGGTCCGACCGGGCCGCGCGGCAAGGAGATATATTGCCAGACCGGAGGGGCCCCGGGGGCGGGAATCTGGGCGTACACATTTCCTACACATCTTGGGATCCGACTAACGTTTGCCAGCCGTTACCTACCGCTCGCCGAGCATCTCTTTATATAAGGCAGTCTCATGGTTAAAGCGGATACGTCCCCCTAGCTAAAGCACAGCCAGCATCGAGCAACTCATCACGTTCTTCCACCGAGAACCCCTCGGCGTAGACGCGCACCACTGGTTCGGTCCCGCTAGGACGAACCAGCAGCCACGTGTCATCCTCGAATGCCAAACGCAAGCCATCCATATGACTAACGTTTTGCGGCACCTTGCCACAAATCGACTTGGGGTTTACGCCCGGCAGCAGGGTTCGTAACGTTTCGGCATCTTCGGCCTCAAGGCGCAAATCCCGTCGACCGTAACTCGTCTTACCAAAACTGTCCTCGAGTTGGTCGACCAGAACGCCCAAAGGCGCGTCCGTCTTAGCCATAAGCTCACACAGAATCAGACAGGCGAGGATTCCATCGCGCTCGGGCATATGCGCGGCGATGCCGATACCACCGGCTTCTTCGCCGCCTATGAGGACGCCGCCCTTTTTCATCTCCGCCGCTATATATTTGAAACCGACTGGTTTGACGGTCACGCGGCAGCCAAGCGCCTCGGCAATGCGACGCACGAGCGTCGAGCATGAAAGATTGACGACGACGCGCCCCTCCAAATTACGAAATTGGACCAAGTCGCCCAAAACGAGCGCCATGATCTGATGCGGATGTATATATCTGCCGCGCTCGTCAACCGCACCGATACGGTCGGCGTCGCCGTCGGTCACCAGGCCGGCGCAAGCTCCGTCATCGATAACCGTGCGCTCGCAAGCGTCCACCCAAGGCTCAACGGGGTCGGGGCAGATATCTTCTTGATCAGACGCCTGCCCGGCGTGAATCTCGTGCACCTCAACGCCAAGCTCGCGCAGCAAGTCGGCTAGATAACCCTGGGCTGCGCCGCCCATGGGATCGACAACCACGCGCAGGTGCGCGCCGCGGATGGCTTCGGCATCGACAAACGATGCCACCGCCTGCATATAGTCAGGAATGATATCCGCGGTGCGATATTGCCCCTCGATCCCCATTGGCTCGGGAGCCATGGTCTCTTCGAGCTCTTCGATGACATCCTGGTTGGCGGTCGAGCCGTCACCCATGCGAATCTTGAGGCACAGATAACCCTGCGGATGATGGGACCCCGTCACCATGAGCGCGCCGCACGCCTCACCGTCATAAGCCGCCGCCCACGTAAGGGCAGGGGTCGGAACAGGTCGCGAAGCGAGCACGGCGTCCAGCCCGTGCGCTGCTAGCACGCCCGCCGCAAGCTCAGCGAACTCGCTCGCCAGGGGCCGGGTGTCGAACCCTATATATACCGTTTTGCCCGGATTGGTCTTTTGCCACAACTCGCCGACGGCATCGGCGATACGGGCAACGTTATCGGCAGCGAAGTCCTCATCGACGCGAGCGCGCCAACCGTCAGTTCCAAAATGAATTATCGCGCACACGCGCAGACACCTCACAGTGTTTGGATCATGGTACGCGTGAGGTATACCCGCAACACGCACTCAGCAACCTGCCGGCACCAGCATTCACCATTTGGGCAAATGCTGCCGAGGACATGCAGGCAATAAAAAAACCGCCCCGTATGGAGCGGTTTTGCCCTTTATATATCGAGCGCCTCGGCCATCGCTGCCGTAGTGATTGCCGTGGTTCCACAGCAACTGCCAACCATTGCGGCGCCGGCATGTCTCCATTCGATGCATGCGCGCGCGAAAGCTTCGGGATTCTCGTGCCATACGGGGCCATCCTGAGTCTGGACCGGATCGCCTACGTTGGGACGCACCGTAACGGGAGTAGTCGCCGATGCAAC
>CAJLAV010000206.1:0-1980 GCA_905204735.1 uncultured Collinsella sp. | reverse complement strand
CTCAATCGGGCATCTAAGGTCACTGATGGACAAAAAATCCACGTTCCAACGGTAGGGGAGCAGCAGGCGTCTATTGCGGAAGCCGGTGTTGATGGTGGGACTTCCGCATCATCGGGCGTGAGCGGCGCAACAGGCCTGGTAAACATCAATACGGCAAGCGCGGCAGAGCTGCAGACGCTCTCGGGCATCGGTCCCTCCATGGCCCAGTCGATTATCGATGAGCGGACAAAGAACGGTGCTTTTGCCTCGGTTGACGACCTGATGCGTGTGTCGGGAATCGGCGAGAAGAAGCTTGCCAAAATCAAAGATTGCATCTGCGTATGAGTGCGACCGAGCGCGAGCGTGTTATGCCTCCGCGGCCCCTGCTTCCGTGGACGATGACCCTGTGTGCCGGCATGTGCATGAGCTGCGTCTTGGTGCTCAACATGGCCGCTGATGCGCTGTTGAGGGAGCGGGCGCCAGCGGTCGGGCCGCTATGGACCATTCCCGTTGCGGCGGCGGTATTTGTTATGCTGGCTCAATCATGTGCGCGGCTTGCCCCTTTGAAGCGGTGGCTGTATGCCGCGTCCGTCGGTCTCGTGGCGGGAGCGGTCGTCTCGGCCTGGTGGGCTGTGGGTGCGCTAAGCGCCTCGAAGGCGCTCGACGGTCGAGCGGCAAGCAGCCTCGAGTTTGTCGTGCAGGGCGATCCATCAATAAACGACGACGTGTATTCCTATACCTGCGAGGCACGCGCGGACGGTAAGAACTTGGCAACGGTTCGCCTATCGTGCGACCGCGAGCTCAAGGTCGGGGCGCACGTGCGTGTTATCGGTCGCGTTTCGCGTTTTGAGAACGATGCGTATGGACGATCGCGCGTGCTCCGAGGCGAGGTATGCAAGGTAAAAGCCGTTCGGATTGTGTCGGTCGATGAGGGCTCTCCGGGGCCGCTGCTTCGGCTACGAAATGGGCTGCTTGCGTCCATCGCGCCTGCGACCGACCCGGCGCGTGCACTCATAGCCGGTGTCGTCTGCGGTCGTTCGGCCGAGCTGCGCGCCCAGTCGGCGGGCGACTGGTTTTCGGTGACGGGTACGGCGCATCTTATCGCCGTCTCCGGCAGCCATTTGTCTATCGTGGGGTTTGTAATTGAGGGCGTATTGCAAAAGACTCGGTGTTCACGTGGTCTTCGGCGGGTGATATTGGCGATAACGCTTGTGGGCTACGCTGCCTTTACGGGCGCGTCTCCCTCGGCCGTGCGCGCGTGCTGCATTGTGTTCGCGACGCTTGTCGTAAACGGCGCAGGGCGTCGCCGGCACGGCGCATCGGCGCTCTTCGTAACCATGTCCATCTTTGTGCTACTGCGGCCGACGGTGCTGTTCGAGATGGGCTTTCAGCTTTCATGTGCCAGCGTCTTAGCCATTCTGTGCTTTTGCCCCTATGCGACCTACGCTTTGGGTGAGTTGAGTGTGCCGTCGGGCGTTGCCAGCATGCTTTCCGTCACGCTGTGCTCGCAGTTGGCGACGCTCCCCATTACCATTCCTGCCTTCGGTACGTTCTCGCTCATTGCTCCGCTGGCAAATGCGGTCATCGGTCCGGTGGTGAGCGTACTGCTCGCTGTGTCGATCGTACTGGTTCCCTATTCGCTCGTGGCACCATTGCGGATTTGGGCGCTCATTGTGCCCATGGTTGCCGCCCGTTGCGCGTTGTTCTTCGAGCAGCTGTTTGCCGCCGTGCCGGGTGCATCCGTGAGTGTGCCGCCCGATAGCATGTGGATTTACCTAGTGCCGTGTTTGCTGGCGGTTCTGCTGGTCTGGTGGCCGCGTCCCCGTGCACGTCCTATGGCGGTGGGGCTTGCATGCCTGGTGTTCTTGGCTGCGATTCCGTACGCCTACTGGGATCGGTTCGCTCCGCCTTCGGTGACGGTGCTCGATGTGGGCCAGGCCGATGCGATTCTTATCCGCCAGGGCGGCACAGTAGCGCTCGTCGACTGCGGGCTCGACGAGC
>CAJLAV010000205.1:0-2049 GCA_905204735.1 uncultured Collinsella sp. | reverse complement strand
CGCATACCCCGGCTGCGCCCGTCCGCCCCTGGCGCCCGGGCCGCGATAAGTTTCTCCCCGTCAGCCGGGCCGACATGGATGCGCGCGGCTGGGACCAGTGCGACTTCGTCTACATCTGCGGCGATGCTTACGTGGACCACCCCAGCTTTGGTATGGCCATCATCAGCCGCGTACTCGACGCGCACGGTTACAAAGTGGGCATCATCTGCCAGCCCGACTGGACCGACCCCGCCAGCATCACGGTGCTCGGCGAGCCGCGCCTGGGCTTTTTGGTCAGCGCCGGCAACATGGACTCTATGGTCAACCACTATTCGGTGACCAAGCACCGCCGCCACACCGACGCCTATACCCCCGGCGGCGAGGAAGGTCACCGCCCCAATCGCGCCGTCACGGTCTACGGCAACCTGATCCGCCAGACGTTCAAGGACGCTCCCATCATTATCGGTGGCATCGAGGCAAGCCTGCGCCGCCTGGCCCACTACGACTACTGGCAGGACAAGCTCAAGCGCTCAGTGCTACTCGACTCGGGCGCCGACATTCTCATCTACGGCATGGGCGAGCACGCGATTGTCGAGATCGCCGATGCGCTCGACGCGGGGCTGCCCGTGGACCAGATCACCTATATCAACGGCACCGTCTACCGCACCAGCTCGCTCGACGAGGTCTACGATTACGACCTGCTGCCCAGCTGGGACGACCTTGCCGCCAATAAGCTCAACTACGCGCGCAGCTTTAACGTGCAACAGCAGAATATGGACCCCATCACCGGACATCGCCTGGTAGAGCCCTACCCCAACAGCGTCTATGTGGTGCAGAACCCGCCGTCGGCGACGCTCACCACCGATGAGATGGACGAGGTGGCCGAGCTCCCCTACGCACGCGATTGGCATCCCGACTACGACGCGGCAGGCGGCGTGCCGGCCTTTGCCGAAATCAAGTTTTCCATTAGCTCCAACCGCGGCTGTTTTGGCGAGTGCTCGTTTTGCGCGCTCACCTTCCACCAGGGCCGCGTGCTGCAGATGCGCAGCCACGACTCGATCATGCGCGAGGCCGAGCTGCTCACGCGCGATCCCGAGTTTAAGGGCTATATCAACGACGTGGGCGGACCGACGGCAAACTTTAGCCGCCCTGCCTGCGACAAGCAGCTCAAGCACGGCGTTTGCAAGAACAAGCGCTGCCTGTGGCCGAGCGTGTGCAAGAACATGGTGGTCGACGAGAGCGGCTACACGCAGTTGCTGCGCGACCTGCGCCAGCTGCCGGGCGTCAAGAAGGTCTTCGTGCGCAGCGGCATCCGCTTTGACTACACCATGGCCGACGCCTCGGACGAGTTTTTGCGCGAGCTGCTGGAGCACCATGTCTCGGGCCAGCTGCGCGTAGCGCCCGAGCACGTGAGCGACGCGGTGTTGTCCGTGATGGGCAAGCCGAGCCGCTCCGTCTACGACGCGTTCTGCCGTAAATTTGAACGTTTGAACCGCGAGTACGGACTCAAGCAGTACGTGGTGCCGTATCTGATCTCGAGCCATCCCGGCTCGACGATGAAGGAAGCCGTGGACCTTGCCGAGGCCGTGCGCGACATGGGCTACATGCCCGAGCAGGTGCAGGACTTCTACCCCACGCCGTCCACCATGTCGACCTGCATGTACTACACCGGCGTGGATCCGCGCACTATGCAGCCGATCTACGTGGCACGCGACCCGCACGAAAAGGCCATGCAGCGTGCGCTCATCCAATACCGCAAGCCCGAGAACTACAAGCTTGTGCGTGAGGCGCTGGAAAAGGCCGGCCGCCGAGATCTAATCGGCTACACCAAGCATTGCCTGATCCGTCCCGTACCGCCGCGCCCGGGCGAGACGCCTGCTAGCAGCGGACATGGGACCGGCAAGAAGGGCGGCAAGGCCCACGGTGGCGCCGCCGGCAAGGGACCCAAAGGCAGCAAGGGCCACGGCGGCATGTCCCGCGCGCAGAACACCGCAGGCCGCAACCGCGCCGCCCAGGGACGACAGGGCGCCAACGGAGGCGGCAGGCGTAACTAGCGCGGCGAGGCGGCAT
>CAJLAV010000204.1:0-2050 GCA_905204735.1 uncultured Collinsella sp. | reverse complement strand
CGCGCCCATCTGGCCGAGCTCGAGCAGCGCATCGCCGACCAGGCCGAAGAACTCGAAACGCGCCAGGACATCGCAGGCCGCTACGACCAAATCGTCGCTGACCAGCGTCAGGCGATTGCCGCTGCGCAAAAGACCGTGGCGGCAGCCGAAATCGACCGCGACGCCCACGCCGCCAAAGCAACGGAGCTCAAGGGGCAGCTCGAGCAAATGAAGGCAGAAGACGACGCGGCTGAGCTCCGCCTGAAGGCCGCGCTCGACGCCGTCGAGGCCCGCGAGGCGAGCTCACGCGAGACTGGCAACCGCCTCGTTCGACGTCTTGAGGATTCCAAGCGCATCCGCGACAAGGTGAAGGCAGAGCGAGACGCCGGCATTGCCGCCGCACAACAAACCGTCGACGCCACGCGCGCCCAGCTCGAGACGCTACGTCATGAGTACGCCGAGCTGCAACGCAATCCCTCGGCAAATCCCGCCAACTATACGGTGCGCACCAGCGAACTCTCGATGCAGATCTCCGACACGGCAGATGCCCTGCGTAAAGCCGAAGAAGATGTCCCGCGCATCACCGCCGATCTTGAGCACTCGCTTGCCGCAGCCGAGCAGGCCGTCGAGCAGGCTCAAGCCCCTATCGCCGACGCAAAACGCGCGCACCAAGCCGTGACGACCGAAGCCGATGCCGCGCGCGACGAGTTGCAGACGGCAAAGACTGCCGCCGCGACGCGCCAGCGCGAACTGCGCGAGAAAATCGCCGCCGAGGACAAGGCACGCCACGACCAAGAGCAGACCATCGCCAACGCCCAAGCAGATGCCGCGCACGCGCAGTCGATCATCGAACAGGCGACCGAGGTGCACGACCACCCAGAGATCACTGAGTCGCTTGCAGGATCCTTGGCCCGCGACAAAGCCGAATACGCCGAGACCGAGCGAGAAGTCGCCCAGCTCGAGGCCACCGAGGACGCGGTGCGCGAGCGTACCCGCGACTCACGCATCAAATTCACCGGCGCCATCGTCTGCATAGTCGCCGCAATCCTGGTGATCATCCTGGTCTGGCTGTTCGCAAGCAAGTAGTCGTTTAAGAACGTCCCCAATGACTACAAAGGGGTCAGGTTAACATGCACCAACCTGGTGCAAAGTAACCTGACCCCTTTGCACCAATCTCTTGACAACCAAAGAAATGCCGATGTTATGGCAGAGTCAGCGAGCGGGCCGCATTTGAGACAAGGTGACGTGAAACGAAAGGGCGCTGACCTTCTGGTCGCGCCCTTGAAGTTGAACGTCAGATTGTCCAAATGCGGCCCGCGCAGCGTCGAGTAGTTACGCGGTTCGTAGAACCGCGTAACTAACAAATGAGCATTGCATCGCCAAAGCTGAAGAAGCGGTAGCGCTCTTCGATGGCGGCGGCGTAGGCATCCATGATCTGGTCGCGGGTGGCAAGCGCGCTCACGAGCATCATGAGCGTGGAGCGCGGAACGTGGAAGTTCGTGATCAGCGCGTCGACCACGTGATAGGTCGAGCCGGGCATGAGGTAGAGCTGCGTTGTCGCGTTCTCACGCACCACGATGTCACCGCGGCCGAGGGTGTCGGCACCGTCCTCACGGCCCTCAAAATAGCGCGCCGTCACGGCCGGATCGGACACCGGCGCGTCCACGTCAAACGCGCTCTCGAGCGAACGCACCGCGGTGGTGCCGACGGCGATCACGCGATGTCCCTCGGCCTTAGCCTTGTGCACAGCGTCGACCACCTCTTGCGATACGTGGTAGCGCTCGGTGTGCATCACGTGCTGCGTGGGGTCGTCCTCCTCCACCAGACGGAAGGTATCGATGCCGACCTCGAGCTCGACGGCGGCAAACTTTGCGCCCTTGGCCTCGATGGCAGCCATAAGCTCGGGAGTAAAGTGCAGGCCCGCCGTAGGAGCAGCAGCCGAGTGCTC
This sequence comes from uncultured Collinsella sp., assembly GCA_905204735.1. Lineage (GTDB taxonomy): Bacteria > Actinomycetota > Coriobacteriia > Coriobacteriales > Coriobacteriaceae > Collinsella. The sequence continues at coordinate 123 of CAJLAV010000204.1, read as the reverse complement.
CTCCTTCATGGCGTAGACGGTCTGGTACTTCTCGGGATCGCCCTCGTAGTCGGTAATGTAGGGCGGCAGCGGCACGTGGCCGGCGGCGTGGATAGCCTCGTCGAGCGTGCGCGGCTCGCCGGC
>CAJLAV010000203.1:0-2157 GCA_905204735.1 uncultured Collinsella sp. | reverse complement strand
CTTCGAGAAAGCTGCCGACGACGAGCCCGGTGCCGTTTGGCGCATCGGCGGTCTGGTCGAGAAGCCTGCTCCCGAGGCGGCTCCGTCCAACCTGTACATCGTCGGCCGTTATCTGCTGAGCCCGCTGGTCATGGACCTGCTCGCCGACCAGCAGGCCGGCAAGGGCGGCGAGATCCAGCTCACCGACGCCATGGCCCGCTCGCTCGACCGCGAGGCTATGTACGCTGTCGTCATCGACCCGCTGTCGGGCTACGATACCGGCACCCCGTCTGGCTGGATGGCCACCAACGCCCTCATGGCCGCAAGCGATCCTCGCTTTGCCGGCGCCTTCTGGGACGCCATCGACGAGCGCGGCGGTTTGATGCGCAAGTAAGCCTTCGGGCATCGACATTTACGGGCGCGGACCTCGGTTCGCGCCCGTTTTTTATGCGAGCTGCAGCTTAGCTCCGGAAAGTGCGACCCACAATTTGGCCGAATTCTGGGATGCGCTTTCCGGCTGAGGCTCCTAGCGGAAACTGCGACCCAGAATATCGGCTCAGAACGGGATGCGGTTTCCCAAACAGGGCTCAACCGGAAAGCGCGACCCAGTTCGAGGCCTCAAAACGGGACGCAGTTTCCGCCTGATCAACCCTCGCCGCCATTCAGCCGTTCAGTGACCCGCATCAGCAGCCTCGTTCACATAAAATATATGAACAGATGTTCGATACATACCTATTTACCTGCACCTTTTCTGTCGAAAAACTTTGCTACTCCAAAAACTCAATCGCGTCAAGGCTTTTCTTGCCCAACGGTCGGTACCTGATAAACTATTAGGTTGCGATAACTGGCGAAGCTATGCCTCGCCAACCCACCGAGCATTTCCGTGAAGGAGGAAAAACCTGGTGACCTACGCATACACTGCCACTGAGCGCAAGCGCGTCAGCTTCGGGAAAATCCCGGAGGCCATGGAGCTCCCCAACCTTATCTCTGTTCAAAGGGAATCCTTTGAGCGTTTTAAGGACGAGGGCCTTCGTGAGGCGTTCAAGGAATCCAGCCCCATCCAGAGCCAGAACCATGTTCTCGAGGTTACCTTCGGCGAGCATCAGTTCGGCGACCCCGCGCACACCGTCGAGGAGTGCCGCGAGAAGGACATGACCTATCAGGCCCCGCTTCTGACCGACGTCCGTCTCACCAACAAGGAGACCGGCGAGATCAAGGAGCAGCTCGTCTTTATGGGCGACTTCCCCATGATGACCGATCAGGGCACCTTCATCATCAACGGTACCGAGCGTATCGTCGTCTCGCAGCTCGTCCGTTCCCCGGGTGTGTACTACAGCTCCGAGATGGATTCGGGCAAGCAGATCTACAAGGCCCAGATCATCCCGTCCCGCGGTGCCTGGCTCGAGTTTGAGGTCGACAAGCGCGACCAGCTCATGGTCTCCATCGACCGTAAGCGCAAGCAGAGCGCCACGATGTTCCTGCGCGCCCTTGGCATCGCCGTCACCAACGATGACATCATCGAGCTGCTCGGCAACTCCGATGTGATCAAGCGCACCCTGGAGCGCGACACCGCCCTCACTCGCGAGGACGCCCTCGTCGAGATCTACCGTCGTCTGCGCCCGGGCGAGCCTCCCACCGTGGACGCTTCCCGCAGCCTGCTCGAGGGCCTGCTCTTCAACCCGCAGCGCTACGATCTGGCCCGCGTCGGTCGTTACAAGGTCAACAAGAAGCTCAACCTCACCACCGAGGAAGAGGTCACGGTGCTCACCGACGAGGATATCGTCGCGACGCTGCGCTACCTGCTGTCCCTCGCTGCCGGCGAGCAGGGCTTCAAGGTCGATGACATCGACCACTTTGGCAACCGCCGCATCCGTACCGTCGGCGAGCTCGTCGCCAACCAGTTCCGTATCGGCATGAGCCGTATGGAGCGCGTCGTCCGTGAGCGCATGAGCTCCCAGGACATCGACGAGATCACCCCGCAGTCGCTCATCAACATCCGCCCGATCGTGGCCTCCATCAAGGAGTTCTTCGGTTCCTCGCAGCTCTCGCAGTTCATGGACCAGGCGAACCCCCTGACCGGTCTGACCCACAAGCGCCGTCTGTCCGCACTCGGCCCTGGCGGTCTTGCCGGCCACAAGTCTGGCTCCAGCCGCCGCACCAACGTGCCGACGGCCGTCC
>CAJLAV010000202.1:0-2183 GCA_905204735.1 uncultured Collinsella sp. | reverse complement strand
CCGCCAATTACGACTTGTTCGCTGACCCGCTACTCCCCCAGCAGGGCCTTCTCGGGCGTAATCGGCAGCGAGCGCACCTGGTGGCCGGTGGCGTGTGCCACGGCCGATGCCACGGCGGCGAGCGGCGTGTTGATGACGACCTCGCCGATCGACTTGGCACCAAACGGACCCGTCGGCTCGTAGCTCGGCTCAAAGGCCACGCGAATGCTGCCGATATCCAGGCGCGTGGGCAGCTTGTAGCTCATAAAGTTACCGGTGCGCAGGCGGCCGCGGTCGTCGTGCTCGACGATCTCGTAGAGCGCGTGGCCGATACCCTGGGCAATGCCGCCCTCGGCCTGGACGCGCGCAAGCGCCTCGTTGATCACGGTGCCGCAGTCGACGGCCGCCGCGTAGTCCACCACGGTCACCTTGCCGGTGGCCTTATCGACCTCGACCTCGGCAATGCCGGCCATAAACGGCGGAGGCGAAACGGGCAGGCAGGCAGAGGCATGCGAGGTGAGCGCGTCACCGCCCGCGATGTTCTTGACGCACAGGTTGGCAAAGTCGCGCAGCGTGAGGTAGCGGTTCTGCTCGCGCGCGGCACGCTCGTCGGACAGGCGCACATACTGACCATCAAAGACCACATCGGCGGCGTCCACGTCCCACATCTGGGCGGCCTTGGCGCAGATCTTCTCGCGCAGCTCAGTCGCGGCGTTCTTGGCTGCCAGGCCCGTCACGTACGTACCCGAGCTCGCGTACGAGCCGGCGTCGAACGGCGACACGTCGGTGTCCACGCCGCGTACCACGATCATTGAACTCTCCACGCCCAGCTCCTCGGCGGCAATCTGCGCCAGGATCGTGTCGACGCCCATGCCGTTATCAGTGGCGCCGGTCGAAAGCGTAATAAAGCCATCCTCTTCCAGGCGCATATCGATGCCGGCGATATCCACGTTGGAGATGCCCGAGCCCTGCATGGTAAGCGCGCAGCCCAGGGCGCGCACGCGGTCGCCCAGGTCCACGGCCAGCGGCTTGTCGCGCCAGCCGATCATGTCCATCGCTCGCAGCAGGCAGCGGTCGAGCGCGCAGGCATTGAGCTTCTCGTTGTAGTACTGCGGCATGACCTCGCCCTCGTGCACCATGTTCTTAAGGCGCAGGTCGGCAGGGTCCATGTGCAGCATGTCGGCGAGCTCGTTGACGGCGCTCTCCACGGCAAACTGGCCCTGGGTGGCACCATAGCCGCGATACGCGCCGCCGCGGTTGGTGTTGGTGTAGACGGCGTCCCACCTAAAGCGGCTCGCCTTCACATGATTGTAGATGGGCAGGCTCTTGTGACCCGAAAGGCCGATCGTCGTGGTGGCATGCTCGCCATAGGCGCCGGCGTTGGACAACGTGTGCAGATCGATGGCCGTGATGGTGCCGTCGTTCATGGCGCCCAGCTTGACGGTCATCTGCATCTGGTGGCGCGAGTTGCCCGCAGTGATGGTCTCCTCGCGGGTGTAGCAGCAGTAGCTCGGACGGCCAGTCTGCTGCGTCACAAACGCCACGAAGATCTCGCAGCAGCCCGTCTGCTTGGAGCCAAAGCCGCCGCCGATGCGCGGCTTAATGACCTGCACCTGCGACTGCGGAATGTCGAGCGACTGCGCGACCATGCGGCGCACGTGGAAGGGCACCTGCGTGGAGGTGGTCACCGAGATGCGGCCGAACGCGTCGGTCGTCGCGAAGGCACGGAAGGTCTCCATGGGCGCGGTCTGCGTGGCCTGGCTGGTGTAAGTGCGCTCAAAGACGATGTCGCTCTGGGCGAAGGCCTCGTCCAGATCGCCATAATCGCTGGTACCGCTGCACACCAGGTTGCGAGCAACATCGCCGCCCTGCGGGAACATAAAGGTCACGTCGCCCTCGGGGTGGACCACGATGTCGTTATCGAGTGCCTGGGTAAAGTCGAGCAGCGGCTCGAGCACCTCGTAGTCGACCTTGATGAGCTTGAGTGCCTTGTCGGCGGCCTCCTCGGTCTCGGCGGCAACGATCGCCACCTCCTCGTTTTGGTAGCGCACGAGGTTCTCGAGGATCAGGCGGTCGTAGGGACTCGGCTGCGGATAGCTTTGACCGGCGATGGTAAAGCGACGCTTGGGCACGTCCTCGTAGGTGTAGACGCCCACGACGCCGGGCACCTTCAGGGCGCGCGACGTATCGATGGAGCGGATCTT
>CAJLAV010000201.1:0-2247 GCA_905204735.1 uncultured Collinsella sp. | reverse complement strand
TGTACTCCGCCTCCGAGCTCGCGAGCCAAGAGTATCCCGACCTGGACGTCACCGTGCGCGGCGCCATGAGCCTGGGCCGCCGCTTGCAGGACCCGCTGGCCGAGCTCGTCAAGATTCCGCCCCAGTCCATCGGCGTGGGCCAGTACCAGCACGACCTTGACCAGGCCGAGCTTTCGCGCACGCTGGGCCACGTGGTGGAGGACGTCGTCAACCGCGTGGGCGTCGACGTCAACACCGCGAGCGCGAGCCTACTGGGCTACGTGTCGGGCATCACGCCGAGCGTGGCCAAGAACATCGTTGCCTACCGCGAGGAAAACGGCGCCTTTACCGATCGCCGCCAGCTCAAGAAGGTCCCCAAGCTGGGACCCAAGGCATATCTCAACGCCGCGGGCTTCCTGCGCATCAGCGGCGCTAAAAACCCGCTCGACGCGACGAGCGTCCACCCCGAAAGCTACGAGGTGGCGACGTCCGTCCTGGAGCGCGCCGGCGTGGCGGCCAGCGAGCTCAGCCGCGGCGGCGTGCCCGATATCGAGCGCCGCCTGGGCAGCATCTCGGCGCTGGCAAGCGACCTGGACTGTGGCACCCTGACGCTCATCGACATCGTCAACGAGCTCAAGAAGCCCGGCCGCGACCCGCGCGACGACGCGCCCGAGGTGGTCTTTAGCCGCTCGGCGCTTTCCATCGACGACCTGGAACCCGGCATGGAGCTCAAGGGGACGGTGCGCAACGTCGTCGACTTTGGCGCGTTCGTCGACGTGGGCGTGCACCAGGACGGCCTCGTGCATATCTCCAAGCTGGCCAATCGCTTTGTCAAGCACCCGAGCGACGTGGTGCGCGTCGGCGACACGGTCAAGGTGTGGGTAGAAAAGGTCGATCGCGACCGCAAGAAGATCTCGCTCACCATGGTGCAGGGAAAGTAAACCGCCAAAGCAAAGGTACCCCCTGTAGCGATGTGCAAAATCGCGAGTATTCTGCAAATTCCACCGTTCCGGATGCCCCTCAGAGACGAAAAAGCAAAATACAGCCCCCGTTTTAGCGTCGTCAGAGCCAAAACGGGGGCCGTTCCATGCTTCGGTCAACTGATAAAGACCTTTACCTTGCTGAATACTCTCAATTTTGCACGGCGCAGGCGGGGGTACCTTTGCCCACGGCAGGATATGGAAGCCAATCGCCAACTTGCTGGCAAGCTCGTGCCGGCAGCCCCGGCCTTTCCTTTGCCTAGCGCGACCCTCGCGGAGCGCGTGAGCGATAGGGAAAGGAAAGGCCGGGGCGAACAGCCCACGGTACAGTCGGTGTTCGCGCTACGGCAGGATATGGAAACCGAGCGCCGCGATATCCTTGGCAAAACCGCGCACGGTATCGAGCGAGACCTCGTACGGGTCGCGACCAATGTTCTTGCGCTTGGCCAGGATGCTGTTGGGCACCGTGATGATCTGGCAGCCGCAGGCCTCTGCCTGGTAGATGTTAATGAGCTCGCGCGTAGAAGCCCACAGGACCTCGCAGTTGGGCTTGGCGGCGGCTTTCTCGACCGACTCCGTCATAAACGGAATGGGATCGACGCCGGTATCGGCGATACGACCGGCAAAAAGCGAGATGATGGACGGCGTCCCGGCGTCAACGGTCTCGACCATCTCGTCGACCTGCTCGGGCGTAAAGATGGTGGTGACATTGACCTTGATGCCGTCGGCCGAAAGCTTGCGGACCAGCTCGGCGGTGGACTCGCCCTTGGTGGTCACGCACGGAATCTTGACGTAGACGTTCTCGGCCCAGGTAGCAATCTCGCGGGCCTCGACCTCCATGGTCTCGACGTCATCGGCAAAGACCTCAAACGACACGGACACATCGGTGATGTGGGCTAGGACCTCCTTGGCAAACGCGCGGTAATCCGTCACGCCGCCCTTCTTCATAAGGGACGGGTTGGTCGTGAAACCCTGAACGTTGCCGTTCTCGTACATGTCGAGCATGCCCTCGAGGTTTGCACCGTCAGCGAACACCTTGATTGCCATCTGCCTGATTCCTTTCGTTTGCATAAGGCCGGTAAACTGCTAAACACTTTACCTATGTTTATCAAGGCGTGAACTGCGGGTTTTTATCTTCTCGGCGAACGGTTTTACGATTTTACCATTTTTATATCGACACCCCAGCAGCAAAACGTTTTTGCCATTCATTGCGTTTGATTCCGCTCACGGCGCAGAGACGATGCTTCGTCAATACGTTTTCACAACCACTTCAAAACAAAAAGCGGTG
>CAJLAV010000200.1:0-2262 GCA_905204735.1 uncultured Collinsella sp. | reverse complement strand
TCCGCGAACGCGTCCAGCTCGGCGGGCGTTACCTCTAAAGCCTCAGCCATTAACGATTCCTGCCGTGGCAGTACTTAAACTTCTTGCCGCTACCGCAGGGGCACGGGTCATTGCGGCCCACGTTGACGTACGGATCGTCGCTCTCGGACTTGCGATATGTGGTCACCTTGCCACCGTTGTTGACGGCAGCCGGACCACCCTGGACAGCCGTGCGGGCCTGCACCTGCGCCTGCTTGCGCAGCACCGAGTCGCCGTTGTCACCATCGACCTCGGCAGGACCGGAGAAGCGCGCACCCTCGAGCGCGGGCTCTTCCTTGTGCTCCACGGCACGCGGGGCAGCCTTGATCTCGATGCGCAGAACCGTACGCAGATAATCCTCGTACATGGTATCGACGAGTATCTGGAACGCGCCGTAGGCCTCGGTCTTGTACTCGACCAGCGGGTCGCGCTGGCCAAAGCCGCGCAGGCCGATGCCGGTCTTGAGGTAGTCCATCTCCTGCAGGTAGTTCATCCAACGGGTATCGATGACGCGCAGCATGACCTGGGTGTTGAGCTCGCGCATCAGGTCCTCGCCCAAGCGCTCGGCCTTCATGTTGTAGCACTTCTCTACGTAAGCCAGGACATCGGCAGCCAGGGCCTCATAATCCTCGTCGGGGAACTTCGGCGTATCGATGTGGCCGGTGAGCTCAACGACCCACTTGCGCAGGCCCTCGAGATCGCGCTCGCCCTCGTGGCTGTCCTTGGTGCAGAACTCCTGCACGCAGCGGTACACGGTGTCGTGCATGACCTCGGTGATGTGGTCGGTCAGGTCCTTGCCGTCCAGAATCTTATTGCGCTCGGCGTAGATGACCTGGCGCTGCTTGTTCATGACGTCGTCGTACTCAAGGACGCTCTTACGCATGGAGAAGTTGATGCTCTCGACCTTGTGCTGGGCGCTCTCGACGGCCTTGGAGATGATCTTGTGCTGGATGGGCATGTCGTCGCCCATGTCGGCGGTGACCATCATTTTGGAGACGCGGTCCATCTTGTCGCCGCCGAACAGGCGCATGAGGTCGTCCTCGAGCGACAGGTAGAACTGGGTCTCGCCCGGATCGCCCTGACGACCGGAGCGGCCGCGCAGCTGGTTGTCGATACGACGGGACTCATGGCGCTCGGTGCCGATGACGGTCAGGCCACCGGCGGCAAGCACGCGCTCGCGCTCGGCCTTGCAGGTCTCCTTGGCCTCGGCGTTAAACTGCTCGAGCTGCTCGGGCGTCACGTCCTCCATGGTCAGGCCCTCGTACTCAAGGCGCTCGCGCACCAGCTCGTCGGGGTTGCCGCCCAGCAGGATGTCAGTACCACGACCGGCCATGTTAGTAGCGATGGTCACGGCGCCGTAGCGTCCGGCCTGGGCAACGATATGAGCCTCGCGCTCGTGATGCTTGGCGTTGAGGACCTCGTGCGCGATGCTGCGCTTGGTAAGGGCGGCCGACAGCTTCTCGGAGCTTTCGATGGAGACGGTGCCCACCAGGACCGGTTGGCCCTTGGCGTGACGTCGCTCGACGTCGTCGGCAACGGCGTTGTACTTGGCCTGGACGGTGCGGTACACCAGGTCCTCGTGGTCAACACGCTGCACGGGCTTGTTGGGGGGGATGACCTCGACGGGCAGTTTATAAATCTCACGGAACTCGGCGTCCTCGGTGAGTGCCGTACCGGTCATGCCGGAGAGCTTGTCATAGAGACGGAAGTAGTTCTGCAGGGTGATGGTGGCCAGGGTCTGGTTCTCCTCGCGTACGAGCACGCCCTCTTTGGCCTCAATGGCCTGGTGCAGGCCCTCGGAGTAACGGCGGCCTTCCATAATGCGGCCGGTGAACTCGTCGACGATCTTGACCTCGCCGTTGGTGACCACGTACTGCTTATCACGGTGGAACATGTACTGGGCCTTCAGCGCCTGCTGCAGGTGGTTGACCAGCTGGCCGGAGAGATCGGCATAGATGTCATCGATACCCAGGCGGCGCTCGATCTTCTTAAGACCGCGCTCGGTGGCGGCGATGGTGTGCTTGGCCTCGTCCATGACGTAGTCGCCCGTGGGTTCAACGTCCTCGGTGGCGGTGAGCATGTCGTGCGACACGTCCTCACCGCGCTCCAGGCCGCGCACGGCGCGCGCGAAGTCCTTGTAGGTGCTGGCGGACTTAGTGCCGGCGCCCGAGATAATGAGCGGCGTCCTGGCCTCATCGATCAGGATGGAGTCGACCTCGTCGACGATGGCGAAGCTGTGGCCGC
>CAJLAV010000199.1:0-2302 GCA_905204735.1 uncultured Collinsella sp. | reverse complement strand
CCCGCGACCCCAACCTTGGCAAGGTTGTGCTCTACCAACTGAGCCATGTCCGCTTACGAGGATTAATCTTACGTGATGCCCGCATCCTATGCAAGAACTTTTTTTAAAAAGTTTTGCGACGCTCTCGCGAGGGCATCAGTCGTCACGAAAGGCGCGAACAAACGCAGGCTCGCAGCGAGATGCCCCTACATCTCACCGAGCATGATCCAGGCAGAGCTGTCCTGCGCGAGCCTGCCGTCTGCAAGCGGTGATGAGGTGAGCAGGACCCTGCCCGCCGGCAGCTCCACGGGTGCTGCGCCGAAGTTCGTCACACACGCCCAGCCGTTGTCGCGGCGATAGGCGATGACGCCGCCCTCGGCGCCCTCGGCACCATCCGCAAGACCGGTGCGCCCGTCAAGATCGAGCCACGCAAGATCGTTGGCGCAACCGCGCAGCTTGCGCCGCAGCCAGAGGGCGTCACGATAGAGCGCAAGCATCGATGTCGGGTCCACTTCTTCCCTATCGGCAGCATAATCGGAAAACCATGCAGGCTGCGGCAGATGGGGTGCCGCATCGGCGTCTGCCGGCGAAAACCCAAACGATCCGCCATGCGCGGGATCGTCCGCCGCCACCCACGGCAGGGGCACACGACAGCCGTCGCGCCCCTTCTCACGCTTCGGTCCGTGCGTATTGGTCGCAGTGGGGTCTTCGAGTGCAGCCCACGGGATATCAGCCACCTCAAAAAGGCCGAGCTCCTCACCCTGATACACGTATGCCGAGCCCGGAAGCGCCAGCTCAAGCAAAAGGGCCGCCCGCGCGCGGCGCTCGCCGAGTTCACGGTCCTCGTCATAAGACGACCCGTCGCGCAAGAGCCAGTCGAGCGCAATCTGGTGGTAGCGCGTCGCCTTGATTTGCGGCAGGGCATAGCGTGTCGCCACGCGCGGCACGTCGTGGTTGGAGAGTACCCAGGTCGAGGCGGAATCGGATTCGACGGCTGCCTTCAAGCCCTTCTCGATTGCAGTGTGCATGTCATCATAGGTCCAAGTGGCCTTGGCAAACTCAAAGTTGAATGTCTGGCCAAGCTCGCTGGGACGCGCGTAGAGATACTGGCGCTCGGGCAGCACCCACGCCTCGGCAACGGCACTGCGCGGCGGATTATAGCGGTCGAACACGCGGCGCCACTCGCGATAGATCTCGTGGACCTCATTGCGGTCCCACAGCGGATGGGTGCCGTCGTCAACCATGTCATCGCCCTCGGCGAGATGCCACCGGTCGAGGTCATCGCGGTCGAGATCCTTGGCGAGACCCTGCGCCACATCAATGCGAAAGCCGTCGACGCCTCGATCGCTCCAAAACGCCAGGACGTCGCAAAAGAGCGCGTGAACCTCAGGGCATGACCAGTCAAAGTCCGGCTGCTCGGGCGTAAACATGTGCAGATACCACTGACCGTCCGCAACACGCGTCCATGCGGGGCCGCCAAAGTTGGCATTCCAATTGGTGGGAGGCAGCTCGCCATGCTCGCCGCGACCATCGCGGAAGATATAACGGGCGCGTTCGGGCGATCCGGGGCCGGCGGCAAGAGCGGCTTTGAACCAGGGGTGCTGGTTGGATGAATGGTTGGGCACGATGTCGACGATGACCTTGATGCCGCGCGCGTGAGCCGCAGCGATCATGTCATCGAAGTCGTCAAGCGAGCCGAGACGTGGGTCGACATCGCAGTAGTCCGCCACATCATAGCCGCCATCGACAAGAGGCGAAGGGTAAAACGGGCTCAGCCAGATGGCCTCGATACCCAGCCGCTCAAGATAGTCCATCTGCTGGGTAATGCCCGCGATATCGCCCAGACCCGAACCAGTCGAATCCTTAAACGAGCGCGGGTAGATCTGATAGATCGCGGCATCGGACATCCATGAGCGCGAAGAAGACTTTTCTGTAGCCATGGGGCGTATCTCCCTTGCAACGAGGTTATGCGAGATGCCCACGATGATACGCCCAAAGCGGACATTCGCGACAAACAACGCCACAGCCACGCCCCAAAACGATCGCCCCTTGATTATCAACTTCATCCGAACACCTCCCATATTCATCCGCACATGTGCGGATGAATGTGGGAACCCGATACCCTGAGGGCCGGGCCGGCCGGCCCCGGGAGATCGGAGGACACCATGTCCGGAAAGAACGGGAAGGGCGCCGCGAGGGCGGTTCCGAGGGCCTACGGCAGGCTCACCAGGCACGAGCGGGACACCATCCAGAGGATGCTGGAGCGCGGGGCCTCGTGCAGGGAGATCGCGAGGGAGCTGGGCAGGTCGCCCTCGACGGTGAG
>CAJLAV010000198.1:0-2433 GCA_905204735.1 uncultured Collinsella sp. | reverse complement strand
TTGAGAAGTGGGCTCCGCGAACTTCTCAAAACAAGGCAGGCACCCCGGCCCCGCCGGCAAATAGCGGACACTCCGCATGCAATCTATGCAAACAAACAAGTACGCTTAGCTACATTCGGTAAGTTCGAGCACGCTGCCCTTAACGATAAGCGCCGGCTCCAGGACGACCTCTTCGGCACGCCTGCCGCCCCTACCGGCAAGACGCTTGGACATGCAGCCAAAAGCATGCTCCGCAAGGACACCAGGATCCTGCTCAATGGCGGTCAGCGCCGGCTCAAAGAGAACGTCGGCCGCCGAGTTGTCATAGCTCACCACCGAGATATCGCCCGGGATGCTCTTCCCCATCTCGTGTAAGCGCTTGAGCAGACCAAGGGCAATGTTGTCCGAGCTTGCAAATACGGCGGTGGCGTCGGTCGCGAGCACCGCCTCCGAGGCCTCGTAGGCACTCGGAATGTAGTACTCGCTCTCAAACTCCAAACGCGCGTCGATAGGCAAGCCAACCTCGCGCAGCGCGCGCTCATAGCCGGCAAGTCGCTTACGCCCCGTATTGGAACGGCGCGCGTTAACCAAGCAGGCAATGCGACGGTGGCCCTGCTCGATCAGATAGCGAGTGGCCATGTAGCCACCCATCTCGTGGTCGAACATCACCTTGTCGCACTCGAGCCCCTCAATGGCACGGTCGACCATTACGGCCGGGATGGGCAGGTGGCTGACTTCTTCGCGCAGGGCGCGGTCGTCGGAGAACTCGTCGCCCACGACCAGGAAGACGCCATCAACGCCGCGCGTCACCAGCTGGCGCAGCAGCTCCAGATCGTCATCGGCGCTTCCACCCGAGCTGGTAATGAAGAGTGCATAGCCATCCTCGCGGCAGCGCTTTTCCAGGCTACCGGCGAGCGAGGCAAAAAAGCGGCTCTCGATGTTAGGGACGATAAGGCCCAGCGTGCGCGACTCGCGCATGACCAAACTACGCGCAATCTGGTTAGGAACATAGTGGTTGCGCGCCGCGACCTCCTTGATGAGTTTGCGGTTTTCTTCCGAGATGCGACAGGGCCGATTATTGAGCACAAGCGAGACCGACGAGGGGGAAAGCCCCACCTCCTGGGCGATCTGCTTGAGGGTGACTTTGTTGGCCATCTCGCTCCTTCCGGGTTTACGCGCAATCTCTTGAAAGTATAGCGACTACCCCTCTACCTCGGTGATAAACACTTTACCAATCCGGTAGACGGCTGTTTTATCGCCGTCAGCGCACCAAATCCATCCGGGTGGGGTATATTGCATTCGATTGATGACAACAACCACCAAAAGGCGGATATTCGTATGCACGAAAATGACTTTTTTAACGAGGACCTGCTCTGCGCGCTCGCTGGAGTTGCCGGCGAGGACAACGTGCTCATGAGCGAGCCCATGCGCGAGCACACCACGTTTAAGATCGGCGGCCCGGCCGACGTCTTTGTCACGCCCGATACCGAGCAGGGACTCGTCGCCACGCTTGACACCTGCTACCGCTGCGATCTGCCGCTCACCATCGTGGGCAACGGCTCCGACTTACTCGTCGGTGACAAGGGCATCCGCGGTGTCGTCGTGGCACTGGGCGAAGGCCTCTCTAACATCACCGTCGACGGCACGCATGTTACGGCGGCAGCCGGTGCCTTGCTTTCCGATGTCGCCGCGGCTGCCGCCGAAGCCTGCCTCACCGGCATGGAGCCCCTCTCGGGCATCCCCGGCTCGGTCGGCGGTGCCTGCTATATGAACGCCGGTGCCTACGGCGCCTGTATGGCCGATGTTTTGGAGTCTGTGCGCGTCTATAAGCCCGCCCGCGTGCTCGACGACGGCACCCGCGGCAGCGGCAATATCATTGAGTTCGATGTCAACGAGCTTAACCTGGGCTATCGCAAGAGCCGCATCGCCGACGACGGCTTTATCGTGCTCTCTGCCACCTTTAACCTCGCCCCGGGCAACGCCGCGATGATCAAGGCCGACATGGACGACTACCGCCAACGCCGCGAGGACAAGCAGCCGCTCGACATGCCGAGCGCCGGCTCCACCTTCAAGCGCCCCGAGGGCTACTTTGCCGGTAAGCTCATCATGGACGCCGGCCTGCGCGGTCACGCTGTCGGCGGCGCCCAGGTGAGCGAAAAGCACTGCGGCTTCATCGTCAACGCCGACCACGCCACCGCCGCCGACGTCGACGAACTCATCCGCCACATCCAAGCAACCGTCAAGGACCAATTCGGAGTAGACCTACAACCCGAAGTCCACCGAGTAGGCGAATTCCTATAAAAAGAAGGCCCCGAAAGGGGCCTTCGCCATATTAATTCAGATAAACCAGTCCGGTGTGTGACGTATTGGACCCGAGAGGTCCGTGGCTGCCCGAAAGGCATTAGGTTGATCGCGAGTTCCGCACGCAAAGAAGGCCACTTAATGTGGCCTTCG
>CAJLAV010000197.1:0-2448 GCA_905204735.1 uncultured Collinsella sp. | reverse complement strand
GCGCGTGCAGCCGCAGATTATCGGCGAGCCCCGCCGCGGTCGTCCGGCTCCGCGTGCCGCCGCTACGCCCGAGCGCGTCATCCCCTGCGAGCGCGTGTTTGTCGCCATTGGCCAGGACATCGATTCCAAGCCGTTTGAGGACATGGGCATCGCCTGCAAGTGGGGTTGCGTGGTCACCGACTCGGACGGTGCCGTGCCCAACTTCGATGGCCTCTTTAGCGGCGGCGACTGCCAGACCGGCCCCGCCACCGTCATCCGTGCCATCAACGCCGGCCGCGTGGCTTCGGCAAACATCGACCGCTATCTGGGCTTCGACCACAAGATCAAGCTCGACGTGGAGCCGCCGACCGTTCAGTTTAAGGGCAAGCACGAGTGCGGCCGCTGCGAGCTGGGTGAGCGCGAGGCCGGCGAGCGTATTCACGATTGGAATCTGGTCGAACAGGGCCTTACCGAGGAGGAGGCACGCCAAGAGGCGAGTCGCTGCCTGCGCTGCGACCACTTTGGCTTTGGCGCGTTCCGCGGAGGGAGGAACCTGGAATGGTAGAGCCCAACAAAACCACCGTCAGCGACAACACCGAAAACGGAGCGCACAACATGGTCAGGCTCATTATCGATAACTGCGAAGTCGTGGTGCCCGAGCACACCACGATCCTGGATGCGGCCAAGTCCGCCGGCATTCAGATTCCCACCCTGTGCTATCTGCGCGATCTAAACGAGATCGGCGGCTGCCGCGTGTGCGTGGTCGAGGTCGAGGGCTGCGACCAGCTGGTTGCCGCCTGCAACAACTACGTGCTCGACGGCATGGTGGTGCACACCAACAGCCCCAAGGCCCGCGAGGCCCGTCGCACCAACGTGCAGCTGCTGCTTTCGCAGCACGATTCGCAATGCACGAGCTGCGTGCGCAGCGGCAACTGCAACCTACAGACCATCGCCAACGACCTGGGCATTTTCTATCTGCCGTATCAAAGGCATTTGGCGGGCGAGGGCTGGGATTTCGATTTTCCCATCATCCGCGAAAACGACAAGTGCATTAAATGCATGCGCTGCATCAAAGTGTGTGAGAGCGTGCAGGGCCTGGGGATTTGGGACCTGACCAACCGCGCCACGCATACCGCCGTGGGTACCCGCGGGCGCGCGCCGATTGGCAAGACCGATTGCGTCGCGTGCGGCCAGTGCATTACGCATTGCCCGACGGGCGCACTGCGCGAGCGCGACGATACCGAGACCGTGTTTGACGCGCTCGCTAATCCCGACAAGATCGTGCTGGTGCAGATCGCGCCTGCCGTGCGCAGCGCCTGGGGCGAGGAGCTCGGCATATCTCGCGAGGAGGCAACCGTCGAGCGTCTGGCCTGCGCACTGCGCCGCGTTGGCTTTGAGTACGTGTTCGACACCGATTTCTCGGCCGACCTCACCATTATGGAGGAGGGTTCCGAGCTGCTCGAGCGCCTAGGCGCCGCCGCTAAGGGCGAAGGCGACAGCCGCGGCTGGCCCATGTTTACGAGCTGCTGCCCGGGTTGGGTGCGCTTTGTGAAGGCGCGCTATCCGGAGTTTGTCGACAGCCTGTCCACGTCCAAGTCGCCGCAGCAGATGTTCGGCGCCATCGCCAAGACATACTACGCCAAGGTGCTGGGCGTTGAGCCCGAGCGCTTGTTCGTGGTGTCCGTGATGCCGTGCACGGCCAAGAAGGCCGAGTGTGCGCTGCCGAGCATGGTGGGCGAGGACGGCACGCCCGACGTGGACGTTGCGCTGACGGTGCGCGAGATGGCGCGCATGATTCGCGCGAGCCACGTGAGCGTGGACACGCTGGTCGAGGAGCCGCTCGACACGCCGCTGGGCTTCGGCACGGGCGCGGGTGTGATCTTTGGCGCCACGGGCGGCGTGATGGAGGCCGCCGTGCGCTCGGCCTATTACCTGGTGACGGGCAAGAACCCGGATGCCGATTTCTTTACCGACACGCGCGGACTCGACGGCTGGAAGGAAGCCGTTGCCGATATCGATGGCACCAAGGTTCGCGTTGCCGTGGCGCACGGGCTGGGCAACGCCGCCCGCCTGCTCGATGCGATTCGCGACGGCCGTGTGAGCTATGACTTCGTTGAGGTCATGGCGTGCCCGGGTGGCTGCGTCGGCGGCGGCGGTCAGCCCATCCACGACGGCTGCGAGCTGGCAGCCGAGCGCGGTCAGGTGCTGTGGGGCCTGGATGCGAAGGCGGACATTCGCTTCTCGCACGAGAATCCCGATGTCCAGGCGTGCTATAGCGAGTTCTTGGGTGCGCCGCTCTCGCCGCTGGCCGAGGAATTGCTGCATACCGACCATCACGCATGGACGATGCCTAACGAGGGGACGTGCTAGCGATGCGCGCGTTTGATTTTGAAATGTCGCGCCGGGGGTTTGCCTCGGCGCTCGCCGCGGGCGCCCTGTCACTTGCGCTCGCGGGCTGTGGCGGCGGGG
>CAJLAV010000196.1:0-2479 GCA_905204735.1 uncultured Collinsella sp. | reverse complement strand
CGCAGCCGGGGTATGCGTGGGGCGCGAATCTTGGGCCTTGCCGCCACGCTTTTGCTGCTGGCCGCGCTGGGCATGCTTGCCATGCTGGTTGTGCTGAGCGTCCTGGGGCTTTTGTGCCACGATTCCTCCCGTTGTTAGTATGCTGCACGTAATTGTAACCAGTCTTTTTGGGACGGGGCTAAAAAGACTGGGGGAGTACATGGGCTGGGGATCGGCGCGTCGATGCGGGGATCGTTTGTTTCCAGACTGTGTATCTGCGCGTTGGAGAACCCGTCTCGCGCGCACGCCATGTTGTCAATGGGTTACAGTATGAACGGCGGCTATGTTTCCGCCAACGCACGAGAGAGTCGTCAACAAGGAGGATGCACGACGATGCAGCGTGCCAAACAGATATCGGAATCTATTGAGCTGGGCATCATCTTGGCGCTCGCCGGTGGCTTTATGGACGTCTATTCGTACATTGGGCGCGATCATGTTTTCGCCAACGCGCAGACAGGCAACATCCTGCTCGTGGGCGTGAGCATCTCGGAGGGCAACTGGGCACTTGCGGGACGCTACTTCTTCCCCGTGGTGTCGTTTGCCGTGGGCATTATGCTTGCCGACCTGGTGCATGAGCGGTTTGGCAGCGTGATTCACTGGCGCCAGGTAACGGTGTTCTTTGAAGCCGTCATCTTGCTGGGCGTGAGCTTTATCCCGGGCGGCAATTTCAACCTGCTCGCCAACTGCCTCACCTCGTTTGCCTGCGGCATGCAGGTCGAGAGCTTCCGCAAGATCCACGGTCACGGCATCGCTACGACCATGTGCATCGGCAACTTGCGCAACGCGCTGCAAAACGTGGACGATTACATCATCACCCACAGGCGCGGCTTTTTGGAAAACGGCCTGCTGTACTTTGGCGTGATCTTTACCTTTGTGTTTGGCGCCGTGTTGGGCAACTGGTGTATTGAGCGCATGGGCCTGCACGCCATCGTCGTGGCGAGCTTGCTGCTGTTTGTCGCGTTTGCCATCATGTTCATCGACCGCGAGCGCGACTTGCGCTTACGCTGGAAGGTTGCGGCCGAGGCTTGGAAAGAGGGCTGCCGAAAGTAACCGAATGCGGCAAAGGGGTTGTCCCTTTGCCGCAATATTTTTCATCATCTGTTGAAACGCTTTAACACTATTGACGTTCTCACGCGTTTTTTGTTTCAAAAGCGTTAGGATGGGACTCATAACGTGGGGCGTAATGGATGCCCCGCACACGATGGGAGGCTATCAATGGCTAATCGTTTCGTTCTCAATACCATCTCTTATCATGGTTCCGGCGCCATCAAGGAGATCCCCGGCGAGCTCCAGCGTCGCGGCTACAAGAAGATCTTCGTCTGCTCCGACCCCGATCTGGTCAAGTTTGGCGTTACCGCTAAGGTGACCGACGAGCTCGACGCTGCCGGCATCGCTTGGAGCCTCTACTCCGAGATCAAGCCCAACCCCACTATCCAGAACGTCAAGGACGGCGTCGAGGCCTTCAAGGCCGCCGAGGCTGACGCTATCGTGACCATCGGTGGTGGCTCCTCCATGGACACTGCTAAGGCCATCGGCATCATCATCAACAACCCCGAGTTCGCCGATGTCCGCAGCCTCGAGGGCGTTGCTCCCACTAAGAACCACGCCGTGTTCACCATCGCTGTGCCGACGACCGCCGGTACCGCCGCCGAGGTGACCATCAACTACGTCATCACCGACCCCGAGAAGGTTCGCAAGTTCGTGTGCGTCGACACCAACGACGCCCCCGAGGTCGCCGTCGTCGATCCCGACATGATGGCCTCCATGCCCGCCGGCCTGACCGCTTCCACTGGCATGGACGCACTGACCCACGCCATCGAGGGCTACACCACCAAGGGCGCCTGGGAGCTTTCCGACATGTTCCACTTTGAGGCCATTAAGCTGATCAGCGAGAACCTGCGCGACTCCGTCGCCGAGGCCAAGTCCGGCCAGCCCGGCTCCGGCCGTGAGGGCATGGCTCTTGGTCAGTATGTCGCCGGCATGGGCTTCTCCAATGTTGGCCTGGGCATCGACCACGCCATGGCTCACACCCTGTCCGCTCACTACGACACCCCGCACGGCGTCGCTTGCGCCATGCTGCTGCCGATCGCCATGGAGTTCAACAAGCCGGTTTGCGCTGAGCGCCTGGCCAAGGTTGCCGTCGCCATGGGCGTTGACACCACGGGCATGAGCACCGCCGAGGCCGCCGATGCCGCCATCGCCGCCGTCAAGCAGCTTTCCGCCGACGTGAACATCCCGCACGTCTGTGAGGCCATGAAGGCTGACGAGATCGAGGTCCTGGCCAAGGACGCCATGGCCGACGCCTGCTTCCCGGGTAACCCGCGCGAGGCAACGCTCGACGACGTCATCGAGCTCTTCAAGAAGATCTGCCCGGCTGCCTAGCCCAGTTTGGTGGTCCTTCGCCCGTAGGTGTATGGTCTTTTGACGTGCCGCTGGCCCC
>CAJLAV010000195.1:0-2530 GCA_905204735.1 uncultured Collinsella sp. | reverse complement strand
GGCCAAAAGGCCTATGCCCTCCTCTTTCACGTCACCTTGCTCGCTCTGGCGGGCTTTCGCTGACTTTTGCTCCACCTGCGGCGCTGCCATTGTTGGTGTTATGGGGCGGTGCAATGGGGTCAGGTTAGTTTGCACCAAATATGTCCGACAAGAGGTTTGACGGATGTTTGGTTGGTGCCTGTTGATGGTCTGGGTATCGGGGAGGGCGGGCTCCGTTATAATCGCCTAGAACATTAAATGGAAACGGGACGGGAGCCATATATGCGCCAGGGTTTCGACAACGCGAAGTATATCGAGCTGCAGGCTGCTCACATTAAGGAGCGCATCTCGCAGTTTGGCGGCAAGCTCTATTTGGAGTTTGGCGGTAAGCTATTCGATGACTATCATGCGAGCCGCGTGCTACCGGGTTTTGAACCGGACAGCAAGTTCCGCATGCTCAAGAGCATCGCCGACGATGTCGAGGTTATCATCGCGATCAACGCGAACCACATCGAGAAAAACAAGGCTCGTGGTGACCTGGGCATTACCTATGACGAGGATGTGCTGCGCCTGGTTGACCTGTTCCGCGGCAACGGCTTTGCCGTCGCGGCTGTGGTCATCACCCAGTACGCTGGCCAGCCTGCTGCTGATGTGTTCCGCAACCGCCTGAACGCGCTCGGTATTCCCGCCAAGCTGCACTATCCCATCGAGGGGTATCCGCACGATGTCGATCTGATCGTGTCCGACGATGGCTACGGCAAGAACGAGTTTGTCGAGACCACGCGTCCGCTCGTCGTGGTCACCGCTCCCGGCCCCGGCTCAGGCAAGCTCGCCACTTGCCTCTCGCAGCTCTATCACGAGCACAAGCACGGCACCGCCGCCGGCTACGCCAAGTTCGAGACTTTCCCGGTCTGGAATCTGCCCCTCACGCATCCGGTCAACATCGCCTATGAGGCAGCAACGGCCGATCTCGACGATGCCAATATCATCGACTCCTTCCACTTGGAGGCCTACAACAAGACCACGGTCAACTACAACCGCGACGTCGAGGCCTTCCCGGTGGTCCGTGCTCTGATGGAAAAGATCCTGGGCAAGAGCCCCTATCAGAGTCCTACGGACATGGGCGTCAATATGGTCGGCTTTGCCATCACCGATGACGATGCCTGCCGCGACGCTTCCAAGATGGAGATCGTCCGCCGCTACTTTACCGCGGTCGAAAATGTGCGCCGTACCGGCGTGGGCGATGAGCAAGTCGACCGTCTCAAGATTATTATGAAGAAAGCCGGCATCGATAAGAACTACTCACCGGCGCGCTCGGCGGCCCTCACCAGGGAGCAGCTGACGGGTGGTCCCGTGGGTGCCATGGTCATGCCCGATGGCTCCGTGGTGACCGGTAAGACCTCCACGCGCCTGGGCGCCGCAAGTTCGCTCATTATGAACGCCCTCAAGCATGTCTCGGGCGTCGACCTTGAGCTCGAGGTCATTAGCGATGAGGCGATCGAGCCCATCAGCAAGCTCAAGACGCATTTCCTGGGCAGCAAAAACCCTCGCCTCCACACCGACGAGACGCTTATGGCGCTGTCGATCACCTCGGCCACGAGTGAGACGGCCGCTCGCGTCCTTTCGGGCCTGGAACAGCTGCGCGGTTGCGATGCCTTCTTTAGCGTGATTATCTCGCCGACGGACGAGACGGTACTGCGCAAACTGGGTATCAACGTGTGCTGCGAGCCCAAGTTTGAGCGCCGCGGTTTCTTCCACCGCTAAGTTTGAAGCACCGCGGTAATTGCATTGCATTTTGGCCGTATCGGGTTGGCGCCCGGTACGGCTTTTTGATCAATAAAGCGCCTATTTCGGCGAAAAATAGCCGTTTACCTGCCTAGAAACAATTTGAGCGGTATACAATAACCGTAACTGTTTCATCCTTAGCGGGATGCCGCATGATGGATATTACCTGCCATCGTGAGGTGTGTCGGTCGCGCACGGCGCGTTAGATGCTCGTGCTCGGTTTGAGGAGGCTGCTATGGCGGGCAAGGGTCGTGCGAGTGTCAACGATATGAAGCGTGTTGAGGTGCTGGTGTTGATGGAAATCGACCAGCAAACCGAAGACAATGGCGGGCCGTATGGTTTCTCGCGCAAAACGCTTGCCGAGCGCGTGGGGGTTTCGCCGTATCGTGCCCGCGCCGCAATCGATCGCTTGGATTCCGAAGGCATGATTGATGTCGTCTCGCGTTATAGCGACGACGGCGGTCAGCTTGCAAATGGCATTTGCCTCACCGAACGTGGCGAGTGGTATCTTGAGGGCGTCCGTACCGGCATGCTCGTTCAAGAAATGCTTGAGGACGAGGTTGCTGATCGATAGCAGCATGTAACCCTTGCCATAGCGACGCCGCCTGGGAAACCGGGCGGCGTTTTGTTTCAAGATTGAGAAATGCAATCGCACGCGAGAAAAATTGCGAACGGTCCGCGGCGCGAGTATTACAATGAAGACCCGTAAGATGTGGATAAACAACTTCTACGGGAAGCGCAGGTAACTCAATATGACCAAGCATGT
>CAJLAV010000194.1:0-2580 GCA_905204735.1 uncultured Collinsella sp. | reverse complement strand
CGCACGCGGCGCACGTGGCCTCGTCGCCGTGAATGAGCACGCCGTGGTCGTGCAGCACGGCCACGACCGCGGGCAAAAACGCATCGGCCACAGCATGGTCGACCAGCAGCGACTCGGCGGCATTGCACACGCCTACGCGCTGGGTCTTGGCATTAACGATAATGTTGAGTGCCTTATCAAAGTCGGCGGATTCATGCACGTAGATGTGGCAGCTGCCCGTACCCGTCTCGATCACCGGCACGAGCGACTCGCGCACGCAGCGCTGGATCAGGCCTGCACCGCCACGCGGAATGAGCACGTCGACAATACCGCGGAGCTTCATGAGCTCGCCAGTGGCCTCGCGGTCGGTGGACTCGATCATCGACACGGCCTCGCGCGGGAAGCCCTTGGCCTCGAGCGCATCGGCCAGCAGCTCGGCGATCATGGCACACGAGTGATAGGCCAGCGAACCGCCGCGCAGAATGCAGGCGTTGCCGGTGCGTATGCAGATGCCTGCGGCGTCGGCCGTCACGTTGGGGCGCGCCTCGTAGACCATGGCGACCAGGCCCAGCGGCACACTCACACGGGTCAAGTCCACGCCGCTTGCAAGCACGCGGTGGTCGAGCACGCGGCCCACGGGATCGGGCAGCTCGGCGAGCTTTTCCAGGCCGGCGGCCATGCCCTCGACGCGCTCGGGCGTCAGCAGCAGGCGATCGAGCAGTCCGGCCGAGGTACCCGCATCGCGCGCGGCGGACATATCGAGCTCGTTGGCGGCAACGATGGAATCGACGCCATCGCGCAGCGCCTCGGCCATGGCGCGCACGGCCTCCTGACGCTGCTCATCGCTCGCCGTGGCAAGCGAGGCCGACGCTGCCTTGGCGGCAACGGCAAGATCGTGGACGTACGTGGCTATATCGACCGACATGGGCGGCCCTTTCTCCTAGAAGCTTGCAACCATGGTAGCCGATTTGCGCATGGCCTCGCCCGCGGCGGTAGAATTGGTCAACCCGAAACACCGCAACGAACGGAAGACTCACATGGCCCTCATCACTTCGTACCACGTCCCCGGCCTTTATGTCGAGGACCACAGCATCGACGCCCCCCTTGACTGGCGCGGCCTGGAGCCGATGCTCCTGGCCGTCGGCAGCACCATGCGCCGCGGCGCTATGCCGGCACCCATCGCCGGCGCGCCCGAGAGCATCAAGCTCTTCTACCGCGTGGTTTGCGCGCCCGACCGCATCAACGACGATCTGCCGCTGCTCCTGTTTTTGCAGGGCGGCCCCGGCGGCGAGAGCCCGCGTCCGCTGTCGCCCACAAGCGACGGCTGGATCGAGGAGGCCGTCAAGCACTTCCGCGTGGTCCTGCCCGACCAGCGCGGCACCGGGCGCAGCAGCTGTGTAGACGGGCGTACGATCGCGGCTCTAGGCGAGCGCGCGACGGCGGCCGGCTCCGATGCCGCACGCTCGCAGGCGGACTTCCTCAAGCGCCACCTCGCCAGCTCCATCGTGCGCGATTTTGAGTACCTGCGCCTCGTGGGCTTTGGCGGCAAGCCGTGGGTCACGCTCGGCCAAAGCTACGGCGGCTTTTTGACATTGAGCTATCTGTCGCTCTTCCCCGAGGGCGTGGCGGCAAGCTTTACCTGCGGCGGCATTCCGCACGTCCCGGCGAGCGCCAGCGAGGTCTACGCGCACACCTTCCCGCGTATGGCCGCCAAGACGCAGCAGTATTACGGCCGCTACCCCGCCGATGCCGAGCGCGTGGCGGCGCTGGCCGATGCGATCGAGGAGCAAAAGCCCGTACTGCCCGACGGCTCGCCAATGACGGTGGAGCGCCTACAGCTTATGGGCAGCGACTTTGGCATGAAGCCGAGCTTTGAGCGCATGCACTGGATTATCGATCACGCGTTTGTTGACGGCGACGGCACGCTGAGCTGCGGTGCCTCAGTATCCGATAGCTTTTTGATGCGCGCTTTCGAGCGCACCAACACGCGCACGAATCCGCTGTACTGGACGCTGCAGGAGTTCATCTACGCCGACGGCGACACCATGCCCATTCGCTGGGCCGCGGCAGAAGAGAAAGCTCATCGTGCCGAGTTCGACGCCCTCGCGCGCCCGCTCATGTTTACCGGAGAGGCCATGTTCCCGTGGATGTTCGAGCAGATGCCCGAACTTAAGCCCTTCAAGCCCGCGATGGACCTGCTGATGGAAGACACAAGCTGGGACAAGATCTACGACCCGCAGCGCCTGGCCTGCAACGAGGTGCCGCTCCAGGCCGCCGTGTATTTCGACGACATGTACGTGGATTCGGGTCTGCAGCTCAACACGCTCAGCCGCGTGGGCAACTCGCACGCCTGGGTGACCAACGAGTTCGAGCACGACGGTCTGCACGGCAGCGTGGTGTTCAAGCACCTCTTCGACGAAGCCCTCAACCGTGGAGATCTGCGCCAAATCTTCTAGCAAAGGAGTGTCCCCAACTGCCGGCACCAAAGGAACGTCCCCAAGTGCCACCCAAGTGCCGGTAACAGCAACATCGCAGGCAGAGGACGGAAAGCGAAAACGCCCCTAAGCGAGCAAGGTGACGTGAAAGAGGAGGGCATTGACC
>CAJLAV010000193.1:0-2628 GCA_905204735.1 uncultured Collinsella sp. | reverse complement strand
TTTGCAACAAGGCATTTACCTGCGGCTTTATAAAGTGATATGGATGGTCTGCTCGGCAAGTTCCAAAAAGTCTACTCACTTAGTTTTTGACGAGAAGCCGATGCCGAAGGCGGTCCTATTTCAGGTAGTTAACAAGTTTGTGAGGCACGAAAAAGGCCCGAACCATGCGGTCCGGGCCTCATCGAGCTAGAGGTTATGTCTCAGGTTGCTGGCTTAGCCGAAGTAGCGCTTGAGCAGGCCGGCGAAAGCCTTGCCGTGGCGAGCCTCGTCGCGAGCCATCTCGTGCACGGTGTCGTGGATGGCATCGAGGCCAGCGGCCTTGGCGCGCTTAGCAAGATCGGTCTTGCCGGCGGTGGCGCCGTTCTCGGCCTCAACGCGCATCTCGAGGTTCTTCTTGGTGGAGTCGGTCACGA
This sequence comes from uncultured Collinsella sp., assembly GCA_905204735.1. Classification (GTDB taxonomy): domain Bacteria; phylum Actinomycetota; class Coriobacteriia; order Coriobacteriales; family Coriobacteriaceae; genus Collinsella. Next base: position 2,215 of record CAJLAV010000193.1, on the reverse strand, counting down.
CCTCGCCCAGGAGCTCAGCGAACTTGGCAGCGTGCTCGGCCTCCTCGTGGGCAGCCTTCTCCCAGTACAGGCCGATCTCGGGATAGCCCTCGCGATGAGCGACGCGCGCCATGGCCAGGTACATACCGACCTCGGAGCACTCGCCCTCAAAGTTGGCGCGCAGGTCGGCAACGATGTCCTCGGAGACGCCCTCCATCTTGGCGACGCCCACGACGTGCTCGGCAGCCCACTCGAGCTGACCCTCCTCCTGCTTCAGGAAGCGAGAACCGGGAACGCCGCACTGGGGGCACTTGAAGTCCTCGGGCAGCTGGTCGCCGTCGAACTCTTCCACATAACCGCAAACGGGGCAAACAAACTTCATGATTCGATCCTTTCGATCTATGGCGATTGTGCGCTCGTCCGGTCCCGTAAGGGCCCTCTCCGGACGTGCGTCTTGACGAGTTCTATTATCCATAAATGCAACCAAATGTGAAGCCTATTAGGAATGATTTTTAATAAAACAATTTTGAGATATGAAGATGTTGATTGATTAACGATTGGCAGGCCGTCTTTGACCGCCGCTGAGTACAATCGGGCGAGCAAATGTTGACCTATCAACAAATGAAGGAGTTTCCTTTATGCATCTAGCCCGTCGTGCCTGGTGCCGAACATATCAGACGGTTTTTCGCATTGCATTGCCGATCCTGCCCTATACCGAGCCGCGCATTTTAGAGCATGCCGAGGATGTGCCCGCGGTGCTTCAAAAGCGCTCGATCCAGAAGGTCCTTATCGTGACGGATCCCGGCATTGCCCGTCTGGGGCTCACGGCACCGCTCGAGACGGCGCTCGCATGCAGGGGGATTGGCGTTACGGTCTATGCCGAAACGCGTGCAAACCCCACGGTTTCAAACGTGGAAGAAGCGGCGTCCCTGTATCGAGAGAGCGCCTGCCAGGCCATTATCGGCTTTGGCGGTGGCTCGGCCATGGACTGTGCCAAGGGCGTGGGCGCACGCATTGCGCAGCCAAACAAGCCCATCAACAAGATGCGCGGCCTACTGCGGATTCATCGTCTCCTGCCGCTGCTTATTGCGGTTCCCACTACCGCCGGTACGGGAAGCGAAGTCACGCTCGCGGCGGTTATCACCGATGACGAGACGCACTACAAATACCCCATTAACGACTTTGTGCTCATCCCGCGTTTTGCAGTCCACGACCCCGAGTTTACGTGCGGCTTGCCCGCTTCCATTACGGGGCAGACGGGCATGGACGCCCTGACGCATGCCGTTGAGGCCTTTATCGGGCGAAGCACCACGCCCTATACGCGCAAGATGGCGCGACAGGCGGTGCAGCTTATCCACGACAATTTGCTCGAGGCCTATGAGCATGGTGACGACATGCGCGCTCGTCGCAATATGCTTTCGGCGGCGTATAAGGCGGGCGTTGCGTTTACCCGCTCCTATGTCGGATATGTGCATGCCATCGCGCACAGTCTGGGCGGCCGATACGGAATTCCGCACGGTTTGGCCAACGCGATCATCCTGCCGCACATGCTTCGCGCTTATGGTGACGCCGCCGCCCCCAAGCTTGCCGATCTTGCTCGCATGGCGGGCATTGCGCCGGCTACCGCGCAGGATAGTCTTGCGGCCGAGGCCTTTTTCGATTGGGTCGACCGCATGAACGAGATCCTGGGAATCCCCAAATATGTCTCGGGCATTCGCCGCTCCGACATTCCCGAGATGGCGGCGCATGCCGATGCCGAGGCCAATCCGCTGTACCCCGTTCCGCTTTTGATGGACCGCTTGGAGCTCGAGCGTATGTACGAGGTCGTCGCGGGTGGTATGTTTGAGGACGAGAACTAGGAGGGTGCCATGAACACCGAGGAAATTGCGCGCATCGTCGGCGATCAGCGCACTTACTTTAAAACGCACGCTACGTTTGATGTTGATGCCCGACGTCGCGCGCTCGTGAGTTTACGCGATGCGGTACGGGCGCACGAGGCCGATATTGCCCATGCACTCAAGACCGATTTGGGAAAGTCGCATGACGAGGCATATATGTGCGAGATCGGCACGTCGCTTTCCGAGATTCGTCATCAGATCGCTCACGTGGCTCGATGGAGTCGTCCGCGCCTGCGTCCGTGTGACCTTGCCAACGCCGTGAGCGCGTGCAAAACGCAAGCCGTGCCCTATGGCGTCACGCTCATCATGGCTCCGTGGAACTACCCGTTTTTGCTAAC
>CAJLAV010000192.1:0-2659 GCA_905204735.1 uncultured Collinsella sp. | reverse complement strand
TCGGCAATCTGGGGCCCGTCCCATTTAATATTTATAAATATGCAGGTCAGCGAGGTGCTAGCGATGTGCTAGCGGATGCGCCGCCAGATAGACCTCGGTCAGTTGCGTTCGGTCGACATGCGTGTAGACCTGCGTGGTCGATATATCGGCATGTCCCAAGATCTCCTGTAGCACACGGAGGTCTGCGCCGCCCGCAAGCATATGGGTGGCAAAGGAGTGACGCAGCGTGTGGGGATGGAGTCCCACCAGCCCCACCTGGCGCCCGTAGCGCTCACAGATGGCATGAATGCCCTGGCGCGACAGACGGCGGCCGTTCTTATTTAAAAAGACCGCCGAGGTCTCGGTTCCGCGGGCATGGGCCGCCAAGCGAGAACGCCCCTCAGTTACATAGAGCGTCAGAGCTCGCGCCGCGCTTCCCACCAGCGGTGACAGGCGTTCCTTTGAGCCCTTACCGCGAACGAGCACAAAGCCATCGTCGATATGGATATCGCCCACATCGAGCCCCACCAACTCGCTCACACGTAAACCGCATCCGTAGAGCACTTCCAAGATGGCATGGTCGCGCAAGCCCATCTCGCCCTCGGGGAAGTCTTGATCGAGCAGCGCCGAGACATCCTCCACCGATAGATACTCCGGCAAACGCTCAGCCTTTTTAGGCAGGCGCAACGCCGCCGTTGGATTTTGGGCCACAGCCCCATCGCGCACCAAAAAGGCATGCAGGCCCTTCACGGCCGCAAGCGCGCGCTCCACCGAGGCATCGGAATAGCCCCCATCGCGACGGTCGGCAACAAAGCCCTCCACGACCTGACGGGTCACCTCTTCAAAAGACACAATACCCGCCCGCTCCAGATAGGCGCAGTACGTCGTCAGGTCACGACGATAGGCCGCAATCGTGTTGCGCGCCAAACCCCGCTCGACCGCGAGGTAATCGAGATACTCCCCCGCCGCCACGGCGAGCGACGAGGGAGTAACTTCGGTATGTTCCTTATTCGCCGGCACCCTTAGTCCGTAGCGAGGTTCATGGGCGTCACCTGCAGACGGTCGACACCCTCGTGCTGGCCGATCGAAGCGCGCACGAACTCGCGGAACAGCGGCTGCGGGTTGGTCGGGCGGCTCTTGAACTCGGGATGAGCCTGGGTTGCCACATACCACGGATGCACGTCGCGCGGCAGCTCGACCATCTCGACCAGGCGCTCGTCGGGCGACAGACCCGAGATAACCAAACCGGCGTCCTCGAGCTGGTCACGGAAGGCGTTGTTGAACTCAAAGCGGTGACGGTGACGCTCGTAGACGAGCTCCTCGCCATATGCCTCGCGAGCAAGGGTATCGGCGGCGAGCTTGCACGGATAGGCGCCCAGGCGCATGGTGCCGCCCTTCTCGGTCACGTCCTCCTGCGAGCTCATCAGATCGATGACGCTAAACGGGCCGTCCGGATCGAACTCGGAGGAGCTGGCGCCGGCAAGGCCGACGACGTTGCGGGCGAACTCGCACACGGCCACCTGCATACCCAGGCAAATGCCCAGATACGGAATCTTGTGCTCACGGGCAAACTCGGCCGCGAGGATCTTGCCCTCCAGGGCGCGCTTGCCAAAGCCGCCGGGGACCAGGATGCCCGAGGCGTCGCCCAAAACCTCAGAGACATTCTGCTCGTCGAGGCTCTCGCCGTCGACCAGCTGGACGTCCACATGGCGATCGTAGAAGACGCCCGCATGGTGCAGGGCCTCGATAACCGACAGGTACGCATCGGGCAGCTGCGTGTACTTACCCACGACGGCGATCTTCACCTTGTCGGCGTGATGATTGGCGTGATTCTGTTTGCGCAGGAACTCGTTCCACTCGCTCATGTCGCGCTCACGCGGATCCAGACCCAGGCGTTCGCAAATGCGCAGGTCAAAGTCCTGCTCGGCAAGCAGCTGCGGAACATCGTAAATGCTCGCGCAGTCCTCGTTGGTAAAGACGCAATCGGTGTCGACGTCGCAGAAGCTTGCGATCTTTCCGCGGATAGCGTCATCGATATGGTGGTCGGAGCGCAGCACGATGATATCGGGCTGGATGCCAAAGCTGCGGAGCTCCTTGACGGAATGCTGCGTGGGCTTGGTCTTGACCTCGTGGGCGGCGGCGATATAGGGAACGAGCGACACGTGGATGTAGCAGACGTTCTCGGGGCCGGCCTCCTTGCGGTACTGACGGATGGCCTCGACAAACGGCTGGGACTCGATGTCGCCAATCGTGCCGCCCAGCTCGGTGATGACTACATCGGAGCCGGTCTGCTCCTCGATGCGGCGGAACTTGTCCTTAATGGCATTGGTGACGTGGGGAATCACCTGCACGGTACCGCCCAAAAAGTCGCCGCGACGCTCGCGGGCGATTAGGCTTTTGTAGATGGCACCGGTCGTAAAGTTGGAATCGCGGGTCAGGTTCTCATCAATAAAGCGCTCGTAATGACCCAGGTCCAGGTCGGACTCGTAACCATCCTCGGTAACGAAGACCTCACCATGCTGGAACGGGCTCATGGTACCGGGGTCGACGTTCAGATACGGGTCGGCCTTCTGCATCGTTACTTTGTAGCCACGCGACTTGAGCAGACGGCCCAGCGAGGCCGCGGTGATACCCTTGCCCAGGGACGAAACCACGCCACCGGTTACGAACACATGCTTGG
>CAJLAV010000191.1:0-2713 GCA_905204735.1 uncultured Collinsella sp. | reverse complement strand
CGGCCCTCCCGGCCCAGCTCACGCCAGCGCCAAGCGCTAGTAGTTCACCACCTGCTCCTCAAAGTACGCCTTCGGGTGGTTACACACCGGGCACACCTCAGGCGCCTCGGCACCAACGTGCAGGTGCCCGCAGTTCAGGCACTTCCACACCTTCACGCCCTCACGCTCAAACACCTCGCCCGACTCGATGCGCTCGACGAGTTTGTTGTAGCGCTCCTCGTGGGCCTTCTCGACGGCGGCGACGCCACGGAACTTCTCGGCGATCTCGACAAAGCCCTCCTCCTCGGCGGTCTTGGCGAACTCGTCGTACATCGTGGTCCACTCGTAGTTCTCGCCCGCAGCGGCGTCGCGCAGGTTGTCCAGAGTGCCCGGAACGGCGCCGTCGTGCAGATACTTAAACCACAGCTTGGCGTGCTCGGACTCGTTGCCCGCCGTCTCGGCAAAAATATTCGAGATCTGAACGTAGCCGTCCTTTTTGGCCTTGGATGCATAGTAGCGATACTTGGTGTGTGCCTGGGACTCACCGGCAAAAGCGGTCTCGAGGTTCTTCTTGGTTTGGGAATTCTCAAAATCCATAGGTGTACTTCCCTTCAACGCATGCCGCCCACAGACTTTGAGCGGCCTTGCTTTAAGGATGCCCTCATGCCGAGAATTTAAACCTTACAATCCCGTTCTTCAGATTCGAGTGAGCTACACACTCAGCCAACGATCGCCCTCGGAGCCGCAAAAGCCCTCGCGCTCCAGATCGGCAAGAATGCTTGCGACCAGCTCGCGCTCGACCGGCTCTCGGCCGGCTGCCGTCTCCATCTCGTTAACGCCTGCAACGGCTTCATCGAGCGTAATACCTGCCGGTTGTCCATCGCGCGCCGCCAGCAGCATGCGCACAATGTGGGCGCGCTTTTGGCGACGCGAGCCCTCAAACTTGGACTGACGACTATAGCCCGCCGACCGCCTGGACGGATTGGGCAGCGTCTTTTTAAGATACGCGCCGTAATCCAGCAACGCGTAATACCATGCGCGCGGCGTGTCGGAATCGTCTTGAGGCACGGCAAAGGGCGCAATCTCATCCGCCGCCGCACCAGGGGCCGCCGGACAGGCGGCTTGAATCAGCGGCACCAGCTCGCGATCGGGAACGGCCGGCACATCGGGAAAGAAATGATGCAAAAAGACCGTGCGCACATTGGTCTCTAGATACACGCCTGGAAGATCAAACGCAAACGAACGGATGCCCTGCGCCGTTGCCGGGCCAATGCCGGGCAGAGCGACCAAGTCACGCGTCTCACGCGGAAACTCCCCGTCCCAGTCCTCTACAACGCGCTGAGCGGCCCCATGAAGCGCCAGAGCGCGTCGGTTGTAGCCCATGCCCTGCCAAGCGTCCAAAACATCGGAAGGCGCGGCCTGGGCAAGCGCCTGCACAGTCGGAAAACGATCGAGCCACACCGGCATGCGCGCCTCCACACGCGGCACCTGCGTTTGCTGCAGCATGACCTCAGAAAGCCAAATGATGTACGGATCGCGTGTGCGGCGCCACGGAAGGTCGCGATAACGCAGGACCCCTTCCGAACGAATCATCGAACGAAAGGGGTCCTGAATCATGGCTATGCTCCTTATGCGGCGCTATTCCTCCCGGTAAGCGCACGCGCAGGTGGCGTACTCGGGAAACGCTTCGCGGTCGGCGAACTTGGGATCGACGGCCGGGAACTGGCGGTGAGCGACGATGTCGCCGAGCGAAACGGAATCGAGGTAGTCGCGCATCAACGCCTGGGCTCCGGCCCACAGGGGATGATAGCAGCACGCGCCCATGCGCGCACAGTCACCATCGGGCGCGGTGCAATCGTTCATAACCATAGGACCCTGAACGGCCTCGACGACCTGGCGGATAGTGACGTCGTCCGGACTGACCTTGAGACGCATGCCACCGTGGACGCCACGCAGGCTCTCCACAATACCGGCCTGGACCAAACCGTGCTGAATCGAGCGGGCAAACGAATACGGGACATTGACCTCTTCGGCAGCGGTGCGAACAGAAAGCAAACGCTCCGGATCCTCGGCAAGCATCGCCAGCATGCGAAGGGCGTAATCAGTCTTCCTCGATATGTCCATTTTTCCCCTTTCAAGGAATACGAACAGCTCGAACGAGCTCCGGGGCCGAGCTTGTGTCGAAACGCTAAATGACCGTATGGACGCCCATATAGCAAAACGGGTGCCCACTGAATGCCGTGTTTGAAGCCTCTTGCATCAAAAACGGCCCATAGTGCAATTTAGTATAACCTAACCCCCTGCTTCGTTGAACAGGTGTTGTGCAACAAACGCCTTGTTTGAACACAGGTCTCAAACGGAGCTTGTCCGGGAATTGGAAGGATTTGGTTTTGGGCAAAAGGAGCCGATGGGATCAAGGTCCTATCAAACGCAAAAAGCCACATCCGAAGACGTGGCTTTAATTGCGTTGGCGGGAAGTACGGGGCTCGAACCCGCGACCTCCGACGTGACAGGCCGGCGCTCTAACCAAACTGAGCTAACTCCCCAGGCAGTCGTTCGCGTTTGTTTCCGCTCGCGTGCGCTGCGGGGATTAGTATACACAGAAGTCTGTCCGGTGCGCAACAACTTTTTTGAAAATATTTTTTGGGCCCTCCGGGAGGGTCTCCGGGGCCGGCTGGCGCGGGTTAAGTTTGCTGCTCTACAGTCCTGCGCAAGACGGAAAGCACATTAAGTG
>CAJLAV010000190.1:0-2725 GCA_905204735.1 uncultured Collinsella sp. | reverse complement strand
ACAGGCGGCTGTGTTAGGTCCACTGGTTCAGCACACTGGTGGGGAACTTCTGCACTCGGTTAGAGATGCTGTCCTCGGTGACCACCGCAGCCCCGTGGCGGGTGATCAGGTGTTTGAGGTCTTCGGCCCCTATATCCTGGCGCTCGTACTCGTTAACCTGGTGGGCCAAATCCTCTCCAAGCTGCAGGACTACACCGTCTACAAGCTCGAGATTGCGGGCAACTATCACCTGGCGCGCCTGTGCTTCGACACGCTCTCCAATCAATCCATGACATTTCACACCAGCCGCTTTGGCGGATCGCTCGTGAGCCAGACGAGCCGTTTTATGAGCGGCTATACGGGGCTGGTCGACGTGACGGTGTATTCGCTCATCCCCACCATCACCTCGGTCATCTGCACGGTGGCGGCGCTCGCCCCGGTGGTGCCGACGTTTACCGTGATCCTGGTGTGCATCATGGCCGTCTACATCGCGTTTGTCTGGCTTATGTACAAGCGCATCATGCCGCTTTCGGCCGCGACGTCCGCCGCGCAGAACAAGCTCTCGGGCGTGCTCTCCGACGCGGTCACGAACATCTTGGCCGTCAAGACCTGCGGGCGCGAGGACTTTGAACGTGATCTGTTCGACGCCGCTGATCGTGCCGCGCGCGATGCCGAGACGGTCTCGATGCACGCCATGATGCAGCGCAACTTTACGACCTCGGGTCTTATCGTCATCACCATGGCCGTGGTGAGCGTATTCGTGGCGGGCGGAAACGCGTGGTTTGGCATCTCGGCCGGCTCGCTCGTCATGATCTTTACCTACACCTATAACCTCACCATGCGCCTGAACTACGTAAGCTCCATGATGCAGCGCATCAACCGCGCGCTCGGCGATGCGGCCGAGATGACGCGCGTGCTGGACGAGCCACGTTTGGTGGCAGATGACCCGGACGCCCCCGAGCTCAAAGTGACCGAGGGCGCGATTGATTTTGAGCAGCTGAGCTTTGCGTACCGTGACGCTGCGGCGGGCGAGAGCGTGTTCGATGACCTGACACTTCATGTGGCGGCGGGCCAGCGCGTGGGCCTGGTGGGCAAATCGGGCTCGGGCAAGACGACGCTCACCAAGTTGCTGTTGCGCCTGGACGATGTACAGGGCGGCCGCGTGCTCGTGGACGGCCAGGACGTCTCGCGCTGCACGCAGCAGAGCCTGCGCCGTCAGGTTGCCTACGTGCCGCAGGAGGCGCTGCTGTTCCACCGCTCCATTCGCGAAAACATTGCCTACGGTCGTCCCAACGCCACTGATGAGCAGATTCGCGAGGCGGCTCGCTTGGCTAATGCGACCGAGTTTATCGACCGCTTGCCCCGTGGCTTTGACACTATGGTGGGCGAGCGCGGCGTCAGGCTCTCTGGCGGTCAGCGTCAGCGCGTGGCTATCGCCCGCGCCATCCTAACCGACGCGCCGATTCTGGTGCTCGACGAGGCGACGTCTGCCTTGGACAGCGAGTCCGAGGCGTTGGTGCAGGAGGCGCTCGAGAATCTGATGCGCGGCCGCACCTCCATTGTGGTGGCGCACCGCCTGTCCACCGTGGCGGCGCTTGACCGCATTGTGGTGCTGGCCGATGGCGAGATTGTCGAGGACGGCACGCATACGCAGCTCGTCGAGGCGGGTGGCGAGTACGCGAGCCTGTGGAGCCGTCAGACCGGCGCATTCTTGGAGGCGTAAGCGTCTCGGACGTGGGACAATTGTGCCCATAAGTTTATTGTGCCGTTGAGCCGAGGAGTCGTTATGCCACGCGAGACCAATGCCGCCAAACGCGAGCGCGCCGTTGAGGTGTGTGAGCGCCTCAACCGTCGCTATGGCCCGGTCGAGTGCTTTTTGGACCACGAGAATCCCTTCCGCCTGCTGATCGCGGTGTTGCTCTCGGCGCAAACGACCGACGCGCAGGTCAACAAGGTGACGCCGAAGCTGTTTGCCCAGTGGCCCACGCCCGAGGCCATGGCCGGGGCGAGTGTGGCTGACGTGGCAGACACCATCAAGTCACTCGGCTTTTATAAGAGCAAGGCCAAGCACGCCGTGGAGGCCGCGCAGATGATCGTCGCCGACTATGGCGGCGAGGTGCCGGCCGACATGAAGGAACTCGTGAAGCTGCCGGGCGTGGGACGCAAGACGGCGAACATCGTGCTCAACGTGGGGTATGGCATCGTGGAGGGCATTGCGGTGGACACGCACGTCAACCGCATTGCGCATCGCCTGATGTTGAGTCCCAAGACACATGCCAAGGAGCCGCTCAAGACCGAGCAGGATCTGCTCAAGATTTTGCCGCACGAGTATTGGGAGTCGGTCAACCATCAGTGGATCACCTTCGGTCGCGAGATCTGCGACGCCCGCAAACCCAAGTGTGACGAGTGTCCGCTGGCAGATTTGTGCCCCAGCGTGCGCGTAGCGGGGTAGGGCGGAACGCATCTTCGTCTGGCGTTTTTTGCGGGGCTGGGTTTGCTCTTGAGCCGGAGTCCTCTCCATGCGCTACCATGACAGGCAATGAAATCCGCCGCATACCCGCCGAGCTTGCCCCGGCGGGCTTTTGGCGTTGCAATGCCGGAGGAACAGCATGCTCATTCACCGTATAGCCGCGCAGCTCTACACTGCCGAGGCCTTGCAGGCCGTCGAGGCCGGGCTCGATGCTGGCGAGGACGTGACGCTGGCTGTGTCGCAGTCGGGCCGCACGCTTATGGCGGCCGCCCAGTT
>CAJLAV010000189.1:0-2728 GCA_905204735.1 uncultured Collinsella sp. | reverse complement strand
AGTTCCGCACGCAAAGAAGGCCACTTAATGTGGCCTTCGTCTTGCGCAGGACTGTTCGAAATTTTGAGGAAGCACCCGCCCTGCCGGGGCTCCCGGGTTCCCGTTTACGAGAGCGACGTTCTCAGCAACTCGTTGAAGAGCTTCGGGTTGCCCTTGCCGCGGCTCGCCTTCATGCACTGGCCCACCAAAAAGCCGATGACCTTCTGGTTGCCGTCACGATACTGCTGCGCCTGATCGGCACAGTTTGCCAGCACCTCGTCCACAATCGGCTGCAGCGCGCCGGCATCGCTCACCTGACGCATGCCGCGCTCGTCGACGATCTTGTTGGGGTCGTCGCCGGTCTGGGCCATGGCCTCAAAGACCTCGTGCGCCTGGTTGGAGCTGATGGCATCGGTCGCCAGCAGCTTGGCAAGGGCTGCCACCTGAGCCGGCGCAATGCCGGACTCGGTGAGCGACACGCCCGCGCCCTTAAGATAGGCGATCATCTCGTTCACCAGCAAGTTTGCGACCGTCTGGGCCTCCTTGCCAGCCATACCGGCAGCGGCGGCCTCAAAGAAGTCGGCAAACTCGGGGTCGCCAGCAATCTGCTCGGCGTCGGCCGTCTTAATGCCAAAGTCGGCCTCAAAACGGGCACGCTTGGCATCGGGCAGCTCGGGGATCTCGCCACGGCAGCGGTCGATGAACTCGTCGTCCAGATCGAACGGCGCCAGGTCGGGATCGGGGAACAGGCGATAGTCGTCGGCCGTCTCCTTCACGCGCATGACCACGGTACGCTTGCGGCTGGGCTCCCAGTGGCGGGTCTCCTGGTAGATAATGCCGCCCTCCTCGAGCACCTCGGCCTGACGGCAGATCTCGTAGGCAAGGCCGTCATGCAGGCTCTTAAACGAGTTGAGGTTCTTGAGCTCGGTCTTGGTGCCCAGCTTGGTCTCGCCGCGGCGGCGCAGCGACACGTTGCCGTCGCAGCGCATGGAACCCTTCTCCATGGAGCAGTCCGAAATGCCCAGCGTCACAAAGATGCGACGGAGCTTCTCCATAAACAGGCGAGCCTCCTCGGGCGTGCGCAGGTCGGGCTCGGTGACAAGCTCAATCAGCGGCGTGCCGCAGCGGTTGTAGTCGACGAGCGACTCGGCCGCGGCGGTAATGCGACCCTCGGCGCCACCCACGTGAACCATCTTGGCGGCATCCTCCTCCATATGGATACGCAAGATGCGGATAGGCACCGTGTAGGAACCGTCCTCGCGACGCTCGGGCATCTGCAGGTTGGACGCGTCATAGCTGGCTAGGTGGCCGGCGCGCTGATTGCCTTCGCGCATGGTCGACGTCATGGACGTGGACAGGCCCTCGGCGTTGGCCGAAGCGCTCGCCAGACTCTGGGCCTCGGCCTCGCCAAACGCGCAGTCGGGGCGCTCGGCGGCACCGCGACCGGTCACGTCCAGGTCCAGGTGACCGTACATGGCAAAGGCAACCGGGCCCTGCGTGGTCTGAAAGTTCTTGGCCATATCGGGATAGAAATAGTGCTTGCGGTAGAACATCGAGTGGCGCTGGATCTCGCAGTTGGTGGCGAGACCGGCCTTGACGATGCTCTCGATGGCGCGCTTGTTGGGCACCGGCAGGGCGCCGGGCAGACCCAGGCACACCGGGCACACATTGGCGTTGGGCTCGTCATCGTGACTGAGCTTGCAGTTGCAGAACATCTTGGTATCGAGTGCGGTGAGCTCGGTATGGATCTCCAGGCCGATCACGGCCTCCCAATCCTGCAGGACCTCGGAAAGTTCCTTCATTACAGCTCGCCTCCCTTCCCGGCAAAATCGGGCGCGACGGAAAGCGCGGGCGCACCCGTGGCGGCATCGGCAAAGCCACGCTCCAGGGCGCGGGCAAACGTGAGCAGCTGACGGTCCTTAAAGGCCGGACCCACCAGCTGGGCAGAAACGGGCAGCTTGCTATCCTCGCCCAGGCCCAGCGGCACCGAGATGCCGCCGTTGCCGCAAATGTTGAGCGAGATGGTGTACAGGTCGGAGAGGTACATCTGCGTGGGGTCGCTGATCTCGCCAAACTTAAAGGCCGTGCGCGGCGAGGCGGGCATGAGGATGGTGTCCACCTTGGCATACGCGGCGTCGTAGTCCTGCGTGATGAGCGTGCGGGCCTTTTGCGCGGCGTAGTAGTACTTGTCGTACACGCCCGAGCTCAGTAGGTAGGCGCCGAGCATCTGACGGCGCTTGGCCTCGGCGCCAAAGCCGTGGGCGCGCGAGAGCGAGCTCTGGTCGGACAGGTTGGCGCAGCCCTCCTCCTGATAGCCGTAGCGAATGCCGTCGAAACGTGCCAGGTTGGAGAACGCCTCGGCCGGGCCGATGACGTAATAGGCGGCGATAGCGGCATCCAGGTGCGGCAGGTCGACCTCGACCAGCTCGGCGCCCTGGTTCTGCAGCTCCTGGGCGGCGCGCTGAACAGCGGCCTTGACCTCGGGCGTCAGGCCCTCGGCCTCCATAAACGCGGGGATGATGCCCACGCGCTTGCCCTCGATGCTGTCGTTGAGATGCTCGGTAAAGTCGACGGCGCAATCCTGGCTGGTGCAGTCGTACGGATCGTGGCCCGCGCCGGTAAGCGCGTTCATGGCCAGCGCAACATCCTCGACCGTGCGGCCGAAGGGACCCACCTGGTCGAGCGACGAGCCAAAGGCAACCACGCCGTAACGGCTCACGGCACCATACGTGGGCTTAAAGCCCACCAC
>CAJLAV010000188.1:0-2743 GCA_905204735.1 uncultured Collinsella sp. | reverse complement strand
GAGCAAAATCGAAAAAAAGCAAGCCGCCGCAAAGCTGCGCAAACCGCCGCGCGACTTCTCGTACACGCAGAACCGAGAGCTCAGCTGGCTACGCTTTGACAACCGTGTGCTCGACGAGGCTTTTGATGAGTCCGTGCCGCTGTTCGAGCGCCTTAAGTTCGTCTCGATCTTCGAGTCCAACCTCGATGAGTTCCTCATGGTGCGCGTGGGTGGCCTGTCCGACCTTGCCGAGCTCAAAAAGCAGCCTGTCGACAACAAGAGCAATATGACCGCCTCCGAACAGGTCGACGCTGTCATGGCGGAGCTGCCCGGGCTCCTTACCCGTTGGGAGTCCATCTTTAAGAGCATCGAGGGCAAGCTCGACACCCTGGGCGTTCACCGCGCCCGCATCGATTCGCTTACGCCCGAGGAGCGCACCTTTGTAACCCGCTACTTCCAGGCCTACGTGTCGCCGGTCATCTCACCGCTGGTGATCGACCCGCGCCACCCCTTCCCCAACCTGCGCAACGGCGCACTTTACCTGGCATGCGGCCTGGACGGCGTCACCGACGAGGAAAGTCTGCTGGGCCTGATCGAGATTCCCGCCTCGATGAACCGCGTGGTCGAAATTCCCTCGCCCACCGGCACCTACTCCTACATTCTGCTCGAGGACGTCATCCTCGCCTGCCTGGACAGCTGCTTTGGCTCCTATAAGCCGCTCGACCGCGCGCTCATCCGCGTCACCCGCAACGCCGACATCGATCCGGACGGCGAGGGCGTCGAGGAGGAAGAGGACTACCGCCAGCATATGAAGCGCATCCTCAAGAAGCGCCTACGCCTGCAGCCGGTAGTGCTCGCCGTCTCGGGCTCACTCGAAAAAGCAACGCTCAAGACTATCCGCAAGGCGCTCGAGCTCTCGCGTCGCTCGGTCTTTACCTGCGACATCCCGCTCAACCTGGGCTATGTCTTCGGCATTGAGGGCAAGATTCCCGAGCACCTACGCAACGAGCTGCTCTTTACGCCGTTTAAGCCGCAGCCCAACCCCACCATCGATATGACCCGCTCCATCCGCGAGCAGGTACTTCAGCACGACAAGCTGCTCTTTTATCCCTATGAGGCCATGAACCCCTTCCTGGATCTGGTGCACGAGGCCGCCTACGACCCCGAGTGCATCTCGCTGCGCATCACGCTCTACCGCGTGGCCAAGCAGAGCCGCCTGTGCGAGTCGCTGATCGATGCTGCCGAGAACGGCAAAGAGGTCACGGTGCTCATGGAGCTCCGCGCCCGCTTCGACGAGCAGAACAACATCGAGTGGGCCGAACGTCTGGAAGAGGCAGGCTGCACCGTCATCTATGGCTCCGAGGGCTTTAAGTGTCACTCCAAGATCTGCCAGCTCACCTATCGCGAGGGCATGGCGCTTACACGCCTGACGCTGTTGGGCACCGGCAACTTTAACGAGAAGACGGCCAAGCTCTACAGCGACTTTATGCTCATGACCGCCCATCCCGGCATCGGCGAGGACGCCAACTTGTTCTTCCGCAACCTGTCGCTGGGCAACCTGCGCGGCGATTACCGCTTCCTGGGCGTGGCGCCGGTCGGCCTGAAGCCGCTCATCATGCGCGGCCTGGATCGCGAGATCCAGCGCGCCCTCGTTGGCGAGCCCGCCCGTGTGTTCTTTAAGCTCAACTCGCTCACCGACCGCGAGGTCATCGACAAGATCGCCGAGGCATCGTGCGCTGGTGTGCGCGTGGACATGATCATCCGCGGCATCTCTTGCCTCAAGCCGGGCATTCCGGGCAAGACCGAGAACGTGCATGTCCGTTCTATCGTCGGACGCTTTTTGGAGCATGCGCGCGTTTACGCCTTTGGCGTGGACTCGGACATGATCTATCTGAGCTCGGCCGACATGATGACGCGCAACACCGAGCACCGCGTGGAGATCGCCTTCCCCGTGCTCGACCCCACCTGCCGCGCCCTGGTGCACGAATACATGGGCATGCAGCTGCGCGACAACGTGAAGGCCCGCAGCCTCACGAGCGACGGCACCTGGGTCCCCGTGAAGCGTGCAGAGGACGAGAAACCCTTCAACTCGCAGGAAGCCCTGCTGGAGCGTGCCTATCGCAACGCCGAGGCGGCCGCGCAGCAGCGCGCACAGGAGAAGGAACGCGTGGCCGAAGAGGCTATTCAGGCCGAGGTTGAACATGGGGCAGTTGCCAAACCGGAAGCGGTTGCCGCTCCCCCGGCGAATGAGCCCGGGGCTGCCGCAGAGCCCGCCGTGGAGAAAGCGCCCAAGGTTCAGAAGGTCCAGGCAACCGTCATTGAGCCCGAGCCTGCACCTGCACCTCAGCCCGAGCCGCAGGTCACCAAGCCCTCGTCCGAGACGAACGCCCGTCGCGAGAAGCCAGCTGGCAAGACCAAGGCCATCGAGCGCCATCGCCCCGGTCGTGTGCGCATGGGCCTGGGCCTGATCGGCCTGGGTCTTAAAACGCTCATTACCGGCAAGACGAAATAGTCGTTTGTAGAAGCAGTTTGTAGAAGCGCCCCGCATTTGAGGAAAGCCTCGGATGCGGGGCGCTTTTCCCTGCTACCATGGTGCGAACAACAACACGAATGACAGGCAGGGATATGAAGCTCACTATAGAATCGATGACCTACGGCGCCGACGGGCTGGCGCACGCCGACAACGGCAAGGCCGTCTTTGTGCAGGGCGCCGTGGCAGGCGACACCGTCGAAGCCGAGGTCGTACAGGACGGCAAGTCGTTCA
>CAJLAV010000187.1:0-2754 GCA_905204735.1 uncultured Collinsella sp. | reverse complement strand
TCAGTAAATGGGAGCGTGCGGAGAGCTCGCCCGATACCGAGAACCTGATCTCGCTCGCCAGGCTCTATGGCGTGAGCCTGGACGAGCTGCTCAATCCGAGCGATGAGATTGAGGACGATATCGAGTTTGAGAATGAGGACCGCGCTCGTCAGCGCGAGGCCGAGGCGGCAGAGCGCGCACGCACCCATGAGGCGGCGGCACGAGCTACCGAGGCGGCAACACAGGCGAGTGACGCCGCCGCCAAGGCGGCGCAAGCGGCAAGCTGGAGTGCACAGGCCGCTAATGCCGCTACGGCGCAGGCGACGAGTGGCGGCGCAGTTGGCTCGACTCCGGTGAAGGGCCCGTTCCAGTCGTTCCCGTATTGGGCCGTGTGTTGGCTGCTGTTCTTTTTGCTGATGTTCCTGTTTGGTGCCGGCCCCTTTGCTGCGCTGATCTTCTTTACGATTCCCATCTATCACTGGGTGGCGCGTGCACTCGATGGCGATTGGGCGCGCGGAGATATTCAGGTTGGTTCGGCGCCGGTGGTCGCTAGGGCTCAGGATGTTTCCGCTCCGGTTGATACTGACGTGGCTACCGTGACTACCGCTGACCCGATTGCCAAAGAGGGTGATGAATGATGAAGCTTTCGCATGAATCCAAGGTACGCTTGGGCGTTGGCATCGGAGCGTTTGTGCTCATCATCGGGCTTGTCTTTGGCACTTCGCGGACTTTGATTCATTTTGATGGCCCGTGGGATCTCGACGATGTTGTATCCGGCTTCTCTGGTATGGACGATGCGGTTGACGAGGACGATCTTTTGGATGGCGGTAACTATTCCGCTCAGCCTCAGCAGCTTTCGAGCGAAACCTTTGATGCCGACGCGTTCACATCGCTTGACTTGGACGTGACGTCGGGCACGGTCGAGGTCAAACACGTCTCCAGCGGGCCAGTGCGCGTAATTGAAAGCGGTCGCGTGGCAACGGGGACCGTTGCCTTCGATGCGGCAACCCAGAACCTGGCCGAAATCAAGGGCTCTACGCTCAAGATTCGCCAGTTCGATTGCGATGACGAGCGCGCCATTGACCGCACGGTTACCGTCGAACTGCCGCGCGAAGTTGCCGATAACATGGTGGGCATTACAGCGAATGTAGGATCGGGTGACCTGACGGTCGCGGGCATTGCGTGTCATGACCTCAACCTGACTTTGGACTCTGGAGACGTTGAGTTTACGGGCACCGTGACCGATACCCTGAATGCCGAGGTCGGTTCGGGCGATGTGACGTTCGAGCTCTACCAGGCCCCCGCGAAGTCGATGGACGTGAGTGTGGGCTCGGGCGATGTGGAGATGACGGTTCCGAACTCGACGGGCTTTAAGGCGAGCCTCACCTTGGGCAGCGGCGACTTTGAGAGCGATTTCCTTCCGCTTGGCTACGACGGCGAGACCATTTTGAATCTTGAATTCGATAACGGCGATAAGTCTGCTACGTATCGTTTTGAGGTCGGTTCGGGCGACATGTCGTTTGATCCGGAGTGACATGCGGTTTTCGGAGATCGGTACATATAGGCATGCTCTTTGATGGAGGCGCCGGAGCCGTGACGGGCTTCGGCGCCTTTGCCTTTACAATGGGGACATGGAACAGATTATCTTGAACATACTCGAGGCTCTGCGTCGCGGCGAGACCGTGGACGACAAAGCGCTCGTCAAACTGATACATGCCGAGGCGCGCCGTGAGGGTGCCGACAAACGCGATTTGGCCAAGCGCCGTCTGCTGCCGTTCTACCAGCGGGTTAAACGTGAGGAGCCGGTTCGGTGGGCTGCGTGGAATGTCGATTCCGATCTGGAGCGTCAACTGCTGCAGGTCCTGCGTATGAAGCCGCGCCGAACGGCCTCGGGCGTGGCGACCATTACCGTCATTACCAAGCCCTGGCCATGCTCGGGCGATTGCCTGTTTTGCCCCAACGATCTGCGCATGCCCAAAAGCTATCTGCACGCCGAGCCGGCGTGCGCCCGTGCGGAGCAAAACTGCTTCGACCCGTATCTGCAGGTGAGCGCTCGTCTGACTGCGCTTTCGCAGATGGGACATGCGACCGACAAGATAGAGCTCATTGTGCTCGGCGGTACCTGGAGCGACTATCCGGAAGGCTATCAGACGTGGTTTATGTCGGAGCTTTTCCGTGCGCTCAATGACGATGCCGTCGCCGGTGTGGCGGCAAACCCCATGTTGGCGCGTCCGGGCATCAGCCGTGCCGAGGCAGGGCGCCTGCTCGATGACGCTCCCGCCGATGCCCTGCCGCCGGTGGTAACAGAGCGCCGCGAGCGCTATCGGGCTGCCGGCATTGCGACCGACGAGGCCGAGCTTGCGAGCGGCGTTGCCGACGAGCAGGGGCGTGTGGATGCTGTCGTTGGTGGCTATAACCGCGCAGTGCGTCGTCTGTACGGCCCCGGTACGCCATGGGGCGAGGCTGCCGAGTGGCAGACGGAAACGATGGAGGAGCTTGAGCGTCAGCAGCGCATCAACGAGACGGCGAAGCATCGCGTGGTGGGGCTCGTTATCGAGACCCGCCCCGATGCCGTGACGCCACAGGCGCTCACGCTCATTCGTCGTCTGGGCTGCACCAAGATTCAGATGGGCATCCAGAGCCTCGACCAGCATTTGCTCGATATCAACGAGCGTCGCATTTCGGTGGCTCAGATCGAGCAGGCGTTTTCGCTTGCGCGCCTCTTTGGCTTTAAGATCCATGCGCATTTTATGCTCAACTTATTGGGCGCCACAC
>CAJLAV010000186.1:0-2828 GCA_905204735.1 uncultured Collinsella sp. | reverse complement strand
ATGCTGCATCAGCGACAACTCGCCGCACCCGGCAAAGCCCTCAACTTCGTCGAGTTCATCCGCCAGATTCACGCCGTGCACGTATCCCATATCTACAGCCGGGGAGTCGCCAGCATGCTGCGCCGGCCCTCCAGCGTCATCGTATGCAAGGGGGTCCCGGGGGCGCCGACCATGCTCGGCTTCCGCTTTTCCATATTCATCAACACGCGGGCCTCTTGTAGCGCGAGGCGCCCCGGGTTCCCTATCAACAAAAGCATCGGGCTCAATCGTCCTGCGTCGATCGGAATCAACCGTTCCCTCACCCGCACGCCCGTTGCCGCACAAACTGTGCGCAGCGATGACCTCGGTCGCCCCCGCGCGAAACAGTCCTTCGATATCCGACGGGTCGAGTGTCTCGATCAACACGACGACGCGACTCACACGGCCCTCGGCCGTCAGGCGCGCAACGGTCTTCCTCACGTCTTCGGTATCGAACAGAGACGCCGCGATGATGGCGGCACCGCGGCGCGACGGAAACGCCCGCGCCATGGATACCAGCCCGTCCAGGTCGCCCACGCGAAGCACCTGCGCGCCCACATCGCGACCCTCGACTTCCTGCTGTAGCAGCCCGTAATCGCCGCACGCGCAGCACGCAAGCCAGATCGCCTTCATCACTCGTCGCCTCCGCTCTTTTTGCCGCGCGCCGTGGCGGGAATCGTCAAGCTGACCGTTCCCTTTCCCGAGGCTCCCAGCAATTCCTTGACATCTTCGGGGTCTGCCGCCAGCGTCACCCACTCGATCTTGCCTTCACGCGTGGCGCCGGCATCTTCGCTGGTATCGATCACGTACGCTCCGCACAAACGATCGGTCACGCCATCTTTTTGCACGTATACGTCCACATAGCTGCCCACGCCCGTGGCGCCGCCGACCGAGTGCTCGGCATCAACCGCCACCGAAACGGCAACCTTGCCTTTAGGCACCTCGAGCTTGTGGCTCTCGGCCTTGGTGTAGACATTGCAAATCACGGCGTTTTTGGGAATGCGCGAGGTCGTCACGTCGCCGCGCACCTGACGCAGCTCGGTCGCCGCATCACGCGGCAACAGGCTCGCCAGCCATTCCTGAGTTATGACATTAGTCTCGTCGAGGGTCTCGCCCACATCGATATCGCGCGCCGCGACGCACACCTCAACGCGGTCGCCGCCGTATTTTGCCAAAGTCTCGGCCTGGGCCTGCTCGGCTTGCGAGCGGATCGACGAGCTGTAGACCATGCAGAGCGCCGCGGCAAGCACGCCCGCGACCAGACTGATGGCGATGCGCTTGCTCTTGTTCACGGCCGCTCCTCTCAAGGTAGCACCGGGCAAATGCCCGTACCACCATTGTCTGGGCGACCAGGGCGCAAAGCGGCGCAATCGCGATCTTGGTTTTACGTGTCAAACCAATTGCTGACCAAAAGCTGACCAGCGCGTCAAGCTCGTGGCATGGTTTTGGTCAGAACGTCGGCAAAACGCATATTTCGAGACGCTTTGGCAGCAAAAAAGCCGCCTCCCAAGCAGTTGGGAGGCGGCTGTCATAGGAAAAATCAATTACAGATGGACGTCGGGATCGAGCATCTGAGCACTCACACGCATGGATGACGCCAGGTTTTGGAACGTCTCCAAACGCAGGCTGTCGATCTGCCCGGCATCCTCGGCCTCGCGAACGGCACAGCCCGGTTCGTGGGTATGCGTGCAGTCGCCAAATCGGCACGCACGCGACGCCTCGACGATCTCGGGAAACGCACGTGCCAAGCCCCGCTCATGCCCCACGAGTGGCAAGCTGCGCAGGCCCGGCGCGTCGGCGATCACACCGGCGTCGCCCGGCAGCGCCACCATCACGCGCGCGACGGTAGTGTGACGACCCTGGTCGTCGCGTTCGCGCACACCGCCGGTCGCCAATGTATCGTGGCCCAGCAGTGCATTGAGCAGCGTCGACTTGCCGGCACCCGACTCGCCCAGAATCATGGCGCAGCTCCCGGCAGGCACGCAGATACGGACCTCGTCCAGGCCGCGGCCCTCGGCAGAGGACGTCACGATCACGCGCACGTCCGGACCCACCAGGCGGCGCACGCGGTCCAGATCGCGCTCGAGCTCCTCGGCATCGCAGCGATCAGCTTTGGTGAGCACCACCACCGGCTCGGCATCGCAGTCGAGCGCCAACACCAGCGAGCGCGCCACGCGGTCGAGCAGCACCTCACCGGCACCGAGCGCCTGCACGATTAGCACGCTGTCAACGTTGGAGCAGAGCACCTGGCGCTCACCGCGAGCACGGCCACGCCAACGCTCAAAGCTCGTACGGCGCGGTAGTACGCACTCGATGACGCCCATGTCGTGCCCGGGAGCACGACGAACCGCCACGCGGTCGCCCACGGCGGGCAGCAAGACCTCGTCCTCGCCACGCGACTTGGCAAACCCTACGGCATGCTCGGCACGAAACGTGTCATCGGCAGTCGCCACCAACGGAAACCCGCGGTCCAGGCGCACCACGGCACCGAGCTGCATCTGCTCGGGCTCCTCGGCCTGCGCGCAAAAGTCGTCAAATGCAGCCTGCTGAGCCGCATCGACCGGCAGGTTATCGAACGCCGGAACATCCTGCAGCGCGTCAAGCCCCGGTACACTCGCCAGCAACTCCTCAGCAGATGCAGGGGCTTCGGTCGCGAGCTTCCGACGACGATCGCGCTTAGCCCGCGCCCCCGTCGTCTTTTTCTTCGCCTTAGCCTTAGCCTTGCCCACAAACGCCTCCCAGCACCAAACCACACAACTGAGCAGGTATTTTCCCACAAAAAGAGCCGGTCGAGCAAACGCTCGACCGGC
>CAJLAV010000185.1:0-2867 GCA_905204735.1 uncultured Collinsella sp. | reverse complement strand
GAGGCGGGGCATGCCCCGCCTCTTACACCACATCTCTGCGCGCTATCTTCATCCAACGCGTCGAGAGGTCTAAGAGACCCGAAAAAGCCGAATTTCGCTGCCACTAAAAAGGTAACAGTACTCATATTTGATGTTTTTTGACCACAGCTATATGTGAACCCCTATATAGCGACCTCAAGAAGGGCTTCGTCGGTCGTTTTGATCAAGACTGTCCCCAACGACTAGTCATTTAAGAACGTCCCCAACGACTAGGTGCGGCTGCTGCCAAGGAGTGTCCCGGGGTGCCGGCACAAGAGGAACGTCCCTAACTGCCGGGTTTTAGACTGTTAGGTCCAGTTCGTAGAGGAAGCTTTCGCGCGGCATGGCGTGGCGGCGTTCCTCGCGGTTGGCGCGGTGCGTGGCAGTGCGCTTAAAGCCGTGCAGCTCGTAGAACTTCCACGAGCAGTTGGAGTCGGTGTACAGGTGTGCGCTGGTCGCCCCGCACGAGGACAGATGCGAGATAGCGGCGTCGAGCAGCACCGTGCCAACGCCCAGGCCGTGGACATCGCGATCCACGGCGAGCAGCGTGACCTCGTTGTCATGCGGCAGCGGGCTTTTCTCGAGCAGGCGGTTGTTGGTTCGAATGGTGGTGCGCACAAAGGAGAGGTACTCGGCGCAAGCTTCAGGCTCCAGCTCGCGCATCTGCGACAGCAACGAGCGTTCGGTGTCCATCCAATGTTCCTTGACGGTGGCGCCGGAGCTCTGTCCCGCACGCGCGAGCGCAATGCCACGCGCCTGACCGTCGATTACGGCAACCTGCGAAAACGTCGAGGAAGAGAGACAGTAGGCAAGATCGCACGCGGCTTCGAGGCGGTTGTACTCATCGTTATCCGAGTTGTTGTGCCAAAGCTGCTGCAGGATCAGCGCGATGGCGTCGAAATCTTCGGTATCAAACGGTCGGTAGAGAACCCGCGAGACCATGGTGCCTCTTTCTATTGCGGATGCATATCGAGCACAGTTCTACCACGCCATTGGCATCTAATTATGGTGCCCCTGTGTTCCATCAACTCACCGTGCCCAGTGGCACTCCTGCAACCCCCGCTCGAAGCTTTTTCTGCACAGCCGTGCGTTGCGGGGTGCATCGTCGCGCTCGATGCGCTACATTGAATCAGTATTTTCAATGCCGCTGCGCGAGCGCTGCAGATCGACGTATCACCGACTCACAGAGCACGGCGGCGTACCAGACAGGAGGACTGCATGGGATCTGATGTGAAGATCGCACGCGCGTTGATCTCGGTTACCGATAAGACGGGCGTCGTCGATTTCGCACGGACGCTGGTTGACGACTTTGGCGTCGAGATCATCTCTACGGGCGGCACGGCTCGTGCCATCGAGGACGCGGGCGTTCCCGTAACCCCCATCGAGGAGTTCACGGGCTATCCCGAGATGATGGACGGCCGCGTTAAGACCCTGCACCCCAAGGTTCACGGCGCGCTGCTTGCCCGTCGCGATTCCGAGCAGCACATGCAGGAGGCGGCTCAGCACGGCATTAAGCTGATCGACCTGGTCGTCGTCAACCTGTACGAGTTCGAGAAGACCGTCGCTAACCCCGAGGTCACCTTCGCGGACGCTATCGAGCACATCGATATCGGTGGCCCCTCCATGCTGCGCTCTGCTGCCAAGAACGCCACGAGCGTTACCGTCATTTCCGACCCGGCCGACTATGATGCCGTCCTGGCCGAGATGCACGAGACCGGTGGCTGCACCACGCTTTCCACCCGTCGTCGCCTGCAGGTGAAGGTCTACCAGACCACCGCCGCCTACGACACGGCTATCTCCCGTTGGCTTGCCGCCCAGGCAAGCGACGTGGCGGACACCTCTGCCAAGCTCGAGATCTCGCTGGAGAAGGTCGACGACCTGCGCTATGGCGAGAACCCGCAGCAGAAGGCTACGGTCTATCGCTTTGCCGAGGGCTGCGAGAACACCGCGAGCTCGCAGTTCCCGCTCGTGGGCTCCGAGCAGATCCAGGGCAAGCCGCTCAGCTACAACAACTATCTGGATGCCGATGCCGCCTGGAACCTGGTCCGCGAGTTCGATGAGCCGGCCTGCGTGATTCTCAAGCATCAGAACCCCTGCGGTTCCGCCGTTGCCGAGGACATCACGGCAGCCTACGACCGCGCCTTCGCCTGCGATCCCAAGAGCGCCTTTGGCGGCATCATCGCCTGCAACCGCGAGGTCCCTTACGAGCTCGTTGAGCATTTTGCCGACGAGAACAAGCAGTTCGTCGAGGTCATCATCGCTCCGAGCTACACCGCCGAGGCGCTCGAGCGCATGGCCAAGCGCCCCAACCTGCGCGTGCTGGCTACCGGCGGCGTGGACCACGGCGCCAAGGTGGAGCTGCGCTCCGTCGACGGCGGCATGCTGGTGCAGGAAGTCGACCACGTGACCGAGGATCCCGCGACCTTTACGTTCCCCACCGACCGCAAGCCCACCGACGCCGAGATGGCCGAGCTCGAGTTTGCCTGGAAGGTCTGCAAGGGCGTTAAGTCCAACGCCATCCTGGTCTCCAAGGGCAAGGCCGGCATTGGCATGGGCCCCGGTCAGCCCAACCGCGTGGATTCTGCGCTGCTTGCTTGCGAGCGCGCCGAGGACTTCTGCGAGCGCGAGGGCGTGGAGAAGGGCGGCTTTGCCTGCGCAAGCGACGCATTCTTCCCGTTCCGCGACAACGTCGACGTGCTTGCTGCACATGGCGTGACCTGCATCATCCAGCCCGGCGGCTCCAAGCGCGACGACGAGAGCATCCAGGCCTGCAACGAGCACAATATTGCTATGGTCTTCACGGGCGCTCGCCACTTTCGCCACTAAGTAGGGAAGCGGCGCTGCGGCTT
>CAJLAV010000184.1:0-2890 GCA_905204735.1 uncultured Collinsella sp. | reverse complement strand
CGAGTAAAGGTCCGGGGCCTCGCTACGGGGCGGCCTGGGATGGTTATTAGAGATGCAGCACGCGGTCGCGGATCTCCTCGGTTCGACCCTGGTTCCAGAACTGGGTACCGATGTAACCGCACGTGCGACGGGCGACGTTCATCTTCTCCTGGTCACGATTGCCGCAATTGGGGCACTCCCACACCAGCTTGCCGTCATCCTCGACAATCTTGATCTCGCCGTCGTAACCGCACACCTGGCAATAATCGCTCTTGGTGTTGAGCTCGGCGTACATGATGTTGTCGTAGATGTACTGCATCACGCGAATGACAGCCTTGAGGTTGTCCTGCATGTTGGGAACCTCGACGTAGGAGATGGCACCGCCCGGCGAAAGCTGCTGGAACATACCCTCGAACTTGAGCTTGTCGAATGCGTCGATCTCCTCGGACACGTGGACGTGGTAGCTGTTGGTGATGTAGCCCTTGTCCGTCACGCCCGGGATAATGCCAAAACGGCGCTGCAGGCACTTGGCGAACTTATACGTCGTCGACTCCAGCGGCGTGCCGTACAGCGAGAAATCGATGTCGCTCGCGGCTTTCCACTCAGCACATTTGTCGTTCATGCGCTGCATGACGGCCATGGCAAAGGGCGTGCCCTCCTTCTCGGTGTGGCTGTGGCCCGTCATGTACTTGACGCACTCATACAGGCCGGCATAACCCAGACTAATGGTGGAGTAACCGCCCACGAGCAGCTTGTCGATCGTCTCGCCCTTCTTCAGGCGGGCGAGGGCACCGTACTGCCAAAGAATCGGTGCGGCATCCGAAAGCGTACCCATCAGACGCTCATGACGGCACAGCAGGGCGCGGTGGCACAGCTCAAGGCGCTCGTCGAAGATCTTCCAGAACTTGTCCATGTCCTGATGCGAGCTCAGTGCGACATCGGGCAGGTTGATGGTCACAACGCCCTGGTTAAAGCGACCGTAGTACTTAGGCTTGGCCGGGTCGTAGTTCAGCGCGTTGGCGACATTGTTAAAGCCGTTGCCCGAACGGTCAGGCGTCAGGAAACTGCGGCAACCCATGCAGGTGTAGCAATCGCCGTTGCCGGCGGTCTCGCCCTTAGACAGCTTGAGCTCGCGCATCTTCTTCTCGGAGATGTAATCGGGCACCATACGCTTGGCAGTGCACTTGGCAGCCAGCTGGGTCAGGTAGAAGTACGGGGAATCCTCGTGAACGTTATCGTCCTCGAGTACATAGATAAGTTTGGGGAATGCCGGGGTGATCCATACGCCGGCCTCGTTCTTAACGCCCTCGTAGCGCTGGCGAAGCGTCTCCTCCACGATCATGGCAAGGTCGTGCTTCTCCTGAGGCGTACGGGCCTCGTTAAGATACATAAAGACCGTCACGAACGGCGCCTGGCCATTGGTGGTCATAAGGGTCACGACCTGATACTGAATCGTCTGGACGCCGCGACGGATCTCGTCACGCAGACGGTCCTCAACGACCTCACGGACCTTCTCGGCAGACGCAGAGACGCCGAGCTCCTCGAGCTCGCGGGCGACCTCGCCGCGAATCTTTTGACGGCTCACCTCGACGAACGGGGCAAGATGGGTCAACGAAATCGACTGGCCACCGTACTGGGAGGAAGCAACCTGAGCGATGATCTGCGTCGCGATGTTGCAGGCAGTCGAGAAGCTGTGCGGCTTCTCGATCAGCGTGCCCGAAATAACAGTGCCGTTCTGGAGCATGTCCTCCAGGTTCACCAGATCGCAGTTGTGCATGTGCTGGGCAAAGTAATCCGAATCGTGGAAATGGATCAAGCCCTCATTATGGGCATCCACGATCTCTTGGGGCAGCAGCACACGCTGAGTCAGGTCCTTGGAAATCTCGCCGGCCATGTAGTCACGCTGAACGGAATTGACGGTCGGGTTCTTGTTGGAGTTCTCCTGCTTAACCTCTTCGTTGTTGCACTCAATCAGCGACAAAATCTTGTCGTCGGTCGTGTTCTTCTGGCGCTTCAGGCTCTGAACATAGCGATAGATGATGTAATGGCGAGCGACCTCGTAGCAGTCGAGGCGCATGATCTCGTCCTCGACCAAATCCTGGATCTCCTCGACCGACACGGTGTGGCCCGCGTTCTCGCATGCCTCGGCGACGTTTTGTGCCGCGTAAACCACCTGGCGGTCGGTAAGACGAGAGCTCTCCTCGACCTCCAAGTTTGCGGCGCGGATGGCATTGACGATCTTATCGATGTCAAAGACAACCTCGGTGCCGCTGCGCTTGATGATCTTCATCCTCTTGCCTCTTTCGCATCGTAGCCTCATCGCGCTTCAGAGCCAAACGATACCCGGCAGGGCTTGCCCCTGTCTTGCGGCGCCGTCGCGCAATCTGTGTTCTCGATAACCATAGGCCCTCATGCGGACAATCCTCGCAGCCAATCAAGGGGCTCGAAGATCTATCCAAATGGGGCGAATAAGGTTCTCGTTCTCTGTCCGCCATCTATCATACGACAAAGAGGCATCTATATCCTGTATTCTTTTTTTAGGTCAAACACAACATATAGTGTTTCAGCAGGTCAAAGCAATTAGTCATTTTGCAGACGCATTAAAAATGAGGGGTTCTTGGGAAGTCGGTAAAACGTTACCAACACGGCTACCTGCATGGCAGTTATAAAACCCCCTTAGTCAAGCCGCTGACAAATCCTACCAAAACCAAGCCGCTCACGCCAAAAGAATCCAAAAGATTATGCTTGACCAACATGTTGCGGTCACGGTCGGCCAGGACGTATGCAATCTGCCGGCACCTCTACGGGGACCTTGGATCAATATTTGGTGGCATATTTGACGGCGTGCTTGGTAGCAAAACAAAACAGCCCAGAGGACATAGCCTCTGAGCTGCGAACATTTGGTGGGCGT
>CAJLAV010000183.1:0-2912 GCA_905204735.1 uncultured Collinsella sp. | reverse complement strand
GCCCAGCCACCGCACCTTGTCGTTCATTCGTCGCTCGCGTACCCAAGTACGCGTCGCTCCTCTTTCACGGTAATCTGCGGCACCTGGGCAACCCTCGCCGACCTGTTAGGTTGACTGGGGAGGACGGGATGTTATCTCGTCCCTTGGACTGGCCTCGCTTCTAAAATAATCTCTGCAAAAGACGGTCGCTCCGTTTGGAGGGCCGTCTTTTTGGTATAAGAGGACGGAATGACTAACACGAAAGGTATGACCATGCCCCAGATTGATGATGCCGAGCTGTTTGGCAATGCCGAGGATCAGCGTGCGTACGAGGACTTTTGCGCTAATCAGGAGGCGGTCGAGAAGTTCACGCTCGACAAGCCCGCGCTTGTCTGCCGTTGGCGCATGTCCAACAAAAAGGTGCCCATGCTCAACCGCCACATCCGTGCGTTATCCGAGCGCCTGGTGCAGGGTGAGCCGCTTACCCATAACATGCTCAGCTGGGCCAAACAACACGTTGAGTGGTCGCTCGCCGAGGGCGATTACACCGCACACGACGGTGTGCTCATGCTGGTGATCGACATCAACGGCAATGCTGCCATGACGGTGGGGGAGTACGAGCCGCTGGCCGATACGTCGGCCAAGGCGCTGCGTGCCCGCTCCGCCGAGGCTCGCTCCGAGGCCGACGAGACCGGCGTGGCGCCCGAGCTGCTCGCCGCCGTCAACAATGGCGAGCTTGCCTTTGTGGCGCCGACGGACGAGTGCCTGTGTGGCACGGCGACGCTCATTGAGCAGCTGGCCCAGACCAAAGGCATCCCGGTCACGCGCGTAGACATTCCCGCGCAGCTTAAGGGCGCGCTGTTCCTAGTGAGCGACGAGCACGGCGTGGTCCCCGCGACCGAGACAGACGCCGCCGAGGCCGACGCCGCCACGGTCGCCTTCTTCGCCGACGGCTACGAAAAGCTCCGTGCCCGCCGCTAAATGTTTTTTCTGGGACGGGGATTTAATAATCATTTTGGTCCCCGTCACCGCTGCGAGTGCGAGGCGGACAAAACGCCCCCGCTCGCGAACAGTTCTGTCACCTTGGTACCGCGCGCGGTGCACACCTGCAGTTTCGCGGCCATAATGGTGGCAAGACAACCAAGAGGGGAGCGGAATCCATGGCGCTAATCTATATCGTTGAGGACGACGAGCCCATCCGTCGCGAGCTCGCCGACATTTTGGCGCGTGCTGGTTTTGAGGTCGAGGCCTGCGAATCGTTTGAGCATGTCTCGCGCGATATTCTCGCCGCCGCGCCCGACCTGGTGCTGCTCGACCTCACGCTTCCCGTCAAGGACGGCCAGCACATCTGCCACGAGGTTCGCCGCGAATCCGAGGTTCCCATCATCGTCCTCACGTCGCGCACGACCGAGATCGACGAGGTCATGGCCATGACGCTCGGCGCGGACGACTTTGTTCCCAAGCCCTATAGCGCCCGTGTGCTCGTGGCGCGCATCAATGCCTTGCTGCGTCGCACTGCGGCGGCAGGCGAGCGCAGCACGCTCGTCCACAAGGGGCTGGAGCTCGACCTCGCCCGCTCCATGGTCACCAATACGGCAACCGGCGACAGTACCGAGCTCACCAAAAACGAGCTGCGCATCCTCTCGCTGCTCTTGGGTCGCGCGGGCAAGATCGTTTCGCGCTCGGCCATCATGCAGGACCTGTGGGACTCCGACGCCTTCGTGGACGACAATACGCTTACCGTTAACATCAACCGCCTGCGCACCACGCTCGAAAAAATCGGCATCAAGGGGTATTTGACGACGCACCGCGGCCAAGGCTATTCGGTCTAGGGGCCGGCTATGTCGTTTGCCAAGTTCTTTAAAGATGCGCTGCTTCCCGTCGCCGTGTGGACGTGCGGCGTGCTGCTGAGCTGCTTTGTGCTGACGGTCGCCGGCGCACCCGTTTCTATCGTGGTCGTGGCGGTTGGCGTGTCCTTTATCTTTGGTATGCTCGGCATCGTGATCGAGTACGCGCGTCGTCGTCGTTTTCTGCGCCAGCTGGAGCGTGCGGCAGAGGAGCTCGAGAGTCCCGCATGGGTGCAGGAGATGGTGCAATGCCCGACCTATGCCGAGGGCGAGCTCGAGTACGAGGTCTTGCGCCGGGTGGGCAAAGCCGCTTGCGACGAGGTTGCCGAAGGCCGGCGTCAGACCGATGACTATCGCGACTATATCGAGAGTTGGGTCCACGAGGCCAAGCTGCCTCTGGCGGCAGCCCATCTGATTTTGGAAAACCTGGACGGCAGCGAAGATGACCTGTCGCGCGTAGATGACCTCGGTCGCGAGCTGGCTCGCGTGGAGCGCTATATCGACCAGGCGCTGTACTACGCGCGCTCGGAGGTTGTGGAGCGCGATTACCTGATTCGACGCTGGAACCTCAAGGCTCTGGTGACGGGCGCAATCAAGGCCAATGCGCGTGAGCTCATCGCGGCACACGTGGCGCCGGTGTGCGAGAACCTCGACTTTGAGGTCTTTACCGACGAAAAGTGGCTCGAGTTTATTCTGGGCCAGCTCATTCAGAACAGCATTAAATATGCGCGTGAGGACGGTGCGAAGATTGTGTTTTCGGGCGCGTTGTTGGACGAAGGTCTGGCAAGCGAGCGCATCGAGCTCACCGTTGCGGACAACGGCTGCGGCGTGAGCGCGGCCGACCTGCCGCGCGTGTTCGAGAAGGGCTTTACCGGCGACAACGGCCGCACCACCAAGCGCGCAACGGGCATCGGCCTCTACCTGGTGGCGCGCCTGTGCTCCAAGATGGGCATCGACGTCACCGCAGCATCCGATTCCGGCAAAGGCTTCGTCGTAACGTTTGCCTTCTCAACCAACAAGTTCCAATACTTTGAGTAACGCACGCGGCAGACGCCCGCCCAAACAAAAACGTGCCGCCCCAAACGG
>CAJLAV010000182.1:0-2930 GCA_905204735.1 uncultured Collinsella sp. | reverse complement strand
GACGGCCGATCGCGGCGTGACCATGCCCGATGCCTTGGCCGAGTGGCATCATCGCGCCGACGGCACCTGCACGGCAAACTACGCCTTTCATATGGCACTCGCCGAGTGGAATGAGCGCAACCGCGCCGATCTTTCGGCCATGCGCGAGGCGGGCGTATCGTCGTTCAAGACCTACTTTGCCTACGACCACCTGCGCTTGGACGATGCCGAGACACTCGAGGTGCTGGAGGAGCTCAAGCGCCTGGGCGGCATACTGTGCGTGCATTGTGAGAATGGCACGTTGGTGAATGAACTGCAGAAGCGCGTGTACGAGCAGGGGATTCATGGCCCCGAGGGCCATGCGCTCAGCCGTCCGGACGTGTGCGAGGCCGAGGCAGTGAGCCGTCTGCTATACCTGGCGCACCTGGCCGGGGACGCTCCGGTCAACGTGGTGCACCTTTCGACCAAGCTGGGGCTCGAGGCCATCCGTGCCGCCAAGGCGCGCGGGCAGAAGAATATCTATGTCGAAACCTGCCCTCAGTATCTGATGCTCGACGATACGTGCTACTTGGAGCAGGGCGAGGACGGCTTTGCGGGTGCCAAGTATGTGATGAGCCCGCCGCTGCGCCATGCTGGCGACCGTGTGGCTCTGCGCGAGGCACTTGTGGCCGGCGAGATCGATACGATTGCGACCGACCACTGCAGCTTTAACCTGCACGGGCAAAAGGATCGCGGACGCGACGACTTCCGCGCGATTCCCAACGGCGGACCCGGTGTGGAGCACCGCCCCGTTGCGATTGCCACGAGCTTTGAGGGGCAGCTGGGCCCCGAAGACCTCTGCCGCCTGATGAGTGAGAACCCGGCGCGCGTGTTTGGCATGTACCCGCGCAAGGGCTGTCTTGCCGAGGGTTCCGATGCCGATGTGTGCGTGTGGGATCCCCAGGCGCGCTGGACCATTCGCGCGGCGACGCAGCATCAGGCTGTGGACTACACGCCGCTCGAGGGTTTTGAGGCACATGGCCGCGCCAAGGCTGTGTTTGTGAACGGCGTGCTGGTGGCGCGCGATGGCGAGCCCACCGGAGCCCAACCCGGCCGCTACGTGCCCCGCTAGCAGCAAAGATGCCGTGTCCCCTCCTCAGTTGCGGTGAAATACGGACTGTTTGCGGCCGTCGGGCGGCCAAACAGTCCGTATTTCACCGCAACTGAGGAGATGGGGCCGGCTACTTGAGGCTGCTGGCGACGACGGGGTGGTCGAGAGCTGCCTCGAAGCGGTCGGCCATCGTGGGGTCGCTGAGCGTGTCGACTTGGTTGAGCATGATGCGGGCATTGTTGAGGTTCAGCATCCGCAGCTCGGCATTGAGCACCTGGGCGACGCGCTCTGGGGTGGCAGTGTCGGTGAGCTCGCAGCCGCAACGCTCGCAAAAGAGCTCGGGGCGGTGGACAACCTCGGCGACGGGTTTGCCCAGTCCCGAGGCGCCGACGACCCAGACAACGTTTGCCGTGGCGGCGGGAATTACCGGCTCCCAGGCGGCATGCGCCTTGAGCGGGAGTCGCTTGCTACCGTCTGCCTCGGCCAACACATAGTCAAAGTGCTGTGCCAGCTCGCCGAGTGGCTCGGCGGGTGCGGAGAGCTTGCCTGTTTCCGGGTCTAAGACACCCGCCTGGCAAATACTCCCGCGGGCAAGTCCCGCGCACGCCTCACAGGTGCAGCCGGGAACATGCGCGGCACCCGGCTTCCAAGGTGCGGCACCCAGGCGACGATTCGACCCGTCCCACGGGACGCCGGCGACGGGAAACATGTGCGTGGTGGTGCAGAGGAGCACCCCGCCGCCGGCGCGCATGAGCTCGAGACCCAGCGTTTTCAGCAACGTCGACTTGCCGCCGCTGCCGATAATCGCGGTAATGCCCGGCTCGATCCTGAGCGCCGAGGCAAGATTGCCGCTAACCGTTTCCATCTGTTCACCGCCGTATAATACTGTGATAATAAATAATCATCAGAGTAGCGGTCGAACCGCTTTTGCTCTGCTCAAACCGTAGCACAGGGAGGTGCCCCGGGAATGCTCGTTTATGTTCGCGGCGCCGGCGATATCGCCACGGGTGTCGCCGCTCGCTTGGTGCGCGCCGGCGTGTCGGTCGTTATGGCCGATATCGCGGTTCCCACGTGCATCCGCCGCACAATCAGTTTTTGCGAGGCTATTCGCCTGGGCGAGGTCCAGGTCGAGGGCATTCGCGCTCGCTTGGCGCAGACGCCGGCAGAGGCGCTCGAGATTACCCAAGCGGGGGATGTTGCCGTCGTGGTGGACCCTCAGGCCAAGATGCTCGATGAGCTTAAACCCGCGGCTGTGGTCGACGCGATTCTGGCCAAGCGCAACCTGGGCACCACGCGCGACATGGCGCCTACCGTCATCGCCGTGGGGCCGGGCTTTACCGCGCCGGTCGATTGCGACGCCGTGGTCGAGACCATGCGCGGGCATTTCCTGGGCCGTGTCATTACCCAAGGTTCACCCCAGCCCAACACGGGCGTGCCGGGCATTATCGCTGGCTATGGCAAAGAGCGTGTTATCCACAGCCCCGCCGCCGGCGTGTTTCGGTCCGACCGCGCAATCGGCGACATCGTGCGCGCCGGAGACGTGATTGGCTACGCGGGCGATACGCCCATGCGCACGCAGATCGATGGCTGTCTGCGCGGGCTTTTGGCGAACGGCGTGCAGGTGACCGAGGGCTTTAAATGCGCCGATGTCGATCCGCGCGGCGATGCCAGCTATATCAACTACATTTCGGACAAGGCGACGTCGGTCGGCGGCGGCGTGCTCGAGGCACTCGCTATGCTCACCGATATCTTTAGAGGATAGAAGGCGGCAATGGAAAAGCTCGATGTTGTGAATGCGGCGCTTGCCGCCCTGCGTGCTGGCGAGACGTGCGAGCTCGTGGTCGTGGCCGGCACGGCGGGG
>CAJLAV010000181.1:0-2940 GCA_905204735.1 uncultured Collinsella sp. | reverse complement strand
CCGTTGCCGCGCCCCGCAGTGCCCGCTTCCCCCGAGAACAATTATCAGTGCAGGTAGAAGGCTTATCGATTTTGTAAAAACGCAGGCGTGCTCGGACTATAGGGGCCAAACGTAGTAGATAGGCCGTTTTCGTGGCGCAACCCCAGACCAGTTGCTTGGGCGTGGGACATTCCTGGAAAAAATTCGGCCCCGCGATCAGCGTTGATCGCGGGGCCACGTTGTTCTTAGTGGTTGTGCGGGCAGTTGGCGCAGCAGCCGCTGGTGGCGGTGGTGCTGGAACCACCGCTGCGCTGGTCGGTGTTGTAGAATCCGCTGCCCTCAAACTTGATGCCGCTGGCCGAGAACGTCTTGGCCGCCGGGGCACCGCAGCTCGGACACACGACCTCGGGGTTCTCGGACATGGGATGCTCAACCTCAAACACGTTGCCGCAGCTCGAGCACTTGTAATCGTAGCGCGCCATAATACTTCCTTTTCAGCACAAAGCGGGCAGATCGCTCTGCCCGCATAAATTCAAACAGCTGTAACTGTACCCTATATCGGGGGTTTTATCACGCTTCGCCCCAGAATCTATGGGTGTTGCGCAGGAGCTGTGCAGTTTTGCCTTCGGCGGCCGCAACGTCAGCCTCATCGGCCTGCCAGGTCCAGTTGCCTGTGGCGACACCCGGCACGTTCATGCGCGCATCGTCGCCTAGTCCCAGGATGTCCTGCAGCGGCATCATCACCAGGGGAGCGTCGCTTGCCAGCGCGTCGCCCATCAGCTTGGCCGCCACCTCAACACCGCTCGGTTCGTCGCCGCCCGCAAAGGAGCGCGTGCACCAACCGGCAAGCGTCGACGTGTCGTGCGTCGAGGTGTACAGAATCTTTCCCGGCGTGGGATGCACACCGCAACGGACGTCGTAATCGCTAAACTCCAGTACGTCCATACCGGGGAAGCCGCAGGTCGAAGCCATGGCGCGAACGCCGGGCGTCAAATAGCCCAGGTCCTCGGCGATAAAGTTGAGCGGCCCCAGCTCGTCATAGGCAGTCTGGAACAGGTCCTTGCCCGGACCCGCCAGCCAGCGGCCGTCGGAGCAGGCCTTACCTGCGGGAATGCTAAAGTAGCTGTGGAATCCCAGGAAGTGGTCCAGGCGCACACGGTCGTAGAGCGAGAATGCGCGACGCAGACGGTCCATCCACCAGCGGTAGCCGTTCTCTTTCATGTGAACCCAACGGAAGGTGGGGTTGCCCCACACCTGGCCCTCGGGCGCAAAATTGTCGGGCGGAGCGCCCGAAATCTCAATCGCCTTGCCGGTATCGGACAGCCAGAAGTTCTCGGGTTCGCTCCACGCATCTGCCGAATCGTCCGAGACATACATGGGAATATCGCCGATGACCTCGATGCCCTTCTTGTGCGCGTAGTTCATGAGCTCGCACCAGGCCAGGTCAAAGCGGTACTGCATGTACGCCTGCAGCTCGGCTTCGTCGTGGAAGCGCTTGTCATCGATCAGATGCTCGTTGTAGCGCGCGACATCTGCCGGCCAATCGTGGCGCGACTCGCCCTCAAAGTACTTCTTAACGGCCATGTAGACGCAGTACTTCTCGAGCCAGTCGGCGTTGCGATGCTTAAACGCCGTGTAGAGCGGGTCTGCATCTTCGCCGCCACGGGCTTTCCAAGCCTCAAAGTCGTCCGCAAGTTCCTCTTGGCTTTCGGGCAGCAGGTCAATATTGCCTGCAAAGGCCGAAGGCCCAGCGTAAGGGGAGCGGAAGAAGTCCGTCGGGTTGACAGGCAGAACCTGCCAGTAGCGCATGCCCATAGCGGCCAGATGGTCGATAAAGCGACGCGTGGGCGCACCGATGGTACCGGGCTTGCCGTCGTCGGTGGGCACCGAGGTGATATGGCACACGACGCCCGCGCCGTGATCGAGCGGCTCCTGCAGTCGCTGCTCGGCATGGTGATAGATGATCGACGAGCCCAGCGGATACAGATCGAGCGTGACCGTACCGTTGTGGATCTCGCACTCGTGACCGCTGATCACGTCACTCGCACATTCGCCGAGCGCCGGAATCGTCACGTGATGCGAATTGCGCAGACTACGGTTGATGATAACCGTCGCGGACTCGCCATCCTTGCCCGTGCGGTTGTATGCCAGCACCTCGTCGTTGAGCGCGAAGGCCTTGATCTCGCCGTCGATCATAAACGGCAGTGCGCGGCGTACGGCGGAGGCGTTTTTGACAATAGCCAGCGTGTCGAAGTCGTGCAGTTGGTCCTTGGTCGGCAGGGTGCGGCGGTTGCCTGGATCGGTTAGACCCTCCAGGCCGTATTCGTCGCCGTAGTAGATCGAAGGCACGCCGGGGAAGGTCATCTGCATGAGCGTGGCGAGCCAAAAACGGCTCTTGGCCAGGCCCATCGAGTTCTCGTCCAGGCGCCATTTGCTGCGCTCGCACTCGGGCAGCTGCGACTCGTCGGGGCCGCCGCCGAGCACCGAGATGATACGCGGGCGGTCGTGGCTCGACAGCAGGTTGAGCGCGCAGGACAATGCCTCGCTCGGGTAGTTCTCGCGCAGGGTCTCGATATCCTCAGCGGCCTCGTAGGCGTTCTTGTAGCCCATCAAAAAGCCGATGACCATGTCGCGGAAGGGGTAATCCATAGCAGAGTCCAACTCGGAGCCCTGTAGGTAGCGACGCAGATGCCCGTAGCTAATCTTGTTGGAGGCGTCTTCCCAGACTTCGCCGAGCAACAGTGCGTCAGGCTTTTCGTCAAGTACGGCCTTCTTGATCTCGACCAGGAAGTCGTCGGAAAGCTC
This sequence comes from uncultured Collinsella sp., assembly GCA_905204735.1. Classification (GTDB taxonomy): domain Bacteria; phylum Actinomycetota; class Coriobacteriia; order Coriobacteriales; family Coriobacteriaceae; genus Collinsella. The sequence continues at coordinate 156 of CAJLAV010000181.1, read as the reverse complement.
GTCAGCGACGTCCAGGCGCCAGCCATGAGCGCCGGCACGTAGCCATTTACGGATCACGCCGTCCTTGCCCAGAAGCCGCTCGCGTACCAGCTCGGAGCTCTCATTGATGGCGGGCATGTTGCCCACGCCCCACCAGCAGTCGTACGAGCCGTCCTC
>CAJLAV010000180.1:0-2960 GCA_905204735.1 uncultured Collinsella sp. | reverse complement strand
GTGCTCATGGACCCGAACCCCGACGGCGCCGCGCCGGAAGGCCCCGAGCTCGCGAAGATGCGCAAGGCGATGCGGGTGACCCAGAAGCAGGCCGCCGCGGGGCTCGGCATGTCCGCGGCCTCACTCGGTCACCTGGAACATGGGAGACGGCGGTCGACGAAACTGGAGAGGAGGTATTACGAGCTCCTGTGCGAATTGAAGGGAGCGCTCCCGCAAACTGCCTATTGACAACTTATAGGAGCGTCGGTTTTGATTTCGTGAAAAACGGCATGGTTGAGGGTAACCGGCCAAACGTAGTAGATAGGCCCATTTAATGGCAAGCGAATCAACCCTCGGGTACCGTATTAGTTGCGGACCAGGCGAGCGCAGAAGTGGCCGTCGTAGGAATCTGCGTTTATGGGGACGCTCTGGAAGAAGCCTCGATCGTTCTGGCGCACGGCGACAAGCTTCTTGGCCTGCGCGAAATCGGGAAGCTGCAGAATCTGGGCTTCGGAGAGCGGTGCCACGATAAAGCCGGCGCCCTCGGAAGAGGCCAGGAAGGCATCCACGACCTGCGTGTTCTCTTCATCAAAAACCGAGCAGGTGGCATAGATAAGCTCACCGCCGGCAGCAACGCGCGCGGCTGCTTCCTTGAGCATCGTCAGCTGTAGCTTGGGCAGCTCAGTCGTAACGTCGTTTTCGGTCAGACGCCACGGTATCTCGGGATGACGGCGCATGGTGCCGGTGCCAGAGCACGGCGCATCGATAAACACCGTGTCGAACAGGGCAGGCTCGCCAAGCATGGCATCAAACGACGTAAGCACCTCATTGAGCTCGCAGGCATCGCCCGACACCGTACGAACACCCGTTATACCCGCCTTATGCAGGCGCGCGAGATTCTGGTCACATTTACGATCGTGCAGATCGAGCGCGGTATGCTGATGCTCGTACCCGGCACGTTTGGCCTGGCACATCATCACATAGGTCTTGGTACCGCGACCGGCGCCAATCTCCAGGCAACGACCGGGACGTGTCGCCGCAGTAGCGATAAGCTGAGCGTTGAGGTCCGAGGCAACCGCGGCAGCACGCTCAAACACGCCCGACGCAACCGTGACCTGCGCATCGACCGGAGCATGGCAGCCCGGGAAGACAGGCGCAACGAGCTGCGAGATATACGGGTCAGCCTTGGTCGCAAACGCATTCTCGTGCAGAGCAAGCGGCGCAGGCGCCAGATTACCGGCAAAGTTGAGCGCGCCCTCGGGCGTATCGAACGAGGCCATAATACTAGCGCACAGCCAGCGAGGAAGACCCATCAAACGAGACAAGCGAACCAGGCGGCGCGCGGACTCATCCACGTCGGATGCCGTGGCAAAGTCCTCAACGTTGTCCGCAACCTTGTGCAGCACCGCGTTTGCCAGGCCCGCAGCAGACTTAGCACCACTGCGCACCAGCTCAACACCCTGGCTCACGGCAACGCGGCCCGGCGTATGCAGGTAGAGCATCTCGAAGGCCGAGATACGAAGCGCCATGCGAACGCGCGGCGCAACCTTTTTGGGTTTATCGAGAAACTGATCGAGCAACTCGTCCAAAATACCCTGCGTGGCGGCCACGCCCAGCGCCAAGCGGGCGGCAAAAGCGGAATCGCGCTGGTCAATAGCCTTGGCCGATGCGCGAGAGGACAGCACGTCGCGCGCATACATGCCGCGGCGATCGGCCTCCATCAGCACATCGAGCGCAAGCTTGCGCGCGGGAGACAGCTTGCTCATGACAAAACACCCCACGAAAGATCGGCACCCTGCAGGCCAGCAGCCCAAGCAGAAGCAGCCATAGCACGCTTGCCATCGGGCTTAACCTCGAGCAACTCAACCGAGCCATCGGAAAGGCCCAGATAGACACGCTTGTTCTTAACGTCAACGGCACCCTCGCCAAGCGACACATCAGCCGGTGCAGCATCGAGCACGCGCACGGTCTTACCGGCAATCACGCAACGAGCGGGTGCAGTGTCGGACGAAGCCAGCACGTGACGCACGCAGTCGAGTACCTCCATCTGCGGATCCAGGCGCATCTCCTGCTTAGAAATCTTGGCAGCATGGGTAACGAGCGCCTCATCCTGCTCGGTCCAAACCGCCGAACCATCGGCAAGCGAAGGAAGCGTATCGGCAAGCAGTTTGCCGCCAAGCTCACCAAGCTCCATGGTCAGAGCCTCGGCATGCTTACCGGCAACGGACGTGGAAGCCTGAGCACAATAAGCACCAGTATCCACGCCATGCCCAATGCGCATAATGGAAACGCCGGCAACCTCGTCACCAGCAAGAATGGCACGCTGAATGGGAGCGGCGCCACGCCAACGAGGCAACAAGGACGCATGAACATTAACAATACCAAGTGGTGCCATATGCAGCACCTCATCAGGCAAAATGCAACCATAAGCAGCCACACAGAAAATATCGGCTTGCGCAGCTTGGAGCGCCTCAACAACCTCAGGCGTCATACGATTGGCCTCAACAACCGGCAGACCAAGCTCAAGCGCCTTGGCCTTAACAGGAGACGGCTCCAACTTTTTACCACGTCCGCGAACAGCATCGGGACGAGTAACAACAAGCGCAATCTCATTCCCAGCCTCGACGAGCGAAGTCAACGAAGGCACAGCAAAATCAGGCGTACCCATAAACACAATACGCATAAAGAACGTCTCCCCTCAACCAAAGCCGAGACGGCTACAAATAACAGCGGAAAGCCAAGTCACCAGCCCATCCGCAATAACATTTCAACAAGAACAAATATACCCAAAACCAAAGAAAGAGCCGCAATAAAAGCAGCTCTTCCAACAAAGCATTTATCAGCGAAGACGCCCCTCCCTGGCCCAACGGCACCCGGGCGAGACAAGCAGCGTCAACGTAGTCCCCGGGGCGCCCGCCTATATCGTCCCGCGCGCAGTTTCGCAGCGCAGCGAGAATGTTTGAGCACGGGATGATATGTGT
>CAJLAV010000179.1:0-3002 GCA_905204735.1 uncultured Collinsella sp. | reverse complement strand
CGCTCTGCGGCAGCGCCCTCGAGCTTAGCGCGCAGCTCGGCAAGCTCAGCATCGCGCTTGGCAACCTCTTGCGCCAGTTTCTGATCCGCAGTGTTCTTCTGCTCGACAAGCTGGGCATTGCGCTGAGACTTTGCCTGTTGCAAGGCAGCCGTCGAACGCGAGCGCTCAAGCTCCAGCGCCTGCTCACCCTCACGCTGGACTGCCTTCACACGCTCATCCAGGTCGCGCGAGAACTCGGCATCGCGCACCTGCTTGACGATATCCGCATAGCCGGATGCATCGACCTTAAAAACTTCGCCGCAATGCGGGCACTTGATCTCGTTCATAGCAGCTCCTCGATGGACGCAAATATCAACCGGCTACACTCTACCGCGCCGCGCGGACAAAAAAGGCGCCGCCGCCATAATGGCAACGGCGCCAGAACCACCACAAAGGTGCCTGTCCCCTTTGTGGTGGCTCTGGCGCCCTATAACCCAAAGAAGCTAAGAATCTGATCGCGGCTTACGGGCTTGTACTCGTTGGCATCGAGACCGACATCGTAGCGAAAGATAGGGCGCTCGCGATCGCGGTTGCGTGCGTTGGCGCGGTCACCTCTGCTGTGGATATGCCCATGCAGCATAATGGCGCCACGTGCCTTGCCGTTCCAGCTGAGCATGGGGTAGTGGCTCATAACCAGACGATGGCCCTTGGCATAGCCGGGAGCAATCTCCAGGTAATCGCGCACGTCTTCCCAAATCCGCGGTACGTCGGAATCTTCCCAGTCGCCGTCATGGTTACCGCGGATGAGCGTCACGTTCTGGCATTCGATACGCTCGCGCAGGCGCACCGCCTCCGCCAGGGGCAAACGATAGGTAAAGTCACCCAGAATATAGAGGCGGTCGTCCGCAGCCACGCACTCATTGATGGCATCGATGACCTTGCGGTTCATCTCCTCGACCGAGCCAAACGGCCGGTCCATGTCGTGCAAGATATTCGTATCGCCCAGGTGCAAGTCGGCGGTAAACCACATCATCGTCTGTGTCCTCATTTCGCAACGTGTTCAACTCGTGCTAAGTATACAGACGCAGCGATGCGGCGGTTATCCAAAGAGCCCGCCGAACAGTCCGCGGCGGCGCTTGTCTTGCTTTTTCGAAGCGTCACCCTAAGTTTTCTTGTCCCGCCGTTTCTTACGGTCCTGTTCCAGATCATCGTCGTCGAGCAGCAGATCCCACTCAAACGGATCATCCGTCAAATCGAACAGGTCATCGTCGTCAAACATGGCCGCCTCCATTGCCGACTAGCGGGCATCCACCACATAGAGGCCAACGCGCACCTGGTGCCACGGGCTGCGCTCGGGGGCAACCTGTTGCACGCGGGCCTCAAATACGTCCTCGTGGCCGTAATACATCATCAAGGACAGCGGGCCGACCTCGTTTCCCGGAACGTAGCCAAGTTTGGTCTTGCCATAGTAGATCGCAACTGCCTCGGGGTCATGGGGATTATCGCGCTCGGCACACAGCGTCAGCTTATCGCCCGCTTTAAGATCGCCCAGGACCAAGGCGCCATCGGCATACTGAAATCCTGCAATGTGAAATGACAGAAGAACACGTGAAGGCTCGTACATAGCAGCTCCTCTAACGGCCGGATAAACCGGTGTGTAACCTTATTGAGAAGTCTACGGTCCCGCGCGGACACAAATACATCCTGTCTGCGTCCTTCAATCGTTTGCCTCAACGCTTGCGCGACAGAACGCTTGCAGATAAGATAGGAACACGGATGGCACCCGTTGCCGCGGGTCTTGCCAACTCCGATACACGTTTTCATCGTGAGAAGTGGCCGTCTTCGCTTACGCGGGGGCGGCTATTTCATTCGGCCGATAAACAGACCGAGTTCGATAGCCGCAATCAACAACGCCAATAACGAAATAACATCGCTTACGTTCATACCAAATCCCTTCTAAAGGGAGTTGGCCCATCCGTGCTCCATAACAGTAGTCTAACGCAAAATGCAGGTAATAGGAACACTTGTTCGTATTACCTGCGCCCTTTTCTAATGCACAAACATGCGCACGAACTTGTGCTTCCAGCTTGCGTAGGGCGCATACCGAAACGGCACGTCCAGCCAAGTTGCCTTGTTCACGATGCTCTTCTTGTGGCTAAACGTATCGAAGCTCTCGCGTCCATGGTACTGCCCCATACCGCTCGCGCCCATGCCGCCAAAGCCCATATGGCTCGTAGCCAAGTGCATGATCGTGTCGTTGACACAGCCGCCGCCAAAGGGCACGTAGCGCACAAAGCGTTGCTGAACCGAACGGTCCTGGCTAAAGATATACAGGGCCAGCGGCGTCGGACGATCCGTAATAAACGTCTCGGCCTCGTCTAGGCTCTCAAACGTCAGCACCGGCAAGATGGGACCGAAGATCTCCTCCTGCATCACGGCGTCATCGGGGGTCACGCCGTCTAGGATCGTCGGCTCAATCTTGAGCGACGACTCGCGCGCCGTGCCTCCCAGCACGACCTTATCGGGATCGATCAGCCCGCGCACACGCGCAAAATGCTTGGCGTTGACGATATGCCCGTAGTCCTCGTTATCGAGCGGATGCTCGCCAAACATACGGCGGGCCTCTTCCCTGATGAGGTCCAGCAGCTCGTCGTGCACGCGCGCATCGACCAGCAGGTAGTCGGGCGCCACGCAGGTCTGCCCCACGTTGAGCCATTTACCAAAGGCGATACGCCGCGCCGCAACCTTCAAGTTTGCCGTCGCATCCACGATGCAGGGGCTCTTGCCGCCCAGCTCAAGCGTCACGGGCGTGAGGTTTTTACTCGCGCGCTCCATGACGAGCTTGCCGACCGGAACGCTACCGGTAAAGAAGATCTTGTCCCAGCACTCATCGAGCAACGCTTCGTTCTCGGCGCGCCCGCCCTCGACAACCGTCACCAGGCGCGGATCAAATGCCTCTTCACAGATTTGCTTGAGCACCGCGCTCGATGCCGGAGCATAGGCACTCGGCTTGATGACCACGG
>CAJLAV010000178.1:0-3021 GCA_905204735.1 uncultured Collinsella sp. | reverse complement strand
GCCACCGTTAAGGACCCACTCGGAGTCGGCCGCCTTGGAGCGGCCCATGAGGTAGACGATCCACACAAAGGCAAGATCGATACCCATCTTGGCGATCAAGTTGAACTCGACGCCAAAGACCATGCCCAAAATGTCGGGGAACATGGTAGCCAGCGAGGCGATCCACAGCGGGTAGTTGACCCAGTAGTAGTACGAGATGCGGGCGCCCCATTTGTCGCCCAGGCCATCGCGTACCCAGTCGTAAATGCCGCCCTCGCCGTCATAGGTGGTACCGAGCTCGGCGACAACCATGCCGTAGGGAAGCAGGAAGGTCAGGATCAGGAAGATCCACCAGAAGAACTGCTGGTTGCCAATGGCAGCAGCAGGAGCGGCGGCCTCGCAAACGAAGACGACGCAGATGATGGTCGAAATGACCGTCAAGAAGGAAAGCTTTTTCTTTCCGTCGCTCATGATGAGCTCCTTCGCTCAGTCTTGGACAGATCCGAGGCCCTAAGGTATTAAGGCAATTGCTTGGGCCTCGGTGAGCGGGCGACAGGAGACGAGCATCCGCCGCCCGCAAACGTGCTTTTAGAAGCCTTGAGGCTTAGAGCTGCTCGAGAGCCTCGAGAGCGGCGTGGAGCTCAGCCTTGGCGGAGTACTCGACACCCTCGTCGTTGAGCGGGGTGCGCTTGCCCAGGGCGGCAAGGAGAGCACGGATGGAGTGCTTGCGGTTCTCGGCCTCGACCCAGCACAGGGAGCGCTCGGGATCGTCCATGACTTCGTCGACGACCTCCTCGTTGCGGGTGGCCGGCAGGCAGTGCATGAACTTGGAGTTGGGGCCGGCAAAGTTCATCATGTCCATGGTGACCTGATACTTGGGATAGAACACGTCCATGTAGTTCTCGCCCGAGACCTCCTCGTCGTACAGGCCATACCACACGTCGGTGTAGATGAAGTCGGCGCCCTTGATGCACTCGATGTCGTCGGAGATGACGACAGAGCCGCCGGAGACCTTGCAGTTCTCCTCGGCGATGGCCATCATCTGCTTGCCGAACTCGGCGCGCTCCTCGACGGTGCCAACGTGCAGGCCGCCGTCGGGGATCTGGTGGCCCTTAGGTCCAAACTGGACAAACTTCATGCCGACCTTGGAGGCGATGAACATGAGGGAGACGCAGACCTGGGTGGCGTCGCCGATGAAGGCCAGGGTGCAGTCCTCGATCTTCTTGCCCTCGGGGAGGTTCTCGAGCATGGTCATGAGGTCGCCCATCTCCTGCGTGGGATGGTTGAACTCGGACATGCCGTTGATGACGGGCACAGCGGAGCCCTCGGCGAGGCCGACGACGTCCTTGTGACGGTCAACGCGAGCCATCATGATGTCGAGCAGCGAGCCCATAACGCGAGCGGTGTCGCCCAGGGACTCGTGACCGCCGAGCTGGATGGTGCCAGGGCCATAGAACTGAGCATGGCCGCCGAGGTCGGTCATAGCGGTCTCGAAGGAAAGACGAGTGCGGGTGGAGACCTGCTGGAAGATCATGCCAAGGCTCTTGTTGCGGAGCAGGTGCGGATAATAACCGTCAACCTTGATGGCCTTCTTCATTGCCAGACCAAGATCCTCGATAGCCAGGATCTGCTCTTTGGTGAAGTCGTTGGTGTCGATGAAATCCTTAGGCAGTGCCATGTCGATTTCCTTTCCGCCGGTCTTGCCGACTATTACTATGAGGCGCTCGAACATCACGCCTCGTGTTGACAAGACCATCATTCACCCGTATGCAATTTTTACCTAGTTTATTCGGGATTAAAGACCGTTCATGGAGTTACATCCCCTCTAAACCAATATAAACCCGCAGGTCAAGAGTTTACAGGGGGTTTACCATCTAGAACCGCGAACGGTATACGGCTATGCTGTATCTCGGCGCCTAATCCGCAATGAAACGAAGGGTTGAGACGTCTATATCCCACAAGGTATACAGAGCTCGGCCATAGAATAAATGAGATGGGACGGTGACAGATGAACACCCTGATGTTCTTCTATACCCTAGCGATACTCGTGATCTGTATTGTGACGGCGGTGCTCTCGCTTGCCGCCTATGCCTCGTCTCGTCGACGCTTCTTTATCTATGGCAGCGGCGTATTTATCTGCTATGCCATCGAGATGACCGAGATTTTCTTTTTTGAATACACGCTGCAAAACCAGAGTTTTCCAGCCAGCGACTATTACTCAATTACCATGCCTGTGTTGCGGACCTTTGTGGCGACCGCTTCGCAGGCTTTTATTTGGCTCATTGCCATGGATTTGCTCGACAAGCATTCAAAAAAGCAGTTTGTCATTCCCGTCGCAACGTTCTTGCTGAGCGAGCTGCTGATTATCGTCGCTGTCCCCTACGGCCCCATTCATCAATGGCTCTACTACACGATGCGCCAGGTATTCCTTGTTTTCGTGGGGCTATATATCTTTTGGACGGCACGCAAGAGCACGCAAGTCGAGCTGAAGGCACGCGTTAACAACCAACGAAAGCACCTGATTATCGGCGCTATTCTGGTCGGTTGCATCGTTGCCGAGGATTTCTACAACATTCTGATTGTCCCCATGAGTCTGGCGCCCTCTTGGCTGCAACTATATCTGTCCGAGCGCAACTTTAGCGAAAACGTCTTTGCCTGCTACTTTGCGATTCTGCTGATCATCTACTCCTACCACGTGCTTTCAATCCGCATGCAGGAGGCGCCCGAGGAAAAGAACGTCAGCGATCTTGATCGACACATCGAAGAGCAGATGCCCTTCTATCGCAACGCCTACAAGCTCTCCAACCGTGAGACCGAAGTTATGCGTCTGGTCGTACTGGGCAAATCGAACCAAGAGATCGCTGACGAGCTATTCCTTGCCGTGGGCACCGTCAAGACCCACATCCACAACATCCTGGTCAAAACCGAACAGCAAAACCGCACGACGCTCATCCTCCACTTTTGGAAGCGATAACCTGCCAAAAAGGGACAGGTTTATTTTGGCAGGTTTTATCTGGGCAAACGCCAAAAACCGCCGCGAGG
>CAJLAV010000177.1:0-3063 GCA_905204735.1 uncultured Collinsella sp. | reverse complement strand
GCTTGTCGTAGACCGGCAGCAGCTGCTTGGAGGTCACGAGCGTGAGCGGGTACAGTCGCGTGCCGGACCCGCCCGCGAGGATGATGCCTTTCATTTAATCTGTCCTCTACAATCGAAATGCGCTTTAGATCGAGTGATAAATAAGACTTGGGTATCCTATTTTGCTAAACCCCCTCATTCTTAACGAAATAGGCAAGGTAATGACTGCGGAATATGGCTACCTGAATTGCCCCTTCCATTTTTCAATGCTCGACCAAGGGAGATTGATTCCGGTTATTTCAGGTTGGTTAATCCAATCAGCCATTTTGAGTAAAAAGTCATCTTCTCGTTCGAAAACAGGAAGTCCGGTATCTTCACCGATGATCGCGTGCCAAATGTTGGTAATGGACTCACTTTGCTTCAACGCTATGAAAAGCGCCAGTATCGAAAATCAATTTATAATCCCACAATGATGTGAATTCGTTCGGGCAAATAACGACCGCAAAGTGATACAAGCGAATAAGATCCGGCAAGAGTTAGCGCCCAAACAGCAAATGTCGAAACACCAAGTGGAATGACGAATAATCCAAGCAGTTTCCAAACGGCCTTGAGAACAAGTATATGGCAGAGGTAGATTCCAAAAGAGGCGTTCCCAAGGTCAACAAGCAAAGTAGAAGATAATCGCGACTTGAATGATCCCGGAACCGCCATAAGAAGCGCGATCACAGCTAAAGAGGTCGCGGCAGAACCGAGCTTAAGCTGAGTTGTGGCCATATTGAAATCGCCAGTCAAATACCACCAGAAGCCTGCGACCTCCTGAATTATTAAAAATATAAAGAGCACTGCAACAAGCTGAGTGGTTCGTCCTTCAATGAGCGCAGCCCAACGCCTCCAGTCGAGACCGAAAACATAAAAGATGAGCCACATGGGGCAGAAAACCTGTATTAGAGGCAATGCGATACCGGCAACGGCAGCGAGCTCCCTTAGAAGCAAGCAAGCCGGTGTCACACAATAGACAAAGAACCTATACCGTGAAAGGAGCCTGAACAGTACCGGAGTAAGCAGCACAAGCTGTGAATGGACCAATAGATAGTACATCTGAGCCGATACGGAGCCCACGGCGAACGCCAGAAACCCAGACGCCCATGAAGGGCGGGAAACGCCGCAAGATAGATAACGCTCCAGAACGCATAAGGTCCGGCAACCTTGCTAATGCGGCGTCGAAGACCCCCCCCCGCATTAAATTTGCGCTCGTCGGTAAGAACACCGGATAAAAACAAGAACAACGCAACAGAAAAGTTGAGGAATGGGCGAATGGCGACCGACGCGGCACATTGAGGAAGACAGTGGATAAGCACCACTGCGGAAATCGCAAGCCCACGAAGAGCTTGAAGGTAGCGATCCTTGGCCATCTAGGCTCTCCTTCCAACGAGTCTCTTTAGTCGTCGTTTAATACCACCAAGCTTGCCGCGGACACGCTGCCAGAGAGTGGGACGGAAATCCCACTTGTCCATGAGATCTGGGATGGAAAGCCCGGCAGACACGTCGTTCAAGAACTCGTCGCGCTTTGGATAAGGCGTGACAGAATGGACGAGGCTAGGGTTGCCCGCGATTACCCCATCAAGCGTCGCCGGACCGTTTGCAGTAAGCCCAGAAATAGCCTCGAATGCCCGCACGCCCTTCTCGGTATTGCATAGGACGGCAGATACGCCCTTGGAGTTGTCGACCTCGGGATGGGTATTCTGGAACCCCCAGAAATCACCGAGCGTGATATCGGCGCCGCTGGAGCGCTTTGCTGGACATGCCAGACAGGACGAACGAAGGCTCGCATTGGCCAGAAACGCTTTCATGTACCAGTCTTTGCCGAATATCTGGGACTCGGTGTCCCCGGTGTTGTCTTTCTCCGCTATGTGCTTGTACATAGCGGAGTAAGACAACCATCCGGTTGTCTTACTCCGCATATTGACGTCGCAGACGTCCGACCCGAAGGCCTCACCACGGTAGTCGACCCAGCGCGACCAGAGCTCTGGAGACGGAACACCGTGGCAGATGACGTCGACGCCGAGGAAGAGGTCAGAGTCGGCGAGTTTCCCCAGGTATGAGCGCATGCCAGCCACCTGGCATGCAGTACCGGCAAAGAGCGCCGGCCTGCCTTCACGCAGGGCAGCGCGGACGCCCTCGAAGACGCCGCGGCCAACCGCGCTCTGAACGTATTTCGAGCGCATAACGGCGCCGAGCGCCGGCCTGTCCTCCACGAGCACGTGACGAAGCTCGCGGCAACCGTCCGTCCACGCGGCGCCCGCCACAACACCGCCGCGCGAGAGAGCGTCACCGGCGAGTAGACCGAACACGCCGCCCGACGACGATCTATCGAGCAAGCCGACGTCATGAGCCTTCGCCCAGAGGGCGAACTCGCACCCGTCCTCCCCAGGGGCGTTGAGCGCCGGGCATACGGCGTCGCACGCCCCGCAGCCTACGCACCCGGAGGCGTCGACGGTGGGGTGTAGGAAGCCACAATCATCGGGTTCCATGGAGATGCATGACTTGGGGCAGCGGGCAGCGCACGCGCCGCAGCCGCAGCAACGGTCGCCAAGCGAGACGACCCTCGGGGATTTCTCGGAATCATTCATGATGGACCCTATCTAAGGAACGGGAGACGAGAGACGACCGCGATACGTTCGTCCTTCGTTAGGACGGCGAGCCAAAGGGCTATGGCGAAAAGCGCGCTGTAAACGGCGCCCCACTCGAGGAACGCGGGCCATCCGTTGACGGGCAGGACCGCCGTGCCAGCGAGGCAGGCGACGGTGACGGCAGCCCAGGCGAGCAGCACCGGCAGGTTCCGCTTCCAGAAAAAGAGCATGTCGAGACCGACCCGCTTCTGGTAGTACCAGTTCATCCACAGTCCGTTGCCGAGCACGATGCTGACGACATAGGCGATCGCGGGGGCCCACGGCCCCAGCGCCGGGGCGGCCGCGGCGGTGAAGGCAACGTTCCCGACCGCCATCGCAAGGTAGACGAGACTCCTGGCGTGGTGCATGTTCTTGGCCCTCTGGATCTCGATGCCGACGTTCTGACAGAGGGGCA
>CAJLAV010000176.1:0-3113 GCA_905204735.1 uncultured Collinsella sp. | reverse complement strand
AACGCTCGGGCCCTTTTGTTTGCCGTGTCCATCGCTAATTCAAACGTGATGTTCTCGGGAATGCATCTGGGGGATGCCGAGGACCTATTTTCTGCCATGCAGCAATGGGTCCCATGGGGTGCGCCGTGCATTTTTTGGAGTATTCTGCAGTTCGAGTTGTCTGCATATGATTCGACGTCGCCAACGGTGGCCTTCGGATATCCCTAGCGAGCGTTCTGAGTCAGATTTCGCCGTTTTCCGGAGCAGGGGCGCGTCATTCTCGCCATGTCGGGACTTAGAATGATACGGCGCCCTACAGTTTTGCCCACCCGCGGCGGTGCTGGCGTGGTTACGTTGCAGAATACTCCGTTTTTTGCACGGGCTAGGATGGGGTACCTCAGGAGAACACAGCGGTATCCCGTAAATATATACAATTTGTACCGTAATTTATACAAAACGAAGAGGCAGACAGCGTAGGGTGGGTGCATTGGGGTGCTTGGTGCATTAAAACGGGGACCCCACGTGCCGTATACTCTGGCTGGATGTGAAAGCGGCTTGACGCGTTGCCAGGCGTAGGGGAGGGTGCCTCGATGAGCGTATTCGAAATTGTGTTTAGTCCGACGGGTGGAACGCAGAAGGTGTCAGGCCTTGTGGCCGGAGCACTGGGCAAGAATACCGTTACCGTCGATCTGACCGATAGCGGGTTGGATTTCAGCGCTGTCTCGATGACTGAGGACGACGTGGCCGTAATCTCTGTGCCGGCGTATGCCGGTAGAATCCCGGCTGTGGTGGCTGACCGGTTGGGCATGGTGCGCGGCAACGGGGCTCGGGCTGTTTTGGTTTGTGTATACGGAAACCGCGCGTTTGAGGACACGCTCGTAGAGCTGGAGGACGTTGCGAAGCATGCGGGATTCCGGGTGATCGCGGCAGTTGCAGCCATTGCAGAACATTCCATTGCGCGACAGTTTGCTGCCGGTCGTCCGGATGCGCAGGATGCGGCGCAGCTTGCTGAGTTTGCTCAGCAAATTCAGCAAAAGCTGTTGGCTGAGGATGCGTCCGAGCCCTCTATCCCCGGCAATCGTCCTTATAAACAAGCTGGAGGTCACCGCATGGCACCCGAGGCAACAGAGGATTGCGTTTCCTGCGGTGCATGCGCCGCGGCGTGCCCCGTTTGTGCTATCGACAAGGGTGACCCCAAACGAGCAGCTGGCGAGGCGTGCATCTCCTGCATGCGCTGCATTGCCGTATGTCCGCGAGGTGCTCGTAAGGTTGATCCCAACAAGCTATCCGCTGTTTCCCAGATGCTGAGCAAGGTTTACGTCGTGCGGAAGGAATGCGAGCTCTTTATCTAGCGCAAGTGAGATTGGTGCAAACAAACCTGGCCCTTTTGCACCAAAAACGATCCGTTTTCCTCCGTTCCCAAGGGATCATGTGATCCGAAGGGGACGGAGGAAAACGGATCAAAAAGGAAAAATAGTAAGGCGCTCTTTTTCACATTGAATAATGCAATTTGGTAACGCGTTTTATCAAATATGGCATTTATCTGCGGTAATGTTCTATTTCACCGCTGAGGGTGACATTTTATACCGCCTGCCGAACCGTATGGAGACCTCACAACTTTTTAGGTCAGTGTTGTGCGTGTAGCAATTTCGCCCGGCCTCGCCTCCGGGCTGCCATGTGAGAGGGGATCTTATGGCTCGACTGCACGTAATGGAACGCAGCCACGCTCAGGCCGTCATGGACGACCTGCACGATGCGCTCGGACGTCGTCTGGCGGTGAGTTCGCTCGCCCCGTGTCCCGTTGAGTTTACGGCAGCGCTCGTCAACCTGTGCTCCACCCAGAGCTGCGGCAAGTGCACGCCCTGCCGCGTGGGCCTGAGCGCGCTGAGCGATCTGCTCGCCGATGTGCTCGAGGGCCGCGCCGACGAGTCCACGCTCAATCTGATCGAGCGCACCGCCCGCACCATCTATCTTTCGAGCGATTGCGCCATCGGTTACGAGGCCGGCGCCATGGCGCTTACGGCTATCCGCGGTTTCCGTGACGATTTTGAGCACCACATCCGCGAGCACTCCTGTGGCTTTGACCGCGAGGCCCGCGCTCCGTGCGTCTCGGGCTGCCCGGCGCACGTCGACATTCCCGGGTACATTTCGCTCGTCGAGGCCGGCCGCTATGCCGATGCCGTCAAGGTCATCCGCAAGAACAATCCGCTGCCGCTCGTCTGCGGCCTGGTGTGCGAGCATCCCTGCGAGATGCACTGCCGCCGCGGCATGGTCGACGACCCCATGAACATCCTCGCCCTCAAGCGTTTTGCCGTTGAGCACAGCGACCTCAACGACCACAAACCGCATGTAGTGGACGACACCGGTAAGCGCGTCGCCGTGATCGGCGGCGGCCCGGCCGGCCTTTCCTGCGCCTACTACCTGGCCGTGATGGGCCATAAGGTGACCATCTTTGAGCAACGTCACCACTTGGGCGGCATGCTGCGTTACGGCATCCCCAGCTATCGTCTGCCGCGCGAGCGCTTGCAGGCCGAGATCGACTGGATTTTGAGCGCCGGTGTCGACGTGGAGCTCGACCACTCCGTGAGCGGCGAGGAGCTCGCCCGCCTGCGCGACGAGTTCGATGCCGTCTACCTGGCCATCGGTGCCCACAGCGATAAGAAGCTTGGCCTTCCGGGCGAAGAGGCTCCCGGCGTGGAGTCGGCCGTCAAGATGCTGCGCGCCATCGGTGACGACGAACTGCCCGACCTGAGCGGCCAGCGCGTGTGCGTCATCGGCGGCGGCAACGTGGCCATGGACGTGGCACGCTCTGCCGTGCGCTGCGGTGCCGAAAAGGTGAGCATCGTCTACCGCCGTCGCATCTGCGATATGACGGCCCAAGACGCCGAGATCGCCGGTGCCCAGGCCGAGGGCTGCGAGGTTCTGGAGCTCACAGCCCCGCTCGCCATCGAGACGGGCGAGGACGGTCGCGTGACCGTCTCGGGCGTGGACTCGGGCAAACTGGAGGTTCGCGAGCTCAAGGCGCCCAAGGGCTACACTGCCTTTGAGGGCACGCGCTCCGTGACGGTCAAGGCCGAGGGCCTGGACGTCGACCAGGTGGCCGCCGCCAAGCCCAAGCTCACCATCACCGCCGA
>CAJLAV010000175.1:0-3123 GCA_905204735.1 uncultured Collinsella sp. | reverse complement strand
CATCGCCCTCGACAATCCCCTCGGCAGCCATCCAGCGATAGAGAGATCGAATAGCCGACAGGTGCGCCGCAAGCGTTCGGGGAGCCACCTGCTCACGCGAAAGCTCGGCAAGATAGCGACGAATGGTGCGCACGTCGGCAGCGAAAGCATCAATATTCTCGCGCTCGCACCAGACAGCAAAGCGCTCTAGCCTCGAGCCATAGGCCGTCACCGTGTTGGGAGAAAGTCCCTCAACACGTGCGATATAGGCGATAAACGAGTCGACGGTGTCGTACAGGTCAAAGGCTATGACCGGTCGCCTCCAAACAAGTCGGAGCGCGTGGCCAAGTAGGCATCAAGAGCCTCGAGGGCGCGATCCGCATAAGCCTGATAGCGGTCGCGTTTGCTGCGGCGCTTACCATCCTCGAGTGGCGGCACCAGGCCAAAGTTGACATGCATAGGCTGATAGCCCACGGTGGCAGGATCGGTCGCATAGCCCACGAGCGCACCCAGGGCGCCCACACGCGGCAACTCGACGCCCGCGGCACCGATAGCCTCGGCATAGGTGTTGAGCGCCGCGAGCAGACCTGTCGCCACGGCTTCCATGTACCCCTCGGTGCCGGTGATCTGACCGGCCAGGCGCACGCCGGTACCGGGCACGGCAAAGGTGCTATCGAGCACGTGAGGGGCGTCGACAAAGGTATTGCGGTGCATGACACCGTAGCGGAAGAACTCAGCGTTCTCCAGGCCCGGCACCATATGGAAGACGCGCTTCTGCTCGCCAAAGGTCAAGTTGGTCTGGAAGCCCACCAGGTTATAGGCGGTCTTCTCCTTGTTCTCGGCACGCAGCTGAATCGCCGCCCAGGGGCGACGTCCGGTACGCGGGTCAGTGAGGCCGACGGGCTTCATGGCGCCAAAGCGAATGGCGTCCTTGCCGGTGCGCGCAACTTCCTCGGCAGGCTGGCAGGCTTGGAACAGATCGCCGCCCTCAAAGTCTTTGAGCACCACGCGGTCGGCCGTGGTAAGCGCCTCGATAAAGGCCTCGTACTCCTCCTTGTTGAGCGGAGCGTTGAGATAGTCGCCGCTCCCCTGCTCCTCGTAGCGCGACTGCGAGAACAGCACGTCCATATCGAGCGTGGAGGCATCGACGATCGGCGCCGCCGCATCAAAGAATGCCAGGGCATCGCCACCGACGAGCTTCATAACCTCTTCGCTCAGCGCCGGTGAACACAGCGGGCCCGCGGCAATGACCACGTGACCCTCGGGAATCTGTGTGACCTCACCGTGCACGACCTCGATATTGGGACGAGCGGCAACCTCGGCCTCGACAAGCTCGGAAAACTTGACGCGGTCGACCGCCAAGGCGCCACCGGCGGGAACAGCCGCGCGATGGGCGCAATCGAGCAGGACTGAACCCATGCGCTCAAGCTCGGCCTTCAGCAAACCAGCCGCGGAATCCGGACGGGTCGACTTAAACGAATTCGAGCAGACGAGCTCTGCCAGGTGATCGGTATGGTGAGCCGGGGAGCTCACCTGGGGGCGCATCTCGCACAGCTTTACGGCAAAACCGCGATCTGCCAGCTGGATCGCGCACTCCGAACCCGCCAGACCGCCACCGATAACTGTCACCTGATCGAACTGCATCTGCAAACACCTTTCTAATTGACACGTTTTCCATTGTGACCGAAGGGTGTCTGGGCGTGAAGGGCAAACTTGGAGGGCGCATACCTTCCATCCATCATGCGCTCGATAAGACCCTCGAGTTCAAGCGAACCCAAGAGTTTGAGTACGCCGACAGCATCGAGCGAGACGAGCGCCGCGATGGCGTCGACCTTGAGCGGAGAGGCGATGAGCGCATGCATCACGGTCTGCTGCGTTGGATCCAGGTCGGCAATGCCGGGAGCATCGGGGCGCGAGTAGCGCAGGGTTCCGTAGATGCGTGAGATAGCCATCTCGATAGATTCCTCGTCGACGATGCAGCAGGCACCGTTCGCAATGAGGTAATTCGTGCCACGCGACTCGGGCGATAGGATCGACCCCGGCACGGCAAGAAGTTCGCGCCCCAAATCCATAGCAGCCTCGGCTGTGGAAAACGTCCCAGAAGGCATACCCGCCTCGGATACAAAGAGGGCTTGCGACAGGGCCGCGATTACGCGATTGCGGCGCGGAAAGGCGAACTTGCGCGGACCCATGCCCCACGGAGAGATCGACACGACCGCGCCACCCGTATCAAGCGTGCGCGTAATCAGCCCCGCGCTCGAACGCGGGTAGACCACGTCGGCGCCCGTCCCCAGCACCACAACGTGTTTGCCGCCGGCGTTGACCGCAGCCCAACCCGAGGCCTGGTCACAACCGACCGCACCGCCCGAAACTACCGTCACTCCCGCCTCAACCGCCACCTTCGCCGCAAGCTCTGCCACGGCAAGACCATACGGCGAGGCCTTTCGCGCACCGATGATGGAGAGCGCGGGCGTCGAAAGCGTCTCGGGGTTGCCGCGCACATAGAGCGTCTGAGGTACATCAGAAAGCTCCAAAACGGTCTCGGGATACAACGCATCACCTGGATGCAGCTCAAAGGTCCCCTCGGCCATCATTGGTCCCTCCTTCCCTGGTACATCGCCGCCTCGAGCACGTGATCCTGCGTCACTTGCTCGCTCTCGGCGACGTCTGCAATCGTGCGCGCAATGCGAACCAAGCGCACGATGCCGCGGCCCGTGAGATGCGTGCGTTTGGACAGACCGAGCACACACTTCTCCGCCGCATCATCGAGCTCAAAGGTCGAAACGACGCCGTCAATGGACCGTGTCTCGTCATCCTCGGCCTCGGCATCCGCATCGTCCATACGGGACTCGCGCCAGGCGCGAAAGGCGCGACCGCGCACAACGTAGTCACGTAACTCGGCCGACGACATACCCTCCGCGCCCTCGATAATCACCTGAGGGTCGGGACGGGTCACATCGATCATCATGTCGATACGGTCGGCCAAAGGACCGCGCAGTTTAGACCGATAGCGCTCGACCATCGCCGCCGAGCAGCGACACGGTACCTCGCGATCGCCCAAAAAGCCGCAGGGGCAGGGATTGCTCGCAGCCAGCAGCTGAAAGCGCGACGGGAAGGAAAAAGCCCCGTCGACGCGTACGATCC
>CAJLAV010000174.1:0-3134 GCA_905204735.1 uncultured Collinsella sp. | reverse complement strand
CCCCTGCCGGGTTTCCATAGTACTGGCGAAACAGTTTTATAGTTCTGGCGAAGCAGTCCTTGAGATCCGCCTTGCCTTATGCCAAGAACTCCTTGGTGGTCGCCACGATGTTGGCGGCGTCCAGGCCATACTTGTGCAAGAGCTCGGCACCCGGGCCAGACTCACCGAAGGTGTCGTTGACGCCGATCTTCTTGAGCGGCGTCGGGCACTGCTCGCACAGGACGTCGGCAACGGCGCTGCCCAGGCCACCGATCACAGAGTGCTCCTCGACGGTCACGACGTGGCCGGTCTTGGTGGCGCTCTTGACGATCAGGTCGGCATCGATGGGCTTGATGGTGTGCATGTTGATGACCTCGGCGTCGATGCCCTCGGCAGCGAGCTGCTCGGCGGCCTCGAGAGCCTCGCCGACCATCAGGCCGCAGGCGATAATGGTCACATCGGCGCCCTCGCGCATGACAATGCCCTTACCCACCTCGAACTTGTAGGTCTCGGGGTCGTTGATAACCGGCGAGGCCAAACGGGCGAAGCGCATGTACACCGGGCCGTCGCACTCGTAGGCAGCGCGCGTCACGGCGCGGGCCTCCACGTCGTCGGCAGGAACGATCACGGTCATGCCGGGGATGACGCGCATGAGAGCGATATCCTCGCAGCACTGGTGCGTGGCGCCGTCCTCGCCCACCGAAATACCGGCGTGCGTGGCACCGATCTTAACGTTGAGGTGCGGGTAGCCGATGGAGTTGCGGACCTGCTCAAAGGCGCGGCCGGCGGCAAACATGGCAAAGCTGCTCGCGAAGGCGACGCGACCGGTGGTCGCGATACCGGCGGCGACACCCATCAGGTTGCTTTCGGCGATGCCCACATCGAAGAAGCGGTCGGGGCAAGCGGCCTTAAACTTACCGGTCTGCGTGGCGGCGGCCAGGTCGGCGTCGAGGACCACAAAGTCATCGTGCTCGCTGGCGAGCTCGACGAGGGCCTCGCCGTAGCTTACGCGCGTGGCGATTTTCTTGACGTCTGCCATCCTAGAGCTCCTCTCCGGCGGCCGTGAGCTCTGCCATGGCCTGCTCAAACTGTTCATCGTTGGGGGCCTTACCGTGCCAACCCACCTGGTTCTCCATAAAGGAAACGCCCTTGCCCTTCATGGTCTCGGCGATAATGGCAGTCGGATGGCCCTTGGTAGCGCGAGCCTCGGCAAAGGCGGCGCGGATCTGGTCGAAATCGTTGCCGTCGGCAAGCTCCACCACGTGGAACTTAAAGGCGCGGAACTTGTCGGCGAGCGGCATGGGGTCGTTGACCTCCTCGACGGGGCCGTCGATCTGCAGGCCGTTATGGTCGACGATCACGCAGAGGTTGTCGAGCTGCTGGTTGCCGGCAAACATGGCGGCCTCCCAGACCTGGCCCTCCTCGCTCTCGCCGTCGCCCAGCAGGGCGTAGGTGCGATAGTCGTCGCCCCAGTGCTTGGCGGCAACGGCCATGCCCACGGCGGCGGAGATGCCCTGGCCCAGCGAGCCGGTGGACATATCGACGCCCGGGGTGTCGTTCATGTTGGGATGACCCTGCAGGTGGCTGCCGATATGACGCAGCGTCTCGAGATCCTCCTTGGGGAAGAACCCACGCTCGGCGAGCACGGCGTACAGGCCCGGAGCGCAATGGCCCTTGGAGAGCACAAAACGGTCGCGATCGGCCTTGCGGGGATCGGCCGGGTCGACGTTCATTTCCTCAAAGTACAGATAGGTCATGATGTCGGCAGCGCCGAGCGAACCGCCCGGATGGCCGGACTTGGCAGCGTGCACGCCGGTGACGATGCCCTTCCTTACCTCGTTGGCAACCTTTTTGAGCTCTTCGTCGCTCATTGTGCCTTCCTTTCATCCTCATTAGACAAAATGCGCACGGCACCGAAGGTAATCCCAACACAGCCGCAATGCACGTACGTCATTCATTATGCTGGAAACTGATGGCTTTACCAGAGTTTTTATCATTATTTGAACAATTTAGCAGGCAGAACCGCTGATGAAACGGTTTATCAATGTGAACGTCTTTTGGATGGAACGCGGTCGCCCCTACGCGTTAATGTCCTTAAAGCCCTCGCCGAAGGCTTCCGTAACGTCGGCAACCGTCACGATGGCATGAGGATCGCGCTCGCGCACAATCGTCTTGAGGGTATTGAGCTCTCGACGGCTCACGATAACCATAATCACCGGCTTCTCGGCACCCGAATACATGCCAGTCGCCTTAAACTTGGTACAACCACGACCCAGGCCATACATGATATCGGCAGCGATATCAGGGAACTTGTCCGAGATGATGAGTACCATACGGCGCTTGTTGCCACCATCGACCACGGCATCGATCACGTAGCCGCTAATGACCATCGAAAGGCCTGCATATAGTGCGTTTTCGATTGAAAAGACCGGAGCCGATAGCGCGCATACGGCAACATCGATCGCCATGACGGTCGAGCCCACCGGCAGCGAGGTGTTACGCGAGATGATTTGGCCAATCGTGTCCGAGCCGCCGGTGTTGGCGCCGGCGCGCAACACCATGCCGTAACCGATGCCCGTAATAATGCCGCCCCACATGGCAGGGAGCATCAGGTCCGCATCCGCCAGAGGTGCTACAAACGGGGCGAACAGATCGGTAAAGAAGCCCAGCAGCACAAAGCCCGTCGCGGTCTGCACCACGTAGAACATGCCGCCCTCGCGCATAACGACCAACAACAGCAAGGCGTTCATCACGATCGTCTGAATACCAACGGGAAGCGATAGGCCGCGCGCCGCGCCGACCGCCTGGATAATGGTGGCAAGGCCCGTAACGCCACCGGCGGCAAGACCGTTGGGAATCAAAAACAAGTCGGTCGCGATGGCGGCCAAGGCACACCCCAACATGATCTGGGGCAGGTCGTGAAAGAAGTTCATCGAAAGAATGCGCTTGATGTCCAGACGATATGCCATGCTGCCTCCCTCAAAAAAGCGCACCCAAACGGATGCGCTTTGAACTTCTTCTTGTATTCGATTCTACCGATTCGCCGGACAAAAACCACCCCTGCGCAGGGTTTGCTCTGGATACAAACCCGTCCCTTGATTATCAACTTCATCCGAACACCTCCCACATTCATCCGTACATGTACGGATGAATGT
>CAJLAV010000173.1:0-3259 GCA_905204735.1 uncultured Collinsella sp. | reverse complement strand
AGTTGCCAGCGGGCCCGTTCCCGAAGTACACCGTTGAATCGCACAGAGGGGAGGAATGCGAATCAAACTCAACAGGGCAGGCTTTTTCATCGCCTAATGCCTGCTCCGTTGCTGAATACAATATAGTTCACCGTGGTTTACTTTCTTGCGTCAATATGCGCCGCCACACCTTCTCCATAAGTTAGCCCCGGTAAACCTACAACGGAAAACCACCACAAAGGGGACAGGCACCTTCGTGGTGGTTTTGGCCACGGCAGAACTGTTAGAGTCCAGCTGGCCAGCGACAGGCGGCCAAGTCGACGTGCATGGAATCGGTAAACGCCACGCCCTCCCCCATTAAGAGCTCGCGCTGAGCATCGGGGCCGCCAAAGGCAAAGCCCTCACAGATACGGCCGTCGGCAAACACCACGCGATGACAGGGAATTTGACCAGGGCGTGGGTTGCTATGCAGCGCATACCCCACATAGCGTGCACTTCGCGCGCGACCGGCGAGCAGCGCCACCTGACCGTACGTGGCGACCATCCCCTCGGGGATCTGCTCGACCACCTCATACACCTGCTCAAAAAAGCCCTCAGACGCCATCGCTCGCTCCCTTCTCCGCATTAACAGCATAAAGAAATGATCCCTTGGGGACGGAGGAAAACGGATCATTCGCGGCCTCCGTGCGGTCGATGATCCGTTTTCCTCCGTCCCCAAGGGATCATTTGTTGGCAGGTTGGTTAGTTGGCGGGCTGGAAGAAGGCTACGGCTACGGCACCGGGGCCTACGTGGGTACCGATGGTGGCACCGATGGTGTGAACGGGCAGCTCGCCCTCGGTGTGGCCAGCCCACAGTGCCGCGCTGTCCTCGATATACTTCTTGAGCACCGCATCCGAAAGGCCCGTATAGCCGAGCGCCAGCGGCATGGAAAAGTCGATACCGCCCGCCTTTTCGACCTTTTGGTTCAGCAGGTTGCGGCCGTTCTTGGAACCGCGTGCCTTGCCCAGCTGCACGATCAGGCCGTCCTCGACAGCTACCACAGGCTTTACGTTGAGCAGCGTACCCACGGCGCCGGCAGCAGCAGACAGGCGACCGCCGCGCACCAGGTACTCCAGCGTCTCGAGCAGGCCGATAACCACCACGCGGTCGCGCACGGCCTCGACCGCCGCCGCGATCTGGGCCGCGCTACGGCCCTCGTCCACCAAGCGCAGCGCATACTCAACCAGGATGCGTTCACCCAGGGTGACGTTGTTGCTATCAACCACGTACACATCGCCGCCCGGTGCCTCGGCAAGTGCGGTACGGGCACTCTGATTGGTGCCCGAAAGCTTAGCACCCACGGTAATAATCACAGCCTCATCGCCGGCTTCACGAGCCTCGGCGATAGCCTGCGAAAACGCGTACGGGTTGACCTGACCGGTCTTGGGCAGCTCATCGCGCTCCACGAGCATCTCGTAAAAGCGCTGATGATCGATGTCGACGCCATCCATGTACACATCGGTACCAAAGGTGACGGACAGCGGCAAAACGTCCAGTGCCGGGTGCTCGGCCGGCGACATATCGCTTGCGGAATCGGTAATAATGCGGACGGACATAACGAATCCTTTCTTGCGCAGGTCCCGCGCAGGGAATTTTGACAGCAATGTCCCGGCACGGTACACGCGCTCAAACGGGACGATGCAGTTGTTAATGGGAAGCAAATGCCTTGGTGGCCCTACAGCTCGCGCAAGGTGTCGAGAATCGTGCGCAGCGATGCATACATCTGCTCGCGCTGCTCCACGCCCATGGCCTTACCGGTGGTGTCGAGCACCTCGCGAATGATGCGGTCCGCCTCGCTCATGCTCTCGCCGCCCAGAGCGGTCAGGCGCACCGGAGCACGATACTTAACGGCGGCATCGCCCGAATCATCGACCTCGACGTAGCCGCCCTCCTCCAGATGCGCGAGCGTACGCGAGACGGCGGCGCGGGTCACGCCTGCCATGCGAGCCAGGTCAGCGCCAGTCAGGCCGTCCTTGCTGCGCTCAAGATAGTACAGGCACATCACGTCGGAGCCCTTGAGGCCCAGCCTTGCGCCCTCGGATGTCTTAATGCGCTGGATCTCCTTGTAGAGCCCACTGATCAGTCCGACAAAGTCCTCGAAACGTGTCTCGTCGTTCTGCTGCATGGGAGACGACCGCCTTTCGCTTGCATAATGCTTACGGGTAAACATCTTAGTCGCATAAGGCGACACCCGTACCCAAATACCCCATTTGTTAACCCATCAACATAAAAACCACCACAAAGGGGACAGGCACCTTTGTGGTGGTTTTGACCGGCGAACATGATCCGCAGACGCCGCTACAGCTCCACACAGGGATTGTCGCGGGTCACAAGCGTCTTAACGACAACCGTCGCTCCCAGATAGCGCTCGAGCAGCTCGGCTAGGCGATCGATCGCGGCCTGGCAATCCCCCATCCGCTCGGGCTCCACGCACTCAATCGCCAAGAACGCATCGGCCGAATCGTCGGACAGCGCCGTGCGAACGCCGTCGCGCCAGTTCCAGCAGCGGCACACGGCGCCCGCATCATCGATGTAGGCGAGCTCGCCGGGCAGCGTCGGATCGTCCGCCTCCTCGCCAAGCGGCAAGAATGCATCGCCACCGTCGGTCACCTTCAAGCGAAGGTCTCCCTCGATCGCATGCAGATCCTCGCCTCCCACGGGCAGCGCGTAGGTCAGCGACACCGTGTTGTAGATATCCACCGCGGGCGTAATGTGGCCCACCGGCTTGCCTTTGAGCACGCGTTTGAGCAAGTTCTCGATCGAGCAGCGCGCGCCTTTCTTGGTCTTGAACAGACGATAGGCCTCGCGCCATGCCTTGACCGGTGCGTTCTCGCTGATAGTGTCGCTGGTCAGATGACGCTCCGCATCGATATTGGCGCGGTCGAGCAACGCCGCAATCGCATCCACGTCCTCTTGAGAAATCTGAGCCGTGGGCTTCATGCCCTCCACGACCACAACACCGACCGCTGCCTGCGGAAACAGCTCCCAGAATGAATCCTCGGCAATAAAGCTCTTCATACGCTCTCCCTTCATTGTGCGCGCCCGAGTGAGGGCGCCTAAACAAAAAGCGCCCTCACAACGGCCACCTTCAAAGTCCTACGGTGCCGTCACAAGAACGCTTGCGCTGTCCCCATCCGGAGAAGGGGACGATATGTCAGGCGTATTGTAACCCGAGTCATCCACGCGAGCAAAACCACCACAAAGGTGCCTGTCCCCTTTGTGGTGGATATGGACTCACGG
>CAJLAV010000172.1:0-3263 GCA_905204735.1 uncultured Collinsella sp. | reverse complement strand
AAATCTTTTTCCTTTTTCACTACACCTCCGATCATGTTCTTTTGCGGCTGAAGCCCTTGGTTATGTTGAATACTCCTAAAAATGCACGGCGCCTAGAGGGGGACCTTCGCGAAAAAGGAAACCGCCCCGTCGAAGTATGCATTCGACGGGGCGGTTTATGCATATAGCCGATTTAGGATGCGCTGCCAAACTACTAGAACTTGACGGTCGGGGCCTGGCGGGCTGCTTCGGCGGCCTCGAAGCCCTGGCGCTCCTTAAACTGGAAGATGCCGGCAAAGATGACAGCCGGGAACGTCTGAATGGCGTTGTTGTAGCTGAGCACGCAGTCGTTGTAGCTCTGGCGTGCATAGCTAATCTTGTTCTCGGTATCCTCGAGCGATGCCTGCAGCTGCGTAAAGTTGGTGTTTGCCTTAAGATCGGGATAGGCCTCGGCCACGGCGAAGAGCTGGCGCAGCGCACCGGTCAGCACGTTGTCGGCTTCCATCTTGGCCTCGGGCGTGGTGGCCTTGACGGCGGTGTTACGCGCGCTGATCACGGCGGAGAGCGTCTCCTGCTCGTGCTTGGCGTAGCCCTTGACGGTCTCGACCAGGTTGGGGATCAGGTCGTTGCGGCGCTGAAGCTGCGTATCGATGTTCTGCCAGGCGTTATCGATGCGGTTACGCTTGGTGACCATGTTGTTGTAAATGCCGGCGATGGCGCAGACAATCACAATGACAACAACGATGCCGATGATGACGGTAATCATGATGTCTCCGTTTCGAATGGCCGCGGCGGCATGCGCCAGCTGCCGTTGGTATAACGCTACTAGTATACCCGCAACGTTTTGCCGTGCCGAACTTTCCGGCAAGCGTTGTGTTTTCGTCGGCACCGGGGCAAAGCGCGCGAGGTACAGGTGTAAGATATGCGACAGATTGACGAGTGTTGTCTTTGCCCTGAGGATGGCGATGCAGATGGATCTGCGCATTAAGAAAACCTACCGCGCCCTGTTCGATGCCTTCACCGAGCTTCTCGAGGAGCATCGTTTTGAGGACCTGACGGTTGCCATGCTGTGCGACCGCGCCATGATTCGCCGCACGACGTTCTACAAGCACTTTCGCGACAAGAACGATTACTTTGCCTTTTATATCGATGAGCTCATGTCGGGCTTGCCGCAAAAACAGCCCGATGAGGCCGGCGCGGTATCTGCCGAGGACGTGCGCGCGCTTCGGCACGCGATTTTGGACGATGCTATGGATTTGATTCTGACGCACGAGCGGCTCATGGATAACATTTTGGCAAGCAGCATGTCGGGCATGTTGACCAACGTTATTTGCGACCGTATTGCCCGCTCCATCCGCGAGCGTGTGATGAACGTGCTTGCCGAGGATGCCCTGGCCCCCGTGTCGCTCGAGACGACGTCTGAGTTTGTCGCCGGCGGTATTATTCGACTTTTCACGATATGGTGGGAATCGGGCCACGATCTGGAGCGTCGACCTGAGATAGCCGACGTTGTCGATGCGCTGTTCGAGCGGACCATGACACCGGTGCATCACTAAAAGTGGCGGAGAGAGGGGGATTCGAACCCCCGGAACGCTCTCGCGCTCAACGGTTTTCAAGACCGCCGCATTCAACCGCTCTGCCATCTCTCCGTGAGTCGTAATGATAGCATCGTTTTGAATTTGCAACAGGGAAGGCGAACGATGACGATCACCGAAATCGATGAGAAGTTCATGCGCGAGGCGCTGGCGGAGGCGCGAGCCGCCGCGGCGGTGGGCGAGGTGCCCATCGGAGCCGTAGTGGTGCGCGCGGGCGAGATTGTCGCGAGGGCGCACAATCGGCGCGAGCTCGACCAGGATCCTTCGGCTCATGCCGAGTTTGCGGCCCTGTGTGCTGCCGCTCGGTCGCTCGGTCACTGGCGCCTTTCCGACTGTACGGTCTATGTGACGTTGGAACCCTGCTGCATGTGCGCAGGCCTTATGGTTAACGCGCGCGTGGGGCGCTGCGTGTATGGCGCGAGCGACGCCAAGGCGGGCGCGTTGGGATCCCTATACGATTTGAATGCCGACTCGCGCCTGAATCATCGGTTTAACGTGACGGCTGGGGCCTTGGCGGATGAATGCCGTGAGCTGCTGAGTAGCTATTTTGGCGGTCTGCGCGGAGCGGGCGGCGCTGATTGCGGCTGTGGGGCCGATCTTGAAGCACACGCCGCTCACGCCGCAGCGCTCGCGGGTGCCGAAGAGGATGCTGGCGCGGCGGTTGATTTTGGCCCCGTGCAGCGCCGGCCCCGCCGTGTGCTGTTGGCGATCGACTCCTTTAAGGGCAGCGTTTCGAGTGCGCAGGCGGAGGCGGCGGTTGCCGAAGGCGTGCGCCGCGTTTGGCCCGATGCCGAGGTGTGCACATTGCCGCTGGCGGATGGCGGTGAGGGGACGCTCGATGCCGTTGCCGCGTGCGGCGGTGAGATTGTGACCTGCGAGGTGGCAGGTCCCTTGGGCGACCGCGTGTCTGCCCGGATGCTGGTTGATGTCGAGCGCGAGTCCTCGGTCATCGAGATGGCCGAGGCGGCCGGCATTGGGTATTCGCCTTGCACGGAGTCGTCGGCGCTGGCTGCTACAACCTATGGCGTGGGCGAGCTCATGCTTCGCGCGGTTCGCATGGGCGCAAAGACTATCTATATTGGCTTGGGCGGCAGTGCCACCAACGACGGTGGCGCCGGCATGCTGCAGGCGCTGGGCGCGCGTGTGGTCGATGATCAGGGCTGCGATGTCGCCCCCGGTCTTGCCGGACTTGAGCGGGCGGCGAGCGTTGATTTGGCGCCAGCGCTTCGGGCTTTGGATGGCACTCGTATTGTTGTGCTTTCGGATGTCGATAATCCGCTCGTAGGGCGTCGCGGCGCGCTTGCGGTGTTCGGCGGACAGAAGGGTCTGCCGGCGGGCGACATCGAGACGCTGCGCAGGTGCGACAGCTGGATGGTCGGCTACGGTCGCTTGCTCGACGCCGCGATTGCCGGAGCTCGAGCCCAGGGGTTGTTGCGCACACCCGAGGGCGCGCGGACATTTGGCTCGGTGCTCGGCGTGCCCGGCGCGGGCGCTGCCGGTGGCTTGGGCGCGGCGTTGCTGGCGCTCGGCGCGGAGCTACGCTCGGGTGTGGAGACGGTGCTCGATCTCGTGGGGTTTGACGAGCGTGTACGCGATGTCGACCTGGTCATAACGGGCGAGGGCAATATGGATGAGCAGTCCGCCGCCGGTAAGGCACCGGTGGGCGTGGCCCGCCGCGCGAAGCGATAT
>CAJLAV010000171.1:0-3322 GCA_905204735.1 uncultured Collinsella sp. | reverse complement strand
AGCCGACGGACGGCGGCATCTACCGTGGCCACAGGGGCCGCATGGAGATCCGCGTGGACGTCAAGGGCGTCTCCTGCCACGGCTCCGCCCCCGAGCGCGGCGACAACGCCATATACAAGATGGCGGACATTCTGCAGGACGTCCGTGCTCTGAACGAGAACCCCGCGGACGACAGCGTCGAGATAAAGGGCCTCGTGAAGATGCTCGACCCGAAGTACAACCCCGAGCACTACGAGGACGCCCGCTTCCTGGGCCGCGGCACCTGCACCGTCAGCCAGATCTTCTACACCAGCCCCAGCCGTTGCGCTGTCGCTGACTCCTGCGCCATCTCCATCGACCGTCGTATGACCGCCGGTGAGACCTGGGAGTCCTGCCTGGACGAGATCCGCAACCTGCCGGCCGCCAAGAAGTACGGCGACGACGTGAAGGTCTCCATGTACATGTACGACCGTCCGTCCTGGACCGGCGAGGTCTACGAGACCGAGGCTTACTTCCCCACGTGGATCAACAAGGAGACCGCTCCGCACGTCAAGGCTCTCGTCGACGCCCACAAGGCCATGTTTGGTGACGAGCGCATCGGCTGCGAGTCCAGCATGGACAAGCGCACCGGTCGTCCGCTGTGCGACAAATGGACCTTCTCCACGAACTGCGTCTCCATCCAGGGCCGCTATGGCATCCCTTGCGTCGGCTTTGGCCCGGGTGCCGAGTCTCAGGCTCACGCTCCCAACGAGGTCACCTACAAGGACGACCTGGTCACCGCTGCCGCCATGTACGTGGCTGCCCTGAACCTCTACGATCCGAGCCAGGCCGATGGCGACGCCACCGTGTTCCGCGCCGGTCTGACCAACAACAAGATCGATTAGTCCCATTCTTCGATTTTGTTGAGCCGGGGACAGTTTATGCCCCCGGCACCCCCTGTTGACTTGGGGCCCGCGGTCGTTATCTCCCATGCTTCCTCGACGGTGGCGGGTCCTCGTCATAGTGCTCTGCATGTTCTAGCCACACGCGCATGCCGGAGCGCATCTACCCATTACCATCATTCGCATCTTTGGAAAGGACACATACATGGACGCTAAGTTTACCGAGCTCGTCGAGCAGCTGAACGGCCTCGATTTTAAGGGTATGTACGGCAGCGACTTCCTGCACACCTGGGACAAGACCACCGATGAGCTCAAGGCTCTCTACATCGTCGCCGACGCCCTGCGCGAGCTGCGCGAGAACAACGTCTCGTCCAAGATCTTCGACTCGGGTCTGGCCGTCTCCCTGTTCCGCGACAACTCCACCCGTACGCGCTTCTCCTTTTCTAAGGCTGCCAACCTGCTCGGCCTTGAGCTGCAGGACCTGGACGAGAAGAAGTCCCAGATCGCCCACGGCGAGACCGTCCGCGAGACCGCTACCATGATCTCCTTCATGGCCGACGTCATCGGCATCCGCGACGACATGTACATCGGCAAGGGCGACGCCTACATGGCCGAGGTTTCCGAGTCTGTCCAGCAGGCTTACGAGGACGGAGTTCTGGATCACCGTCCCACGCTCATCTCCCTGCAGTCCGATTCCGACCACCCCACGCAGTCCTCTGCCGACATGCTCTACCTCATCAACGAGTTTGGTGGCCTCGAGAACCTCAAGGGCAAGAAGGTTGCCGTCACCTGGGCCTATTCGCCCTCTTACGGCAAGCCGCTGTCCTGCCCGCAGTCGCTGATCAGCCTGCTGCCCCGTTTTGGCATGGACGTCACCTTGGCCCACCCCGAGGGCTACGACCTCATGCCCGAGGTCGTCGAGCGCGCCAAGGGCTATGCCGCCGAGTCTGGCACCACCTTTAAGCAGGTCAACACCATGGCCGAGGCCTTCGAGGGCGCCGACATCGTGATCCCCAAGAGCTGGGCTCCGTTTGCCGCCATGGAGAAGCGCACCAACCTGTACGCCGAGGGCGACGACGCCGGCATCGCAGCGCTCGAGAAGGAGCTGCTCGCCCAGAACGCCACCCATCAGGACTGGTGCTCCACGACCGAGCTCATGGAGAAGACTGCCAACGGCCAGGACACCATCTTTATGCACCCGCTGCCCGCCGACATCTCCGGTGTCTCCTGCGAGCACGGCGAGGTCAACGCCGACGTCTTCGACATGCACCGCGTGGGCATGTACAAGGAGGCCAGCTACAAGCCGTACGCCATCGCAGCCATGATGTTCCTGCAGAAGGTTGCCGATCCCGCCGCTACCCTCAAGGCCCTCGACGAGCGCAACACCGCTCGTTGGCTCCAGGCCTAAAGCCGGGTTGAGGTAAGCCATGTAAAGGGGGCGCTCTGCCAATCGGCGGGGTGCCCCTTTTTTGCATCGCGGGCGTGCGGGATAAGTGCTTTCGATGTGGATGCCCGCGGCGCGAGTTATGGGTACGATGGTTTCAGGGGAGGTATCACCATGAAACTTGGATGCGTCATTATGGCCTCGGGCGAGGGCAAGCGGTTTGGCTCTAACAAGATGCTTGCCGATATCTATGGCGAGCCGCTGATTGCCCGGACCATCGATTCGGTTCCCCGGGGCTTTGACGTTGTGGTCTCGACGCGTTGGCCCGAGGTCGCCCAGATTTGCGAGGACAAGCATTGCCCGTGCGTGCTGCACGATGGCGAGCTGCGCAGCGAAAGCGTCCGTGCGGGCCTTTCGTGGGGAGTCGAACGCAACTGGAAAGGTTGCCTCTTTTTGCCGGGCGACCAGCCGCTTGTGAGCGCGGATTCTTTTGATGCCATGGTTCACGCGTTTGACGAGCGTGGCCGCAAACATCCGGTGCGCTTGGCGTGCAGCGGTGAGCCTTCGAGTCCGGTGCTCTTTCCGGCGGAACTGTTCGATGCACTTATGTGTCTTGAGGGCAAGGACGGCGGCGGTTCGATTCTCAAAGGTCGCGTCGACGTCACGCTGGTCGAAGCGCGTGCCTACGAGCTGTGGGATGTCGATACCGCCAAGGGACAGCGACGCATAGCGGAGCATATTGCCGCCTGCTCGTATTTTGATCGCGTGGCCAACTGTATGAATCGATAAGGAGCAACATGATCATCATCAAAAACGGCGCGCTCGTGACGCCCCAGGGACTTCGCCGCGCCGATCTTGCCATGGAGGGCGATAAGATCGTGCGGATTGCCGCGGCGATTGAGCCGGGCGAGGGCGATACCGTCCAGGACGCCACCGACTGTTGGGTGTTTCCTGGCTTTATCGATGGCCACACGCACATGCAGTGCTGGACCGGCATGGATTGGACGGCCGATAGCTTTGAGACCGGTACGCGTGCGGCTGCCTGCGGCGGTACGACGACCATCGTGGACTACGCGAC
>CAJLAV010000170.1:0-3439 GCA_905204735.1 uncultured Collinsella sp. | reverse complement strand
AAAGAGAAGAGGCGGGGCATGCCCCGCCTCTTACACCACATCTCTGCGCGCTACCAGACCTCGGGTTCAACGAGGCGATTTTGACCCAAATACGCTGTTACTAAACTGGTAACAGTACTCATATTTGGCCTTTTTTGACCACGGGTCCTCTTGTTGGTGTCACACAGCTGCTTCGTGCGGGTATCCTAATGCCAACGTGTGCCTATCAGAGGAGAGACCATGCTGTTGTCCGGTATCATCGCTGCCCTTACCAGCCTTTTGATTCCCATCATCATTCTGTTGCTGCTGCTTCCCAACGCCTGCTACGTCGTTGAACAGCAGCATGCCGTGATCATCGAGCGTCTGGGCAAGTTCAACCGCATCGTCAACGCGGGCTTCCACATGAAGGTGCCCGTAATCGACCGTAAAGCCGCCACGGTGAGTCTGCGCACCATGAAAAACGGTTTTGGCATCGACGTTAAGACCCAGGACAACGTGACTATCGGCCTTGAGGTCTCTGCTCAGTACCACGTGAGCTATGACATGGGCGCCGGCCCGGCAGATTCGGGCATCTACAAGAGCTACTACATGCTGCAGGAGCCCGTCGACCAAATGCGTGACTTCATCACCGATGCCCTGCGCTCTTCTATCCCCGTCTACACGCTCGATGAGGTCTTTGCCAAAAAAGACGATATCGCCAAGGACGTCAACGCCACCGTGTCCGAGCAGATGGCCGCCTACGGCTTTACCCTCGTGTCGACACTTATCACCAAGATCGCGCTGCCGACCGAGGTCGAGAACTCCATGAACGACATCAACGCTGCCCAGCGAAAGCGCGCCGCTGCGCAGGAGCTCGCCGAGGCCGATCGCATCAAGCGCGTTACCGAGGCGACCGCCGAGGCCGAGGCAATGGAAAAGGCGGGCGAGGGCATCGCCAACCAGCGCAAGGCCATTGCTCTGGGCATCAAAGATTCGCTCGAGATCATCCAGGAGACGGGCGTCGGCAACGATGAGGCCAACCAGCTGTTCATGTTTACGCAGTGGTCCGAGATGATGACGGAGTTCGCTCGCACGGGCAAAACCTCGACGGTCGTGCTGCCGAGCGATTTCTCGCAGTCGGCCTCGATGTTCGAGCAGATGCTGACCGCCGGCAAAGTTCAGAACGAGTCAAAGGAGTAGACGCGCGTGAAATATACCGTTGTTTGCGTTGGCAAGCTCAAAGAGCGCTTTTGGAAGGACGCGTGCGCCGAATACACCAAACGCCTAGGCGCCTATGCCAAGGTAGATATGCGCGAGGTTGCCGATATCGATCCGGCCAAGGCGGGCGGCGTGGATGCCGCGCGCAACAAAGAAGGCGCGGCGATTCTTGCTGCCCTGCCACCGCGGGCACATGTGATTCTGCTGGCTATCGAGGGCAAGGAGCGTTCGAGCGAGGAGTTCTCGGCCCGCCTCGATGACCTCATGCTGAGAGGCAACAGCGACATCGCTTTTGTAATCGGCGGATCGGACGGCGTGAGCGATGCCGTGCGCGCCCGCGCCGACGAGATGCTCAGCTTTGGACGCATTACCTTGCCGCACAACCTGGCGCGCGTGGTGTTGCTGGAACAGATCTACCGCGCCTGCAAGATTAGCCGTGGCGAGCCGTATCACAAGTAGGTCGGCAATACGAAACAATGGCGTGGGACAATGACTTTCGTTTTGAGGAACGCATCTGAGAGGACTGTGTGATATGAAGATCGGATTTGTCGGTTTTGGCAATATGGCGAGCGCTATGGCCGATGGCTGGATTGCCGCCGGCGTGGCCGCGGGCGACATGTGCGCTTGCGCAGGCCGCTACGATGCTCTGGTTGAGCGTTGCGAGGCGCGGGGCATGGCTGCCTGCCACGATGCGGCGGAGGTTGTTGCCGCGTCCGATATCGTGGTTGCGGCGGTCAAGCCGTACATGATTGAGAAGGTCTTCGCTCCACTCAAGAATGCGCTTGCCGACAAGGTCGTCCTTTCGGTCGCCTGGACCTGGGATAGTGTCAAGTGGGAACAGGTCCTGCCAGGTGTCGCTCATATCTCGACGGTGCCCAACACGCCGGTTTCGGTGGGCGAGGGCGTTATCGCCTGCGAGAAGGCTTCCACGCTTAGCGATGAGCAGCGTGCCACGGTGCTCGGTCTGCTCGGAAAGCTTGGCACGGTGGTCGAGCTCGATTCGAGTCTGCTGTTTGTGGGCGGTACCGTGGGCGGTTGCGCCCCGGCGTTTGTCGCCATGGCGATCGAGGCTCTGGGCGATGCGGCTGTCAAACACGGTATTCCGCGCACCGATGCCTATCGCATTGTGAGCCAGATGGTGCTGGGTACGGCAAAGCTGCAGCTTGCAACCGGTCAGCATCCCGCAGCGATGAAGGATGCCGTGTGCTCGCCCGGCGGTGCTACCATCAAAGGCGTCGTCGCGCTCGAGGACGCCGGCATGCGCAGCGCCCTCGTCAAGGCCATCGACGCAACCCTCCAGTAAACTGACCAATAAGGGACAGATTTATTTTGGCAGGTTTTTCCTGCGGTTTTGTACCTTGAGCAAAAAGCGCCCCGCAACTGGCTCAATTCCAGTTGCGGGGCGCTTACGTTTGCCCAGATAAAACCGACCAAAATAAGCCTGTCTTTTTTTGCAGGTTAGTCCCAGAAGCTGTCTTCTTCATCCTCGGACTTGGGGCCGCGGTCGACATACATCTTATGGGTGCGCTTCTCCATCACAAAGGCAAGAATCGCAAACAGCAGGATGCCGCCGGCGAAAAGGATGGCAAAACCGGTGCGGGTGCCAAACAAAAAGGAAAAAACTGCGTCCATTGGGTGCCTTCTTGCGTAGTTGGGTTGGGTCGTAAACGCTCATAAGTATATACTTGCCCATACATGTACAAGGTTGCAACCTAAATGGAATGTATATCGCCGGAGGATCTTATGCTTGATATCAAGTTTGTTCGCGAGAACCCCGATGCCATCGATACCGCCATGGCAAATCGCCAGACGTCTTGGGATCGCGAGAAGTTCTTTGAACTCGACGACGAGCGCCGTGCCGTCATCACCGAGGTCGAGGAGCTCCAGGCCACGCGTAACGCCGAGTCCAAGAAGATTGGCGCCCTGATGAAGGAGGGCAAGAAGGACGAGGCCGAGGCCGCCAAGGAGGCCGTGCGCGCCGTCAACGAGAAGATCGACGGTCTGGCCGAGCGCCGTACCGCTCTTGAGCAGGAGCAGTACGACTTCATGGCTCACCTGCCCAACATTCCGTGCGAGGCCACCCCGTACGGTAAGGACGAGGACGAGAACATCGAGCGTCGTCGCTGGGGCACCCCGCGCGAGTTCGACTTCGACTTTAAGCCGCACTGGGATCTGGGCACCGATTTGGACATCCTCGACTTCGAGCGCGGCAACAAGCTCTCCGGTAGCCGCTTCACCGTTCTCGGTGGCGCCGGCGCCCGCC
>CAJLAV010000169.1:0-3624 GCA_905204735.1 uncultured Collinsella sp. | reverse complement strand
CGACGCGGCAGCCGTTTCCTCGACCAGTCCCGCGGCAGCGGCGTCATCAACGCCGCCCTGCTTCTTGAGCTCCTCGGTCATGCTACTCACCTCCCTTCATCTGCGATTCCGCGATGGCGCGGTACACCTCGCAGGTTTCCATAAGCTCGCCATGCGTGCCCAGACCCACAACCTCGCCATCCTTGAGCACGACGATCTGGTCGGCGTGCAAGATCGTCGAGATGCGCTGC
Source organism: uncultured Collinsella sp. (assembly GCA_905204735.1). Lineage (GTDB taxonomy): Bacteria > Actinomycetota > Coriobacteriia > Coriobacteriales > Coriobacteriaceae > Collinsella. The sequence continues at coordinate 3,394 of CAJLAV010000169.1, read as the reverse complement.
GCGATGATGAGCACCGCAGCGTCACGCGTCTCGTCTTGCAACGCATGACGCAGGGCGGCATCGGTCTTAAAGTCCAGGGCCGAAAAACTGTCATCGAAGATATATAGATTGGCATGCTTCATGAGCGCACGGGCGATTGCCAAACGCTGGCGCTGGCCGCCCGAAAAGTTCGTGCCGCCCTGCGCCACCGGGGTATCGAGCCCCTGCGGCTGATCGAGCACAAAGGTGCTCTGGGCAACCTGGAGCGCATGAAGCATGTCGGCCTCAGTCGCGTCTTCGTTGCCAAAGCGCAGATTGCTTGCCACGGTGCCCGAGAACAGCCACGCCTTCTGCGGCACATAGGCAATGCGCCCGCGGATTTCGTCTTGCGTAAGCTCGCGCAGGTCCATACCATTCAGGCGAATGGAGCCCTTGGTGGCATCGTGGAAGCGCAGCAGAAGCTTGGCCACCGTCGATTTGCCCGAGCCTGTCGAGCCAACGATCGCAGTCGTCTGACCGCGACGGCAGGCAAAGCTCAGGTCGCACAGGGTGTCCTCGTCGGCATCGTCAAAGCGAAACGACATGTGGTCGAACACGGCCACCGCATCGGCTTCGTCTTGGGGCTCGCGCGCCCCGTCATCCAGCGTGCGCTCGCCATCGACGATGCTCGGCTCAATCTCCAACACCTGCTGCGCACGGTTCAGGCACGCGGCAGCACGCGGAAGCGTCAGCACCACCATCTGGGCCATCATCACAAAGAACAGGATCAGAATTGCATACTCCAGCACCGCCGAGATACTCGCAATCTGCATGGCGTGGGCACCTACGCGGTTGCCGCCCACCCACAGCACCGCCACCTCGGCGATGTTCATCAAAAAGAAGCTTGAGCTGTCGAGGCCCACAAACAGGTGGTTGACTTTGATGGCGTTGACGGCGTAGTCGCTAAACACCTCGTCCAGACGCCGTTCCTCGTGGCGCTCCTTGTTAAACGCACGGATGACGCGCACGCCCACAATATTCTCACGCAGCACCACGTTCATGCGGTCGATAAAGCCCTGTAGGCGCATAAAAATCGGCGCCGCGTTGGCAACCGTAAAGACCGCCGCCACCAGCACAATCGCAACGACTACGCCCAGAAGCGTGCCCATGGCGGGATCGATAAACCAGGCGAAGATGATGCCCGCCACAGCCAAAAACGGCACGGGCAGCACCAGCTGAATCGTCTGCAGAATCGCCTGCTGAATCACGTTGATGTCGTTGAGCGAGCGCGTAATCATCGATCCGGTGCCAAAGCGCTCAAAATCGCTGGCCGCGAGCTCGAGCGATTTGTCGTACACGGCATTGCGGATATCGCAAGCCACGTTGGCGGCCAGGCGCGCCGAAAGATAGCAGCCCAGCACCGTGCCGCCGCTAGCCATGCTGGTCGCGATAAACATGTATAGGCCGTTGCGTAAAATGTAGTCGACATCACCCGTAGTAATACCGGTGTTGACCATATTCGCCAGCATCGTGGGAACCAACAGCGTACCGACGTTATCCACCAGCAGCACCAGCAGCGTCACTGCGACAAGCCCTCGATATGGCTTTAGAAACTTCATTAACAGTCGCACGACTCCCCCTCCCCTTGATTCTCGGCTTGGCTCTCGGCAGCGATATGCTGCTTAAAGGCATCGCACTCCTCGCCGAGCACCTGAGAGAATTTGCCGATCAAGCGCATGATTTCGCGCTGCTCACACGGCTCAAGCGCGCCAAAGGCTCGCTGCTCGGCCTTGAGTGCCGGCAGCGCATAACGCTCGGCAAATCGCCTGCCCTCTTCGGTCAGGCTCACAACCTTATTCTTACGACTGCCTTCGGCAAACTCCAACGTTGCGAAGCCCCGCGCCGTCAAGGTTTTAATCGCCGAGTTGATAGTCTGCTTGCTGTAGAACCATTCGCTTGTCAGACGGCTTACGGCAATACTGCCGCCCGCCGTGCTGGTATCGACGAGCATCCAGTAAGCGCAGTCCGAAAGGCCGCAGGCGCGCGAGAACTCCGAATAGATATGGTCGAGTCCATTGAGCAACCGGTCGAAGTCGACCAACGTAACCGCACTATTCATCTATCCCACCATTCGATTGTCCGATTTTTGACCAATTTTGTGTCTCTAGATTAGTCCGAGTTTTGACTATCGTCAACAGGCTCTCCGCAAATGCGTGCATTTTTATTGCCTATCGGCAGAAAAAGACCGCCGGCGCGGGGGCGGCGCCAGCGGTCACGTGAAAATCGGGTTTTATCGCCTGTTAAGCGGCGACGGCCTCATAGACCGTAGCGCCCGAGAAGCTGTCATGCAGGCTCTTGCCGGCAATCCACGGCAGCTCGACGACCTCGCAGACCGTGTTGACCAGCTCGGAGCAGTCAGTAAAGTGGCCCTTGTCGTTGAGGGCCTCGCAATCCTGAACACGCCAATAGCCATCGGTGTGCGTGATGTAGTACTCGTGATCGTTGATCGACACGAAAGCGCGCGTCTTGGAACGCAGCAGCTTCAGAAATCCTTCGAAATCGGTCTCGACGACATCTCCAGCCTGGAACATGATGTTACCTCCTGGCCCGGCGCCACCACGGCGCATTGATAAACGTTGGTACTCCTTTAGTAAAACCTTTATCAGAGGTTATGCGTTCGTCATTTAGGCAAGTGGTAAAAAACCGCAGGGTAGACGGGATAAAACGTTTAACCATCCCATTTGTTTGTCACATTCTGAAGGTACTTTTATGCAAACCCACTTTCCCAATTGGAATCCATCCTTTTGGCCGGGCAATTGACCGTCTATCGTTTGAGCCCGACGGGTATGAACGTGGCATCTGCAACGCCACCGCAAGGAGACACCATGGAGACCATCGAAGCGCTCATTCACCGCCGCAGCTGCCGCAACTACAGCGATCGTCCCGTCGAGGCCGAAAAGCTTGCGCGTATTATCGAAGCCGGCCAATATGCACCGAGCGGCATGGGCCGCCAACCGGTGACGTTTGTCGCCGTCACCGACCCCGCGACCGTCGAGCGTCTCTCACAGCTCAACGCCCAGGTCATGGGCAGCAACAGCGACCCCTTCTATGGCGCCAAGACCGTTGTGGTGGTGCTGGTTGACCGCAGCGTGCCCACACATCTGGAAGACGGCTCGCTCGCCATGGGCAACCTGCTCAACGCCGCCTATGCACTGGGTGTCGATTCGTGCTGGATTCACCGCGCGCATGAGGTCTTTGACTCGCCCGAGGGCCTGGAGCTGCTGGCCAGCTGGGGCCTGCCCGCCGACGGCAGCCTGCGCGGTGTCGGTAACTGCATTCTTGGCTACGCCGAGGACACGCTACCCGAGGCAAAGCCGCGCCGCGACAACATCATCTACGTAAGGTAATTAGTTCCGCCGTTCTACCGAACGGCGGG
>CAJLAV010000168.1:0-3669 GCA_905204735.1 uncultured Collinsella sp. | reverse complement strand
AGAGGAGGGCATTGACCTTCTGGTCATGCCCGACGATTGAACGTCAGATTGCCGCTTAGGGGCGTTTGCAGCGTCGACCCGTTAGGCGAAGACGATCAGATTATCCCTGTGTATCGCCGGCTTCTCGGCCAGATCTGCGAGCAGGCGGTTGCTGGCAATCTGGTCCTGGCGGCGTCCTGCCGCAAGCTCCAGCACGTCCGAATCAGCCTCGGCGATACCGCGAGCAACGACCATGCCGCTCGGGTCGCACACGTCGAGCACATCGCCCTCGGCAAAATCTCCATCGACCTCGCGAATACCCACCGCAAGCAGGGAAGAACCACGGCTGACCAGCGCCTTCGCAGCACCATCATCGACCGTCACCGAGCCATGCGCCTTGTCGCCCAGTGCGATCCACAGCTTGCGGGGTGCGATGTCCAGACGCTCCGCCGGCGGATCGAACAGCGTGCCCACGCTCTCGCCGCGGGCGAGGCGCACGAGCGCATCGGGCTCCTCGCCCGAGCAAATCACGCTCTGAATGCCCGCCGTCATCAGGATGCGGCTCGCGCGAATCTTGGTAATCATGCCGCCCGTGCCCACCGATGTGGAAGAATCGCCCGCCGAGGCAATAATCTTGGCATCGATCTTATGCACGACAGGAACAAACTCGGCCGTGGGGTCCTCATGCGGATTGGCAGTATAGAGGCCATCGATGTCCGAGAGCGTCACGCACAGATCGGCAGAAACCAGGCAGCTCACAAGCGCCGCCAGTGTGTCGTTGTCGCCAAACTTGATCTCGTCGACGGTAACGGTGTCGTTCTCGTTGACGACCGGCACCACGCCCAGCTCCACCAGGCGCAGCAGGGCGTCGCGCGCGTGCAGGTAGGACGTGCGACGCGCCGTGTCGTGACGCGTGAGCAGCACGAGCGAGGTGAGCAGATCCCGTGCATGGAATTCCTCGTCGTAGGCCGACGAGATGATGCACTGACCAGCCGAGGCGCAGGCCTGCAGGCTCGGCAGGTCGCCGACCGGCTTGCGGTCGAAGCCCAACACGGGATAGCCGCAGGCGATAGCGCCCGAGCTCACCACGACCAGGCGCCAGCCGAGCTTGCGCAGGGCTGCGGCCTGATCGGCAAGCCCGCCGATAAAGGTGCGGTTGACCTTGCCGTCGGCGCCCACCACCGTGGACGAACCGATCTTTACCACCATCGTTTTATAAGAAGTCGTCATACGTCAAACCAATCGACTGTTCAGCGAACGGACGAACGGGCAAGCGAGAAAAATGATCCGTTTTCCTCCGTCGCATGCGGATCATTTTGCCCAGGGAAAGGCAGAGGCCGCGGCCATGTTCTTGCGCACGAGCTCGTCGCGTACCTGAGCCAGGCCCTGCTCCATGCCCACCACATAGGTCTGCGGGTACAGGAAGCGCTTGAAAGCTGCGTCCAGATGATCGAGCGCCCAAACACAGCGCTCGCGCGCGTCCTGGATGCTCTCACGCGGAGCCACTGCACTGCCATCGCGCACGATCGGCACCAGCAGCTCGCGATACTCAAGCTCCGACACATCGGTCACCAGGGCGGCATCATTCACGGCCACGAGGGTATTGCCGCGCGCGGCGCCCTCCCCCGCCAGATGGTCCTCGTCGTAGATCATGTCGCAGACCGGGCCGCCAAAGCCGTCGTAATAACGGCGCACGCGCTGCACGCCCGGGATCGTGCGCTTGTAGGGCTGCTCGGAGAGCTTGACCACCGGCGTCCATGGATCTGCCTCGCTCGCACGGCGGGCGGAAAGCTTGTACACGCCACCCAGCGCCGGCTGGTCATAGCAGGTCGCGAGCTTGGTACCCACGCCAAAGCTATCGATGGGCGCGCCCTGGTCCAGCAGCGACTGAATCGTGTACTCGTCAAGATCGTTGGAAACCGAGATCCCCACATAGGGCAGGCCCTCGGCATCAAAACGGCCGCGAACATACTTGGAGAGCTTGGCGAGGTCGCCGGAGTCGATGCGAATAGCCGACAGACGCTCGCCCACCGCCTCCATCTCCTTGGCAACCGTAATGGCATGCTCGCAGCCCTCGCGCACGTCATAGGTGTCGATGAGCAGCGTACAGTTCTTGGGGCTCGACTTGGCAAAGGCGCGGAAGGCCTCGAGCTCGGAATCGAAGCTCATCACCCAGCTGTGCGCATGCGTGCCAAAGACGGGAATACCATAGCGGCGGCCGGCGAGCACATTGGACGTAGAGGAGCAGCCGGCAACGTAGCTCGCGCGCGCAACGGCCAGGCCGCCATCGGGACCCTGGGCGCGGCGCAGGCCAAACTCCGCCACGGGGCGACCGTCGGCGGCGAGCACCACGCGCGCCGTCTTGGTGGCGACAAGCGTCTGGAACCCGACGATGTTGAGCAGCGCCGTCTCAAGCAGCTGGCACTCGAGCGCAGGACCGGTGACGCGCACCATGGGCTCGCGCGGAAAGACGAGCTCGCCCTCGGGGACGGCGTCGATATTTACATGCGCACGAAAATCGCGCAGGTAGTCGAGGAATGCGGACTTGAACATCGCGCCGCCGGCAGGGGCCTCAAGCGAGGCGAGGTAGTCGATATCCTCGGGCGTAAAGCGCAGGTTCTCGACGAGCTCGGGCAGCTCGGCGGTGCCGCACATGACGGCATAGGCGCTGCCAAAGGGATGGTCGCGGTAAAACGCGGTAAAACAACCCTGCTCATTGGCCTTGCCGCTCTCCCACAGGCCCTGGGCCATAGTGAGCTCGTACAGATCGGTGAGCATTGCAATGTCGGTGGGATGCGAGATGTCGGTCAAAGCCATGGGGCGACCTTTCGGATGTGTGGTGCAGAATTTGAGGGTTGGACGAGAGCAGAGCATGCGGACATGACGCCCGATGCGAGTCGGTTAGAGCAGGCCCATGCTGGTCAGGATCGTGTAGCCCATAAAGATGACAAACGCGATGAGGGCAAGGACAATGATGATTTTTTGAGCCGGCGCCATGCCAGGGATCTCGTTCTCGCCCATAGGCTCCTTGGAGGTAACCATGCGCTGGGCAAAGGTCATCTCGTCACGGCTCGGCTTGGGCTCGACGGACTTGGGACGGGCGGCCTTTTTAGGCTGAGGTTTGGGCGCGGCAGGTGCAGGCTTCGCAGCAGCGGGCTTGGGTGCGGGCGCGGGCGCCGATGCGGATGCGGCGTTCGCGGCGGCCTCCTCGGCCTTCGCACGCTCGGCACGCAGGGCAGCCAGCTCCTCACGCTCGCGGCGCGCCTCTTCCTGGGCCTCGCGACGAGCCTTCTCGGCGCGGAGCTCTTCCAACTCGGCGCGCTCCTCGGCAGACAGTGGTTGGGACTCAAGCTCGGCCATGGTATTGCCCTTTCTTTTTAAAAAAAGCCGCCGACACAATGTCGACGGCTTATCAAATCCAAGGGTGGAGACGAAGGGAGTCGAACCCTCGGCCTCTGCCATGCGACGGCAGCGCTCTCCCAACTGAGCTACGTCCCCAGGACAAGTTGATATTTTACCTACGGCTCGCCAACTGTCAACGCCCAATACCCAGTCTTTTTGGGACGGGGCTTTTTTGACTACTTTGCGAACGCCGGCTCGACCCCACCGGGAGTAGTCTTTTTGGGACGGGGCTATTTTAGCTGCCCCGACAGGCAACGCGAACGATTTGGCCGAACAGCGGCAGGGGTA
>CAJLAV010000167.1:0-3691 GCA_905204735.1 uncultured Collinsella sp. | reverse complement strand
GGCGGGCCTCGCGCTGTGGAGTGTTTTCAAAACCAAACCCGGCCCCGGCCTGCGGTGACGTAGGTGGCAGTTCTTGGGCATCGCTTGCTGGCGGGGTTCCTTTGCTGAAATGGACTTGGCCGAAAGGACCGCTGGTCCCGGTCGCTGGTTCGCGCTTTGCGCGAACTCCGCGCTACTGGGGGTTCGTTAGGATTCCGCCGCTTGGCCCGTCGCCTCGCCCCGGTTCAGCATCGCCCTCAGTTTCTCGAAGCTTTCCTCGCTCAGGCAGTGCTCCATGTGGCAGCCCTCTTGCGACGCGACCTCAGCCGAAACACCCGCATCCTCCAGCAGCCCCACGAAAAAGCAGTGACGCTCCCACATTTGGCGAGCGACCTCCAGACCACGCTCCGTCAGATGAACGTCGCGCTTGCCCATTTCGACATAGCCGTTGCTTTCCAGCGTCGCCATGGCCTTGGAAACGCTCGCCTTGGTTACGCCGAGGTACTCCGCAACGTCGATCGAGCGCACGATGCCCTGGCGTTCCGACAGAACGTAGATCGATTCGAGATAGTCTTCTCCGGATTCACGTAGGGCCATGGGCCGCCTTTCGCGATGATTGCTAGTTAGCCTTTGGATACTTTCCACGGCTTACTTTACCGCAAAAGTTGCCCATGTCTTACTACTTTGCCTAAAAGTTAGCCGTGTTTCACAAAACGAGCGGGACGAAAACAAAATGGGAACACGCCCCGCAAGGAGTGTCCCCAAGTGCCGAGCCGCAACTATAGCAGTCCAAAGTACTTCGCGGCGTTGTAGATCCCATCGTCGTCCACGGCGGTCGTTACGTAGGTCGCTGCGGCCTTCACGGTCTCCTGCGCGTTGCCCATGGCCACACTTGTGCCCACGGCCGAGAACATCGACAGGTCGTTCTCGCCGTCGCCAAAGGCAATCGCCTCGCTCGCGTCGATGCCCAGGCGCTCCAGCGTCGCCGCCACGCCCAGGTCCTTGCCGCCGTTAGCCGGAATAATGTCACAGAACAGGTCGCACCAGCGCGTGGTGAGCGAATGCGACACGGCATCGGTCACGGTATGCTCGTCGGCCGGGTCCACAAAGGCGCAAAACTGGTAGACCGGCGCGTCAAAGGCGTGCTCAAACGGCTCCTCGTGGTAGACGATTCCAGCGTTGCTGCCAGCCGTCACCACGCGCTCGGACAGGCGGTTCACAAACGAGTTCTCGCCCTGCATGCACAGCGAGTCATAGCGCCCCTGCGCCACCTGGTCCACAATCACCGCGACGTCGTCCGAATCGATCGGGCAGCTGCGGTAGACGCCCTTGGCATCAAAACAGTGCTGGCCCGAAAGCGTAATGTACGCATCCCAGCCCAGGTCGAACAGCCAGTCCGGCATCTGGTAGGTCGGACGGCCCGTGGCGATCACGCACGCAATCCCCTGCTCGCGAAAGCTGTCGAGCACCTGCTGCGCCGACGCCGGAATCCGGTGGGTCTTAAAGCTCAGCAGCGTACCGTCGATATCGAAAAACGCGGCTTTGATCATTCTCGCCTACTCCTCGCCCTCGAGCTTTTCGCTCGCCTCGAGCCACGCCATCTCCAGCTCGTCCATGGCGGCGTGAGCCTCGTCGATCTTTGCCTGCTGCTCGCCGAGCGCCGTGTAGTTGGTGGGATCGACCTGGGCCATGGCGGCCTCGGCCTCCTCCACGCGGGCGCGCTGCGTCTCCATCTTGCGCTCGAGCGAGCTCACCTCGCGGCGGAGCTTCTGACGCTCGGCGTTGGAAAGGCCGTTGGGCTGACCGCTCGACTTGGGCTTGTCGGCAGCAGCCGCCGCACCGGTGTCGAACGTGCCGGTCTTAGCGCTCGGCGCGCCCACGGGCTCGCCCTCGGCGGTAGCGTTGCACAGGCGCAGGTACTGGTCCACGCCGCCGGGCATATGCGTCAGATGGCCATCGAGCAGTGCCCACTGTTGGTCGGTCACGCGCTCCATCAAAAAGCGATCGTGTGTCACCAGGATCAGCGTGCCGGGCCAGCCGTCCAGCAGGTCCTCGACAATCGCGAGCATGTCGGTATCCAGGTCGTTGCCCGGCTCGTCCAGGATGAGCACGTTGGGCTCGTCCAGAATCGTCAGCAACAGCGACAGGCGACGGCGCTGGCCGCCCGAAAGATCGCCGATGCGGCTCCAGAGCTGCTGCGTCGTAAAGCCCAGACGTTCGCAGAGCTTCTCGGGCGAAGTCTCCTTGCCGTCGATGACGTAGTACTTCTTATAGTTGCCGAGCACCTCGCGGATCGTGTCGCCCATGTAGGGCTTGAGTTCCTCGAGCTGCTGCGACAGCACGCCAAAGCGCACTGTCTGGCCAATCTTCACGCGGCCGCGCGTGGGTTCAATCTTGCCCTGGATCACGTCGAGCAGCGTCGACTTACCGGCGCCGTTCTCGCCCAAAAGGCCATAGCGGTCGCCCGCACCAATGAGCCAGGTCACATCGGTGAGCACCTGCTTGGGCGCGCCGTCGGTATCGGCATAGCCGGCATCCACGTCGACCACATCGATAACCTGCTTGCCCAAGCGGCTCACGGCCAGGCGCTTGAGCTCCAGCTCGTCACGCACGGGCGGCACGTCGGCGATCAGCTCACGAGCGGCATCCACGCGAAACTTGGGCTTGGTGGAACGAGCCTGGGCACCGCGGCTCAGCCACGCGAGCTCCTTGCGCGCCATGTTGCGACGGCGCTCCTCGGTAACGGCGGCCATGCGGTCGCGCTCCACGCGCTGCAGGATATATGCGGAGTAGCCGCCCTCGAAGGGATCGACCTGGCCGTCGTGGACCTCCCACATGCTGGTGCAGACCTCGTCCAAGAACCAGCGATCGTGCGTGACCACGAGCATGGCGCCCTGACCGCGCTGCCAGCGAGCCTTAAGATGGCGTGCAAGCCAGTTGATGGTGCGCATGTCCAGATGGTTAGTGGGCTCGTCGAGCATGAGCACGTCGTAGTCGCCGATCAACAGGCGCGCGAGGTCCACGCGGCGGCGCTGGCCACCCGAAAGCTCGCCCACCGTGCCCTCCCAGGGCACATCGCTAATGAGACCGGCGAGGATCTGGCGCGTGCGGGGGCTCGACGCCCACTCATACTCGGGCGTGTCGCCCACGACGGCATGGTGCACGGTGTCGGTGTCGACAAGCTGGTCCTTTTGGCCGAGCAGGCCGATCGTGGTGCCGCGACGATGCGTCACGCGGCCGTCGTCGGGCTCCAGCGTGCCGGCGAGCACGCTCAGCAGCGTCGACTTGCCGTCGCCGTTGCGCCCGACGATGCCCACCCGGTCGCCCTCGTCAACGCCCAGCGACACCTCTGAGAACACCTCTTTCGTGGGGAAATCGACCCGCACCTTTTCGCATCCAAGCAGAAACGCCATCGCCCGCCATCCTTCTTCACGTAGTTCGGAAGGCCGATTATAGCGCATGGCGGGAAAGCGAGCCGCCGATCCACGAGAAGGCCGCCCTCATCTTGCGCCTCATGCCCATACGAAACCTCGTCTCGAATCCCGACCCCAAGCAGGAAGACCGACTCGCAACGCCCCGCCAGCTAGCGATTGCGTTACAATGGGGTCAAGCCCTGATCATCATGCAAAAGGAGGCGCCGCGTGGAACTCCTTGAATTCTCGCTGCTCATGCTGGCCGCCGTGCTGCTCTCATCCGTCATCGACCAGCTGGT
>CAJLAV010000166.1:0-3697 GCA_905204735.1 uncultured Collinsella sp. | reverse complement strand
TAGAGCGCATGATTCATAATCATGAGGTCCCGAGTTCAAGTCTCGGACCCGCTACGGAAGGAAACGGAGGTCTAAACGATCTCCGTTTTTTCGTTATCCGGAAAAACCGGGCGAATTACCGAAAAAAAAGCCTATTCACAGAAACAGCGGCTATCATGGAAAAGAAAACGATACTGGCGGCCTGCGCGGCCGCAACGCTGGCGTTCGCCGGATGCTCCGGAGGGTTCAGCGCCGCAGAGGAGGAGACCATTCACGCCGGGAAGGGAGAAATCATGCGCATACTGACCGTCGGAAACCCGGCCGACTCGCTCGTCCTGCGTCAAAAGGCCGCTCCGGTGACCGGGCGGATGCTGCGGACGGACGACTACGCCGTCCTGCGCCGCAGGATGCTCGCGACGGTGCAGGACCCGCAGAACTCGGGCGTAGGCATCGCCGCCCCGCAGGTGGGGATTCTCCGGCGGATGATCGCCGTGCAGCGTTTCGACAAGCCCGGAGAGCCGTTCGAATTCTACCTGAACCCGGAGATCGTCGAATCGTCGGCCGAAACCGCCCCGGGACGGGAAGGATGTCTCTCGATTCCGGGATTAGCGGGCACGGTGGTGCGGGCGCAGCGGATCGTATTGCGCTACCGCGACGAGCGGTTCGCCGAAAAAACGGAGACGATCGACGGATTCACGGCCGTAATCTTCCAGCACGAAACAGACCATCTCGACGGAATTCTCTACACCGACCGGACGGACGAAGCCCCCACGCCGGAAGAGTAGTCTCGCCGCACCGGTCAGACCAGTTCGCGGAGCTTCTTCATCACAGGGCCGATCTCGGTGTAGCCAGCCGGGAAGGTCACGGTCTCGTCGGCGCCGTAAACCTTGTTGTCGATTTCGCCAACCGGAGAGATGACGGCAGCGGTGCCGCACAGGCCGCACTCGACAAAGGTACCGGCCTTGACCTCGGCCCACTCGACGGGGCGCTGATCGACGGTCATACCCAGGTCCTGAGCAACCTGAACGAGCGAACGACGGGTGATGGAAGGCAGGATGGAGTCGGTGTGCGACTGCGGAACGACGAGCGTACCGTCCTCCTTCACGAACAGGACGTTGGCGCCGCCGGTCTCCTCGACATAGGTGCGGGACTCGGAGTCGAGATACAGGTTCTCGGCATAGCCCTCGCGATGGGCCTCCATCGTGGGCTTGAGGGACATGGCGTAGTTCAGGCCGGCCTTGATATTGCCGGTGCCGTGCGGTGCGGCACGGTCGTACTCGGAAACGCGCAGCTTAACGGGCTTAAGGCCACCCTTAAAGTACGGACCGACCGGGGTCACGAGAATGCGGAACGTGTACTCAGGAGCGGGAGCCACGCCAATCACGTCACCGGAGCCGATCATAAACGGACGCACGTACAGGGTCGCACCGGAACCGAAGGGCGGAACCCAGGCGGCGTTTGCAGAAACGACCTGATTGACAGCCTCGACGAACTTGTCCTTGGGGAACGGGGGCATCTCGAGGCGCTGGGCAGAGTTATACATACGCTCGGCGTTCATGTCGGGACGGAAGCAGACGATGCTGCCGTCCTCGGCGGTGTAAGCCTTCAGGCCCTCAAAGACCTCCTGGCAGTAATGGAAGATGCCGCCGCACTCGGAGACATGCAGGGTGTGGTCGGTGGTCAGGCCGCCCTCGTCCCACTCGCCGTCCTTCCAATGGGCCTCGTAGCTGTAATCGGTCTTCATGTAGCCAAAGCCGAGGCTACCCCAATCGATATCCTTCTTCTCGACAGTCATATGTCGCTCCTTACATACACAGTTGCAAACTCGCGAACCCGCACGCAGGACCGAGGCCGACCGCGTCGCAACGTCGCACGCCCGGAGCGTAGAGCCGGACGGGACACGCGAACAGCATCAAAACCGATGGCACGTCGATTCGCATGCACGAGATTGTACTCCGCACGCGCGTCGGATAAAACGTTTTTCTTTAACTAACTAAAGTAATTTCATTTGACCGAAGCTGAAGAGGCCCGCCACCGTAAACGGCGACGGGCCTCAACTGCACGGTTTGCGCGCTGGCTCGAGCTACGCGTTCTATTTACCCAGCTTAGCCTTGACCAGACCGACCACGGTCGGGATGATCGACACGGCAACGATGCCGATAATCAGCAGCTCAAAGTGCTCCTGCACAAAGGGGATGCCGCCAAAGAAGTAGCCCAGCAGTGTAAAGAGCGTTGACCAGGTAATGCCACCCAGCACGTTAAAGATGACAAAGTTGCGCCAGTGCATGCCGCCCATGCCGGCGATAAAGGGCACAAAGGTGCGGATAAACGGGAAGAAGCGGCCCAGGAAGATGGCCAGGTGACCCCACTTATCCAAGAAGTCCTCGGACTTTTTGATGCGCTCGGGCGTCATGGCCTTAACCTTGCCCGAGGCGATGATCTTTTTGCCAAAGAAGTGACCGATCATAAAATTGCACTGATCGCCCAAGATGGCAGCAGCCCATGCGACGGCCAGCAAAGCCACGATGTTAAAACCACCGTTGTGGGCAAAGAAGCCCGAAGCGAACAGCAGCGAATCACCGGGAAGGAACGGGAAGAACACCACGCCCGTCTCGATAAAGATGATCAGGAACACGCAGCCGTAGGCCATAAGCGGGCCGGCGGCGATCCAGCTGGCGATCGCGGTGCGCGGATCTTTGAGCAGCTCGGCGATAAAATTGATGAAACCCATGAAGTAAAACCTCTCAGTTGTGGGCGCGGATACGTCCAAGTTGACCAGTATACGGTTGCGGCGCCCCCTCGTGCGCAACCCCACAAAAGCATGACTCCATTACCAGCAAGTTTGCATAACTGACACCTGTCGTGCAATGCCGCCAAGAATGTCCTTCCTAATCCCTAGCGAATCGCTATACTTTATTGAATCGCATTGCCATAGCGCTAAGGGAGGGCGGCCGGTGAGCTTTATCAATACCATTCGCGAGGACATCAAGACCGTCCAAGCGCAGGACCCCGCCGCGCAAAACGGTCTTGTCATTTTCCTTTCGTACCCCGGCCTGCACGCCAAGTGGAACCACGTGCCCGAGCACTGGCTCTGGGAGCATGGACATCGCTCGCTCGCCCGCGTGCTCTCGCAGCTCACCCGTCATATCACCGGCGTCGAGATTCATCCCGCCGCACAGATCGGCAAGCACTTCTTTATCGACCACGCCATGGGCGTCGTCATCGGCGAGACCACCATTGTGGGCGACAACTGCGTGCTCTATCAGGGCGTCACGCTCGGAGGCACCGGCAACGAAACCGGCAAGCGCCACCCCACCCTGGGCAACAACGTCACCGTGGGCACGGGCGCCAAGGTGCTCGGCAACATTCGCATCGGCAACAACGTCAAAATCGGCGGCAACTCGGTCGTCGTTAAGGACGTGCCCGACAACTGCACCGTCGTGGGCGTGCCGGGACGCATCATCAAGCGCAACGGCTGCCGCGTGTTCGAGGAGAGCTTCGATGCCAAGCAGCATCGCGAGTACATGCCCGACGACGCCGCCGAGCAGTCCGCGCTCAACCGCCAAGGCATCACCGAGAACGCCCGCCGCGTCAAAGAACTCGAGCGAGAGGTGGCCGAGCTCAAGGCCCTCGTCGCCAAGCTCGTGGACGAGCGCTAGGAACGCAAGCGGCACAAAACGACATCGGCATCAACGCAAGAAGGCGCGCCAGGGAATTC
>CAJLAV010000165.1:0-3757 GCA_905204735.1 uncultured Collinsella sp. | reverse complement strand
GGTAGACCTCGAGGTCGCGGTCGCCGAACTTGTTCATGAGGTACTCGAGCTGCATGAGCTCGTCCCAGGTGCCGCCGACGCCCATCAGGAACACGGCGTCGTAGCCCTCGTCAGCGACCTTGTCGGCGAGCGCGGTCATCTTCTTGCCGGTCTCGTAGAGCGCCTTGCCGTCCTCGAGATAGCCCTCCTGGTCGAAATGCATGATCTCGATCTTCTCGGTTTCCTTCATTTGTCTCTCCTTTCTGGGGTTGTTTCCACATCCCCCATGCCAACGGGCATCAAAACCCGCTTACATTCCGTAACACTCAGCCGCTTTGGCCTTAAGCGCATTGACTGACTCTTCGTAGCCCTCTGCCTTGACCTCCATTTGCTTGGAGACGGCATCGAGATACGGGTGCACGTTCCATGACTTCAGACGCTCGGCGATCATGGCCGCAATCGTCTGGAAGAACACAAGATTGGGAATTGCGCTGAGCAGCGGAGCCACCTGAGGCACCGCAACCTCGTGAGCCCTACCCTTGGGATGGGCCGTGAGCAACACCGTTTTTGCCGTAACGTTCGATAGCGCATCGGCGATATTCGCAAGACGCTCCGACCCCTGCGGATCGTCGACGATAAACACCAGATAGCCCGGAACGATCTGCATTTCGGGACCGTGGACGAACTCCTCGCCTTCGTGATGCATGGCAGGAATCTTGATGGTCTCGCTCAGCTTGAGCGCTGCCTCCTCGGCAACACCATAGTTGGGGCCGTTGCCGACGACCATGGCGGGCATGTGCTCAGAAAGCTCGAGCATGTGATCTTGGACATATGCCTCGGCGGTCTTGCACATCACGGCATTAGCCTGGATAGCCTCGCGCAGGTCATCAAGACGCTGAGCAACGCCCTTGGCGTCAATCGTTCCGCGCGCCTGACCGCCGTAAATACCAAAGAGCACCAGGTACTCAACGAGAACCTCGACGCCCAGAGTCACAAAGTCCACCGACTCGACGCCCACACCGTAGTCAAGAACGATGTCAGCGTGTTCCTTGATGGGTGCCTCGACGTTTGCCGTGAGCGCAACTGCAGCCATATCGTGTGCGCGCATGTAATCGAGCGCCGCAATCGTATTGGTTGAATAGCCGCTCTGCGAGACGGCAATGTTAAGCGCATGCTGTGGATAGGTGTGTTCAAAATCGACGAAGGCCTCGGGCGTCACAACGGACACCTGCATCTGCAGCGCATCTTGCAGGTAATCGCGGGCGCAATCCGCAGCATGGCGCGACGAACCAGAAGCAACGATGCGCAGCGCGTCAAAAGAACCGGACTGGAAAATATCAACGAGCTGCGCTACCAGCTCAGACGAACGCTCGAGGTTCTCTCCCATACGCACATGGGCAAGCTGAACGTAATCGAGCATCTTCATCGTCTCACCTCGTAACAAATCATTAGTATTTGATACCAATCACAGTTACAGGTTACGGCTTTTTGATACCTCTTTGTCGATTAATTTATCCCCTTCGGCGAACGGTCGATTTTGAGCCATGTAAGGTTGTATATACAGCTGACCCAACGATCAAAACTGGTTAGTTTCCCAGCCGTTATTCACAAAATACCAGCTAGTACGTATAGGTGTAGCCGCCCGTATCGCCACGATTGAAGGACTTTACATACTCGATAGCCTGACCGCTCGCGTCATAGCTCACGCATTCCAAAAGCAAAACAAGATCGCCCTGTTCCAGTCCAAGGAGGCCGGCATCTCGTGCGCCCAGTGCCTCGATATCGAGCTTTTCCTGTGCCATGACTGGCTTTCGGCCCAGCATCTCATAGGTCTCGTACAAACTGAAGACCGACACGTCAACATCTTCGATGGTTGGGAACAGCAGGCAGGGAATCAGCGCCGTCTCAATCGATACGGGGCTACCGTTTATGCAGTTCAGGCGTCGAACGGAATAGAGCAGGTCGTCCTCGGCGATGCCAAACAGGTCGGCGTAATATGGCCCCGCATAACGCTTGGAACGCGCGAGAATACGGACGGACGGCTCGCCGCCCGAAGCACGGACCGATTCACGGAAACCGACCGTGCGTTCAAAAAAAGCAGGTACTTTCTGCGCCACAAAGGCACCTTTTCCCCGAACACGGCGAATCTGCCCGCGCCGAACCAGCTCATCGACAGCGCTTCGGATGGTCAAGCGTGTCGTACCAAATTCCTCGGCGAGGTCTTTTTCGGACGGAATCATGGAACCCGTGGGATATGCACCGCGCTCGATACGTTCCTCGATGCAGCGTCGAATGCGCATATAAACCGGGGTGGCATCTACTGTTTCAGCCATTGTTCACCTGCCACGCTCCTCATGCCGTTCTCTTCGCCGTTATCGGCAAAGCGGAACTTTGTGGGCAAAATCACCGATTTGCAATGCTCCACAAAACGCATGTCCTTATCAAATTCGATCGAGCTCTCATAGAACACCGGCGTTCCCTCTTCTTGCTGGAGCAGCTCGGCCTCTTCGACGTTCAAACGCGAGATGGAGATATGCTCACGTCCATGCTCAACGCGCACGCCACCTTCTTTGAGCAAGACATCGTAAAGGCTCTCACACTCAAAATCGTGCTCGGGAAGCGATGGGCACAGGGACAGGTTAACGTGAGCGGTCTCGATTGACGCCGGCTCGCCCTCAATAAGTCGAACGCGCTGCATGCGGAGCAAGGGAGCGCCTACAGCCACCCCAAGCTTGTCGGCAAGCGCCTCATCCGCCTCGATGGTCCCGGTGGAAACCAGACGAGAAGAGGGGTGCAGGCCGGCAGTCCGCACAGCATCGGAAAAGTTATACGTTTCCTGGAAGATGTTCAGCGGCTTGGGAGGACACACATACGTGCCCGATCCGCGACGGCTCTCGAGCGTTCCACACGAGATAAGCCGCGTGATACCGGCACGCAACGCCGTACGCGAAACGCCAATCTCTTCGCACAGCACGCGCTCGGCCGGCAGGCGATCGCCGCCGGCAAGCTGATGGTGCTGGATATACCAAAGAATTCCCTCAACAGCATGATCTTTGGGGGGAATTGCATAAGATTCGCCTGCCATTGCACAGACTCCTCATTCAGAAACGTATGCCGCCAAAATTAGGCCAGCCCTCCCATGGCATCAAATTCTGCCTTGATCTTCTCGGCGACATTCCGATACGACTTATATAGACTTGAATCGCGTTTGACTTCGTCGGTCATAACGGGAATCTCTAATTTGGAAACCTCGTCTTTTCCCGTCTGAACCGCCACAACAACGCCCATACCAAGACACATATTACGCTTGGCAGCATTTATTTTTGCTGCCTTGGCAGGATTTGCCAGGATACGCTGGGCAAATTCCTGTTTAGAGACCGCTTCTTCGGCCTCCGGATCGCCCGCCTCGGCCACTTCGCACTGCAACACGTCCGCATAGTCAAAAATCTTCGGCTCGCCGCCGCGCTGATGCACGGCCCACTTGCGGCGCGTGGCATCCTGGTAGATGGCCGGCAAAAATGTAAACCGCGGCGGGTCCAAAATCGTATCCGTGATGGTAAACACATCGGGATCAAAGGCATCCTGCGGGTTTTTCTTCTTGAACAGCCCCATATCAGCCTCCCGTACTAGCATTAAACAACTCAAGCTGAATATAGCACCAATTTCAAGCCGCTGCCTTACCCTATCGGTGCGCGGCGTCTAAGGCTCGCCCAGCGGAAGAGTTAACGGACGAGGGCCGGGGTGCCTGCCTTGTTTTGAGAAGTGGGCTCCGCGAACT
>CAJLAV010000164.1:0-3809 GCA_905204735.1 uncultured Collinsella sp. | reverse complement strand
GTAGCCGCGTTCGATAGGCTGACGCAGCGTCTGCAGCACACCCGTGGGAAACTCGGCAAGCTCGTCCAAAAATAGCACGCCGCCATGAGCAAGGCTGATCTCACCCGGGTGCACCGGGCGTCCGCCGCCGATAAGGCCTGCGGTCGAAATACTGTGATGGGGACTGCGGAAGGGCCGGTGCCCCGCCAACAAGCCATCAATGTTCTCGCCCAAAACCGAATGGATGCACAGCGCCTCCTGTTGATCCTCGACGGAAAGCTCGGGCAGGATGCCGGTCATACGGCGTGCGAGCATCGTCTTGCCCGATCCCGGGGACCCAATCATGAGCAAGCCGAGTTCTCCTGCCGCCGCAAGCGCCATGCCGCGTTTAGCGACTTCCTGCCCCAGCACGTCTGCATAGTCGAGCTCGGGCTCAAAGGTCGCCTCGACACCCTCGGAATCCAAGTAGTGCCGTGCGGCATCGCCCATGCCGTGAGCAAGCTGAGACAGATGGTCGATGAATCCGCAATCCACGCCCGCGAGCGGCACATGCTGGTCTGATCTGCCGGCGATAAAAGACAGCCCCATGTCGCGAGCCAGCAGCTGAAACGCCACCTCGCCCTTGACGGGAAGCACCGTGCCGTCCAGACCGAGCTCGCCGGCAATGAGGCAGCGGTCGAGGTTGTCGCGGGGAATCTGACCATCGGCCGCCAGAACCGCGATGGCGATGGGCAGATCAAAGCCGCTACCGGTCTTGCGAATATCGCCGGGCGCCAGATTGACCGTAATGCCCGAGCGTGGGATCTCGAACCCGGCGGAGCGCATCGCACAGCGAATACGACCACGTGACTCCATCACCTCCATACTCGGGATGCCGAGCATCTGAATGCCCGGAACGCCGCCAGCAAGCGAAACCTCGACCGTGACGTGAATCGCCTCGACGCCGCGGATGCAGGCCGCGTGAACGGCAAACGTCTCGAACGCCATCACGACACCTGCCAATCGAACGCGTTGTACTGATGCTCGATCTCGGCGATATGCCCGCCGCGAATGGTGACACCCACGGCATCGAAGCGAATCGCCTTGAGCGGATAATGCTCCATGAGATAGCAACTTGCGATGCGGCGGTAGCGGCGTTGCTTTTGGGCGTCCACGGCCTCCTCGGGAAAGACCCGCGTGTTGCAATCCAGCGCGACGCGTCTGGTCTTGACCTCGGCCATCACTACGACATCGTCGAGCTCATCGAGCAGCACCAGATCGGCTTCGCCCTCGGTGCAACGATAACCCTGCTCCAGCAAGGTGTAGCCGCGCTCGTTAAAGTAATCGATGGTAATCAGCTCGCCCAGCATACCCAGCTCGCGGGGACTGAGCCCCTTGATAAACTCGGGCGTCATCGCCCCGCAGTCGAGCTCGCCGTTTTCCCAACGCTCCTTGAGCTGCTGCGTCTTGCTCTTTTTGCTTGCGGCACTCATGGGGTCTCCTTTCCCGCACACTGCAGTGCCCCGATGATGAGGGCGCCTTTCATGCGGGTAAGTACCGGAAGCTAACCAAAAGCTGACCAAATGCCGACAAAAAACGGGCCGTATGCAGCAATGGTGTTGCACACGACCCGCTACCAGCTGGTTTACAAAACTCCAGAAGTCCCTGTCTTCACAATTGGCCTAAAAAAGCCGCTCAGTCTGCAGAAAGTTTCCGCAAAAGCTCACACGGTGCAGCGGAGAAAGACCATGTTTGCGAATGGCCTCGATATGCTCGGGGCTTGCATAGCCCTTCGACTCGGCCAGATGGTACTCGGGATACTCGGCGTCGTACTCGACCATCATCTCGTCACGCGTGACCTTGGCCATGATGGACGCCGCGGCGATGCAGGCGATTTTGGCATCGCCCTTCACCACGTCGCGCTCGTTGGGAACGGCACCCAGAGGGTTACCGTCCATGAGGACGCAGTCGGGTTCGAGCCCCGTATCGGCCACGGCACCCGCAACGGCGGTACGGATAGCGCGGGCCATGCCCATCTCATCGATATCCTTCGGCGCGATATGGCAAAAACCGATCGCCGTCGCCACCTCGGCAATCTTCACTGAGAGCAACTCGCGGCGCGCCGGCGTGAGCTTTTTAGAATCGTTAATACCCCAGACGCGCGGCTCCATCGGAAGGCACACGGCGCACACGGTCAAGGGACCGGCCACCGATCCGCGACCCACCTCGTCGACACCAACGACCACCCCATTGCCGCCAAGCTCATGCATAAGCTCGTACATGTCATTGACGCGCTCGCGCTCGGCAAGCTCTTTGGCATGGCGTTTGAGGGCGCGTTCACAAGCCTTGATCACCTGCTGGCGCGGGTCCTCGCGATAATGCTCCACGAGGGCGGGAATCTCCTCAAACGTAGCGCTCGCCAGCTCTCCGGCAACCTGCGATGCCGAAACCGAGCTCGTCATGTTGGCCATACCAGGCCCTCCTTGCATGCAAATCAGATAAAAAGAAGGGCCACCCGAAGGTGACCCTTGTGTCCAAACGAGTGGACAGACGCTGCGATCTTCTTAGCGCTTCTCGGGGATGCGAGCAGCCTTGCCCACCTTGTCGCGGAGGTAGTACAGCTTGGCGCGACGGACGCGGCCATGACGAACGACCTCGAGCTTGGCGATCTTGGGGCTGTGAAGCGGGAAGGTACGCTCAACACCGACACCGAAGGACATCTTGCGGACGGTGAAGGTCTCGCGGGCACCGGCGCCGGCCATGCGGATGACGTCGCCCTGGAAGACCTGAATGCGCTCGCGGTCGCCTTCCTTAATGCGGTAATGAACCTTGACGTTGTCGGCGACGCGAACCTGAGGAATGTCCTCGCGGATCTGCTGACGCTCGATTGCGCGGATGTAATCCATGTGCAATTCCTTACTCTTCTAGAGGTGCCGTACCACCTTGGCCGGCACGTAGTTGAACAAACGTATTCGAGTATACACGCGCGGGTTTCTGCTGCAAGAACAATTTTTTACGCAGACAAAAAGACAAAACCCGCACATGATAACCGCCCGCCTCACGAATGAGGCGGGCGGCATGAAGGGGGCTACGCTAGGCGTCTATACCCAAAACGTTAGGCGGAGCGCTTCGCCTCGAGCTTGGCCTGGGCGGCAGCCAGGCGTGCGAGGGGCACGCGGTAGGGCGAGCAGGACACATAGTCCACATCGGCCACGTTAAACAGGCCCTTGATGGACTTGGGGTCGCCGCCGTGCTCGCCACACACGCCAAAGTGCATGTCGGGGTTGATGGCGCGACCCTTTTCGACGGCCATGCGCACCAGCTCGAGCACCGCCGCGTCGATGGTCTCGAAGGGGTTGTCCTTCAAGATCTTCTTGTGCAGGTACAGCGGGATGAACTTGGCCTCGGCATCGTCGCGGGAGAAGCCGAAGGTCGTCTGCGTAAGGTCGTTGGTGCCAAAGCAGAAGAAGTCGGCATGCTGGGCGATCTCGTCGGCGACCATGCAGGCGCGCGGCAGCTCGAGCATCGTGCCCACGGGAATGTTGAGCTCGACGCCCTCTTCGGCGGAAACCTCGGCGATGACGCGCTCGATGACCTCGCGGGTCTGGACATGCTCGGCCGTAATGGAAACGAGCGGGACCATAATCTCGGGGCGCGGGTCGACGCCCTCCTTGATAAGGCGGGCGGCAGCCGTGGCGACGGCGCGGACCTGCATGAGCGGCAGATCGCTAAAGACGACGGACAGGCGCACGCCGCGTAGGCCGAGCATGGGGTTCGACTCGACCATGCCGTCGATACGACGCAGGCGGGTGCACAGGACGGCAAGCTCTTCCTCGCTGGCGCCAGCGGCT
>CAJLAV010000163.1:0-3812 GCA_905204735.1 uncultured Collinsella sp. | reverse complement strand
AAGCCGATCTTCCTTCAACTCAATCAGAGCATCGATAAGCCCCTTATCGGCGGGCATCCATTCCACCGTGGCAAGCGAAGTGCGCGGAATCCAGCGGATATCGAGCTGGCGGTCGTGCTTCTGGGGCTCATCGGATTTATCAGCGAGCGAGCAGTAGTAGCACTCCATGGAGAGATGAAAATCGGGGTAGTCATACTCAACGGTATAGAAATCGCGCAGGTTGGTGACTTTTACCTGCAGCTCTTCCATAAGCTCGCGGCGTACGGCGTCTTCGGGTGTCTCGCCGCGCATGAGCTTGCCGCCGGGAAACTCCCAAAGTCCCTGCATGTCGCCGTAGCCGCGCTGCACGGCAAGCAGCTCGTCAGATCCTTCCTTGCGAATGATCCCAGCGGCAACATGAACAGTCTTCAACAGGAGTCCTCTCTCAACATCAACACGTGGCAGGCTAGCTACCCCTACCTTACACAACGGTAAGGCAAGCGTAAGCCATATCGATGGTAGCCGACTCGGCTTCTTGCGACTATAGATGCCGTAGACTAATCGCAAGAAAGGACTCGGTATGCAAACCACGCACATGGCGACCCCGGTACTGGAGGTCGCGCATCTCGAAAAGGTATACGGAGCGCTAGGCAACGTGACCCGTGCGCTCAACGACGCCAGCTTTACCGTCAACCGCGGCGAATTTGTTGGCATCATGGGCGCCTCGGGCTCGGGCAAGTCGACGTTGCTCAACTGCGTCTCGACCATCGATAGCGCCACGAGCGGCACCATCCGCATCAACGGCCAGGACGTAACACGCATGAAGCAGGCTAAGCTCTCGCAGTTCCGCCGCGAGGAGCTGGGCTTTATCTTCCAGGACTCCAACCTGCTCGATACGCTCACGGCACGCGAGAACATCGCCCTGCCGCTCACCATCGCCCGCACAAACTCGGCAGAGATCTCGACCCGCGTGCAGGATGTGGCAGCGCGCCTGTCCATCAGTCAGGTGCTCGACAAGTATCCCTACCAGATGTCCGGCGGTCAGCAGCAGCGCGTTGCCGCTGCTCGCGCGCTCGTCACCGACCCCACCATGATCATGGCTGACGAGCCCACCGGCGCCCTCGATTCCAAGAGCGCTCGCCTGCTGCTCGAGAACCTGGAGGCCCTTAACCGCCGCCTACGCGCCACCGTGCTCATGGTCACGCACGACAGCTTTGCCGCCAGCTACACGAGCCGTGTGCTGTTCATTCGCGACGGCAAGATCTTCACCGAGCTGCGCCGCGGCGACACCGACCGCCGAGAGTTCTTCGACCGCATTATGGAGGTCGTTGCCATGATGGGCGGTGAGGGCTCCGATGCTCTGTAAACTCGCTTGGGGCAACGTCCGCCGCGCCGGCCGCGACTACCTTGTCTACCTTTTGACGCTCACCCTGGGCGTCACGGTCTTCTATGCCTTTAACACCATCTCGATGCAGGTCGACATCGCCGGAATCGATGAAAAGGGCTTGGCGCAGGTAATGGGCAGCATGCTCGACGACCTGACGTACTTTTTGGCCGGTGTCATGGCCTTTTTGATGGTGTACGCCAATAACTTCATCATGAAACGCCGCAAAAAGGAGTTTGGCCTGTACCAGGTGCTCGGCATGGGGCGCGGGCGCGTCGCCACGATCATGGCGCTCGAGACGGTGATTGTCTCGGTGGTGGCCTTTGTCGCCGGCATTGTGCTGGGTGTGGGACTCTCCCAGCTCATGACGTTCTTTACGGCCTCGCTCTTTAAGACGCAGATCGCCAATTTCCACTTCTTTTTCTCGATGCATGCGTTCAATCTGACCCTTGTCTGCATGCTCGTAATGTTTGTGCTCACGCTACTGCTGAACCTCCGCGCCGTGCGTCGTACCAAACTCATCGAGCTTATGGGTGCCGAGCGTCGCAACGAGAGCATCAAGACACGCAACCCCTGGATCGCGATTGCCATCTTTGCCGTGGGCGTGGTGCTGGTGGGCGTGGCCTATTACCGTCTGCTACGTGATGGGTTCCCGCTAACCGCGACGGACAGCAAGCTGCAAGAGGCCATGAACCAGTTTGGTATTACGACCGCTATGGTTACAGTTGGCACCTTTGCCCTGTTCTGGGGACTCTCGGGCATGCTCATTAAGCTGCTGCAGAGCCTGCGCGGCGTGTATTGGCGCGGCCTCAACATGTTTACCGTGCGCCAGCTTGCGGCCAAGGTCAACACGGTGTGCTTTTCGATGGGCGTCATCGCGATGCTCCTGTTTTTGGCCATCACCTCGGTGACGTGCGGTTTGTCGATTGCCAACGTGATGAACGAAAACCTGGAGCGCTATAATCCGGCCGACATGTCGCAGACGTATGTCTATTACACGCCCGATACGCTCGACTTCTACAAAGAGTCTTTCAATCCGTCTGAGGCCGATCGAATGGTGCTGGCCGATAGTACGGTCGATTTGTACTCCGCATGGCACGGCGATCCATGGCACGGCGATCGTAAGGGCAAGTCGGCGGACAACAACGACGAGACCGGCAAGAAGGTCAATATCGCCGATGTTGCCGGTGAGCATGTGCAGATCGATTCGTATCTGAGTTACCCGGTTGGCGGCTCGAATCCTTCGGTGACCCCAAGTGAGATGTGCAAGATCATGGGCGAAAAGCTTCCCAAGGCGTTCGGGGGTAGCAATGCCGATGCGATGGGTCTGTTTGTGACGCCGGCGAGCCAGTACAACAAACTGCGCCAGATGATGGGCGAGGAGCCGGTGCACATCGGTCACGACCAGTATCTGCTCACGTGTGATATGGGCGGCGAGCTGGTCGACCTGTACACCAAATACATGGCCGGCGGCCATACCCTCACCTTGGGCGGGCATACACTCAAGCCCGCAGCCGATAAGTCGGACGAAGATACGGCGGCCATCGCCAACTCGGCGATGGGCAGTAATCCGGGTACCGTCGTCGTTGCCGACGAGCTGTTGTCCCAACTTAATCTGCAGCCGTATTCCAGTAGCCTGCTCGTTAACTACAAACAGGGGATGGATACGACCGAGGCAGACGAGAGTATTAAATACACTGTGCTCGACAATCTGCTCGTTGACGGCAAGGAGCCGGGGTCGTGGGGAACCTTCATCACACGCTCCGAGATGTACACGCAAGCAGCGCAAATGAACGGTCTTATTAGCTACCTAGCCATCTACATCGGCTTTGTATTGGTCGTTGCATGCGCGGCGATTCTGTCGATCCAGCAACTCTCCAACGTGGCCGACGGCAGCCGCAGCTATCGTGTGCTGGCACAGATCGGCTGTGACGACCGCCAGATTCGCCATTCGGTGATGGCGCAGCAAGCGGTATTCTTCCTGTTCCCGCTGGCAGTGGGTCTGGCGCACTCCTTTGTGGCGCTCAAGGTGATTATCGAGCTGGTGAGCATTTTCGGAAATATTAGCATCGGCGGCACCGTGGGCCTCACCTGCGCGATCTTCCTGGCAGCCTACGGCGGCTATTTCCTGGTGACCTACCTCATGAGTGCCGGCATGGTACAAGCTGCCATCGCCACCCGCTACAGCGAATAACAAGCGGGCAAAACCGTCGCAAAATTAGAGGCGTATGACCGCCGCGAAGGGACCAGGGGCCCTTTCGCGGCGGTTTTTGCCAATCTGGTGCGTCTCAGATACAAGTGAGTAGACTTTTTTGAACCTGCCGAGCACATCGCGGCAAGTGCTCAATAAAATCGCAGGTCAGGGCTGTGGCGTTTTGAGGTGTGCTCGGCATCCCGCCAAAAGCCTACTCACTTGGTTTTACTGCTAGAAAACCGCCGCGAGGGAAAG
>CAJLAV010000162.1:0-3901 GCA_905204735.1 uncultured Collinsella sp. | reverse complement strand
CCCGCCACGGGACCGGCTTGAACGCGGTCGACAATGAGGGCCATCACATAGGTATTGGCAAACGTCAGCAAAAAGATGTAGCCCGCCGACGAGAACACCGAGAGAAAGACAATCAGCGGCTGCGTGCGCGTGACACCCCAAAACCGCTGCAGCGTGCGGCGCACGGTGGAGCGTTTCAGCGGACTGGTGTTTCTCTGAGACATGGGCTTCCTTTCGCGTCTGATAGGGCGAAACGCCATTGTTGCACACTAAAGCGCACTTCAGGCAAGCGCGATGTGAAAGGCAGCGGGGTGCCCGCGTTTGCGCCGGTGCCCCGCTGCCTTGTTGCAATTAGTCCTCGTCTTCTTGGTCTGTGGAAAGGCCCGCGGGCGTGAGTCCCAAGATCTCATCGGCTTGGTCGGCGTCTTCCAGCGCGTCGATATCCTTGAGTTTGCGCTCCATGACGTTGGTGCGCGTGGTAATGATGCCCTCGACCGTTTTGCCCGCGGTCTCGATCTGCTGCTGGGCGCGGCGCAGCGCCGCCTGATAACGCGGCAGCTCGGCCTTGACGGCGGAAAGCACGCGCAGCACGTCGTCGGTACGTTTTTGCAATTTAAACGTTTGGTAACTCATCTGCAGGCTGTTGAGAATGGCCGCCATGGTGCTAGGGCCGGCAACGTTGACGTGATAGTCGCGGCCCAGGGTCTCGATAAGCCCGGGGCGGCTGACGACCTCGGCGTACAGTCCTTCAAACGGCACGAACATGATGCCAAAGTTGGTCGTTGCCGGCACACTCAGGTACTTTTCGCAGATGTCCTTGGCCTCGCGCTTGACCATGGTGTCGAGCGTCTTACGCGCAGCCGCCACGGTCTCCGCATCGCCCGACTCCTGCGCGTCGAGCAGGTGCTCGTACGCGTCGCCCGGAAACTTGGAGTCAATCGGCAGCAGCACGGGGTCGCCCTCGTCCACCGGCAGCTTGACGGCAAACTCAACGCGCTCCGAGGCGCCGGGCTTGGTGGCGACGTTTTCCAGATACTGGTCGGGTGTAAGGATGTCCGCCAGAATTGCACCCAGCTGCACCTCGCCCAAAATGCCACGCGCCTTCACATTGCCCAGTACGCGCTTAAGATCGCCCACGCCGGCGGCGATGGATTGCATATCGCCCAGGCCCTTGTAGACGGCTTCGAGCTGGTCGCTCACCTGCTTAAACGATGCCGACAGGCGATCGTTGAGCGTGCGGGAGAGCTTCTCGTCCACCGTTGCGCGCATCTGATCGAGTTGCACGTTGTTGTCTTTGCGGATAGCACCCAGCTGGGCATCGACCGTCTCGCGCACCTTGTCCAGGCGGTGCTCGATGCCCTCGCGGTTGGCACCGAGCTGTTGGGCCGTCTCGCGGCGCAGGTCATCCATCCGATCACCAGCTTGCGAAAACTCACGCGCGATGGTCAGGTAACGTTGCTGCTCCACGGCCGCATCTGTCGTCTGCTGCTGCGCGATGGCATTGGCCGTGCGGCGAGTTTCGGCCAGCGCGACGTTCAGGGCATCGAGCGCGTTGTTGGCCTGCTCGAGTGCTGCCAGCGTTTCCGCGCTACTGTCGCCACGCTCCCGCAACTCGGCACGCAGGCTCTTGAGCTGGAGGGCGCAAGCCACAGCAACCCCCACCGCCACCAAGGCGATCACAACAAGCACAATATCAATAGCAGACATAAACTCCGCCCAACAAACCCAATCGATTATCAATCAAAACCGCGATCAATCTTACCCCGCCACACGCACCGGGCGCCCGGCCCCTTCTTGGGTGCTTCTCTCTTCCGCATATTCCATAATGCGGCGCGCCGTCTCCCTGCTCACCTTTGAGTCATCGCCGGCTAAGTATGCGTACACGTTTCCCTTATTCAGATTCAAATCGCGGCAGAGACCGTAGCGCGTTACGCCCGATTCCCCTAGCGCTCCCAATGTTCTTTTTCGCATCAGGGCGTTGATCCTTCTGTCCGCCACTGGCTTTTCCTTCACCGCTCTATACGCACGCCAAACGTTGGCATAACGATTAGGAAGTTTGTCCTCGGCGCATAGAGATGCCAGGCTACCCGTTTGGGCGTACAAGGACAAAACGCCTCGGTAACCCTCTTCCATCCACGAACCCTCGGATAAACCCAGAACGTATTCGGCTTTACCCTGTGCCAAAGCGAGCAAAAACAGGGGCTCCGCCACGCGCGGCGCAACCGTCGTCGCTTGCTTAACCAGTTTTCTAAAACTGAGCGACTGCTGTCCGGATAGCTCTCGGCAATAGCCTTTTAAGAATCCCTCAAAGGTCAGATTCAACCGAGCACCTCCTTTTTGTATTGGCTGTATGCGCAGACCATCTCTTGATAACTCCGCTCCGAAGGCGACGACGCCAGCGCCTCGCCCTCGTCGAATATAAGCCGTTCGAGCAGTCCCCAATCAAGTCGGTCGACGAATGCCTGGCTATGAAGATCGATGATGTCGTTCGGACGACAGGCATAGAGCTTCATTACCGCCAGGTCCTCCAAGGATGGCGTAAAGTACCTGATAAAGCGCGCCCCAATATCCAAGGGAATCAAACGATCTTCGTAATTGAACGGCATCTGATTACAATATGCCACCGCCATACCATTCACCTCGGGGTATCGAGCTATGATCTCGCGGAGGCACCTATCTGCCTCAAACACATCAATGTCATGTGTAACCGAACGATTCGTCACATCGTTTAGCATGAAGGCGCTTCCTCCCACCAATACAACGTTCGGCCTGTCGTCTCTTGGACCTATTTCCAGCTCCGCCTCTTCGTCAATGCCCAAAAGAGTCTGCTCTAAATCCTGCTTATACATAGCAAATCCTATTATTATTTATCTTCAATAATACTATTCAGTCGCACGACAGGACCCACAGGATGCAAGAATTCTGCTCGTGGCGATAATTCGTACACCCTGGAAGTCCTAATGTGACAAACGCTAGCTCTCCCAGCCGGCGCGGATGGTTGTTGCGACATCGCCTAGGCGCTGGCCCAGGGCCGCTAGATGCTGGAGCACCTCATTGGGCGAGGCACCGTTGAGAATGCACGTGAGGGCATATGAGGCCAAGAAGATTGCCGCAAGTCCTAGCGGAATGAGCACGATCATCGCCAATGTGCGCAGGCGCTGGCCCACGCGGCGACGACGCGCACGACGCTTGTCGAACGCGAGCTCCTGCGCATATGAATCTTGCTGTACGGAATAGGCCTCTGGTGCCGATTCGCACCCGGGCACGGCTGCAGGTACAGCAGCGGGCACGACGTTTTGCACGGGCGCCTGGTTGGCAACCCCTTGCATTTGCATCTCTATAAGCCGCCGCTGCTGCCGCAGCATGCGCTCGGCTTGTTGCTGTGGGGTCTCAAGAAACAGGTCCATGTTGGCCTCCAAAATCGGAGCGTTCGACGCTTACGACCAGCATCCCGCACCGCCATGACCGCGACAATGCAATCGCTGGCAATAGCCACAAAGTTTCTTTTGCCCAAAAGCTGTCGAAAAGCTCAACAACTCCCCTACCAGCACTTTCTTTGAGCTTTTTTCGCCAGCGATCTTTTGCCCTCCCGCCATCCCGCCAACTGACCAAAAGCTAACCAAAAGCTTGACGCAAATTGTGAAGACAGGGACCACAAGCAAGGCACGCCGACCCCGAACAGAGTCGCCTGGACAGTTAGTTCAGATATGTATAAATCAAACCCCCTCAAATTGCATTCGGACGCTTCGTTTGACGCAGTTTGATCCTCAAAACGGGCGTTTTAAGCCCAAAACCAAGCGCCTCAGGTCATCTAAAGGCGTCCAACAGGCCCCCGAGGGCTCCAAACCCAGCTATTAAACCGCCCGAATAATACGTATCTGAACTAACTGTCCACCCACACAAAAACGTGCCGCCCCAAAAG
>CAJLAV010000161.1:0-3915 GCA_905204735.1 uncultured Collinsella sp. | reverse complement strand
GACTCGGTCGTCACGTTGTCGGCCAGATCGTGCACGTGCAGCACATTGCCGCAGGCAAAGATGCCCGGCACGCCCGTCTGCAGGCTCTGGTCCACCACGGCGCCGCGCGTGCGGGGGTCCAGCTCCACGCCCGCGCCCACCGAAAGCTCGTTCTCGGGAATCAAGCCCACCGAAAGCAGCAGCGTGTCGCACGGAACGATGCGCTCGGTCCCCGGAATGGGCGCCAGGTGTTCGTCGACCTGGCTGACTTCGACGGCCTCCACTCGGTCGTGCCCGATCACGCGCGTGACCGTGGTCAACAGATGCAGCGGAATGCCAAAATCGTCCAGGCAGTTCTTCACGTTGCGGCGCAGACCGTTGGCGTACGGCATGAGCTCGTACACGCCCTCGACCGAAATCCCCTCGAGCGTGCAACGGCGCGCCATGATCAGCCCGATATCGCCCGAGCCCAAAATGACGGCGCACGATCCGGCTTTGAGGTTTTCGATATTGATGTATCGTTGCGCCAGACCGGCCGTAAAGACGCCAGCGGGTCGGCTGCCGGGGATCTTGATCTCGCTGCGCGTGCGCTCGCGGCAACCCATGGCAAGGACGACGGCGCGTCCGGTGAGCTGCAGCATGCCGGTGGGATTCATGAGCGTGACGGTGTGAATCGCGGCGTTACCCGCGCCCGAGTCATCCGCCGCATCCGCGTCCCCATCAATCCCAATCACCATGCTGTCCAAGAACAGCGCAATGTCGGTCTCGCGCACCTGGTCGATAAAGCGCTGTGCGTACTCGGGGCCAGTGAGCTCCTGCTTAAAGTGTGAAAGTCCAAAACCGGGATGGATGCACTGGCGGAGGATTCCGCCCAGGTGCCGTTCGCGTTCCACGATGGCCACGCGTGCGCTGGCCTTGTGCGCGGCGAGTGCGGCCGCCATGCCGGCGGGTCCGCCGATAACGACTACGTCGAAGGCCTGCGTCGCCACGGCGTCGCCGCCGCGGCAGCCCGTGCCCGACACTGCGCCTGTCTCGATATCCGTCGCCATCCTAGCGCACCCCCTTCAGCGGTCCCTCAACCAGCCAAGAACCGGCATCCTCCAACAACACCTCGCTGGGGTCGCAGCCCAGCTCGCGGGCAAGAATCGCCACAACGCGGCTCTGACAAAAACCGCTCTGGCATCGACCCATGCCAGCACGACAACGGCGCTTGACGCCTTCGACCGAAACGGCACCCGGCTGGCGATGAATCGCGGCAACAATCTCGGCCTCGGGCACCGTCTCGCAGCGGCAGACAATCTGTCCCCACGCGGGGTCGGACTCGATCAGCTCTTCCTTGCGTGCGAGTGACGCGCGGTCAAAGTCGTCCGGCGCGCGACGAATCGGATCCCAATCGGCACGCTCGCACAAGCCACACCGGCTTCGCGCATCACACTCTCCATACGTTCAGCAATGGCCGGGGCGCTTGCCACGCCCGGCGACTGGATGCCTGCCGCCTGGAACAGCCCCGGCACCACAGCCGACTGCCCAATAAAGAAATCGTTCGTCCCCTTAATGACCGGGCGCCCGCCGGCAAACGCGCGCACCACACGTCGTGTATCCAGATCGGGCACCAGCTTGCGCGCGCCGGCTAGCAGCGCGTTCACGTCGCTCGCATAGGTTTGCGTGTCACCCGGCTCGCGCACGGCGACCGTAGCGGTGATCACGGTGTTGCCATGCACGGTGCCCGTCACAATGACGCCCTTCGACACCGGCGTCGGCACCGGGTAGAGCGGCATCAGCGTGCGCGGCTCCTTGTCCAGCACCACGATGTTGCCTTGGCGCCAGACCATCTGGAACTCCTCGGCGCCCGTCATATGCGAGATGTCGGCGGCGCCGTTGCCCGCGGCGTTGATGAGGTAGCGGCAACGCACATCGCCGGTGGGCGTCACTAGCGTAAAGCGCGCAGCACTATCGTCCTCGCCGTCAGCAACCTCAATCGCCTCCACCGGCGCGGACCGCATAAACGTTACCCCGTTGGCCAGGGCGTTCTCCAACGCGGCGATAGCCACTTCAAATGGGTCGACAAACCCGGTCGAGGGGCACCACAGCGCGCACGTGGCGTCGGCACTGGCGCGAGGCTCCAGCTCGCGGATGCGCTCGGGACCAATAATCGACAGCTCGGGCACGCCGTTGGCCAGGCCGTTCTGGCGCAGCTGCTCCAAGTGCGCACGGTCCTCGTCGTTAAAGCCCAGCACCATCGACCCGGTGCGGTGGAACAGAAAGCCCAGCTCCTGGGCCCACGTGCTATATAGCTCGCAACCGCGGGCGTTGACCTGCGCCTTTACCGTGCCCGGAGCCGGATCGTAGCCTGCGTGCACCAGGCCGCCGTTGGCTTTCGACGCTCCCAGTGCGATGTCGTTGCCCGCCTCGACCACGCAAATGGACAAGTCATAGCGCGCGAGCTGCCGCGCGATGGCGCACCCGGTGATGCCCGCGCCCACAATCGCGATATCAAACGTTTCTGCCACGGTGCCTCCCAGACGAGTTGACAGGATGTCAATAGGACTATCCTACGGTCTGCACACCCCCAGTGCAGCGGCAATGCGGCGAACAGCCCCGCTGTATCCGCCAACGGCAGTCGAAGGTGCTCCGTGTTGACGATGGCCTCGTCTGTCACCTTCGGTTTCGGAAGTTTGTCTCGTTCTGTAACAGTAAGCAGAAGAACTGGGTTCTAGATGTTACAGATCGAGATGTTTGCCAGACGGCCCCTCCGTTTGTCTTGATTTGTAACAGTAAGAGGAAAAAATCGGTCCTATGTGTTACAGATTTAGATGAACCTATCAGTCGGTTTCGAATGTCTAAATCTGTAACGGTTAGACCTGTTTTTGCCGAGTTGTTGTTACGGATCGAGATTTAAGTCGGGGAAAGAATAGTTTGTCTAAATCTGTAACATCTGGGACTGTCTTTGCCGAGTAACTGTTACAGATTGAGACATTCGGCCTGGACGTTTTCTTTTGTCTCAATCTGTAACAGTTAGCCGATGATTTGGGTTGCAGATGTTACAGATCAAGACAAATCTTCCGACGGATTTTGAATGTCTCGATCTGTAACAGTAAGAGGGGTTTTGGGGCCCATGATGTTACAGATCGAGATTGAAGTCGGGGAGGGATCCCTGTGTCTCAATCTGTAACAGCAAGATGGGAAATTTGGTCTCGGTCGTTATAGATCGAGACGTTTGCTCGGCGGCCTCCCTTTCGTCTCGATCTGTAACATCTAGACCCGAATTCCGCTCCTAACTGTTACAGATTGAGATGTTTGTGTCCGCGCCGGCCCCGCCCCTAGCCGTGGTCCCATATAAACAAACCCCGTGGTAAACTTGACCGGACTGTAAATAATCCGAAAGGTACACCCCAATGTCCAAGTACATTTCCGAGCTCATGTCGCCGCAGCTTATGGGCGTCGTCTATGCTTTCGTTGGCTTTATCATCGCCCTGTATGTGCTGTCGGTCGTCTATGTGTTCATCGACGCTCGTCGTCGCGGCGCCAGCGCCTACGTGGCATGGGGCATCATCGCCCTCATCCCGTTTGTAGGCCTCATTGCCTACCTGGTCCTGCGCCCGCACTCCTATGCGTCCGACCGCGAGGAGCAGGAGCTGGACATGGCCCTGCGCGAGCGCCAGCTTGCCCAGTACGGCACCTGCCCGCAGTGCGGCGCCCCCATCGAGAAGGACTTTGTGGTCTGCCCGGTGTGCGATACTCAGGTTCGCAACGTATGCCCCAGCTGCCATCGTCCGCTCGACGCGCACTGGAAGGTCTGCCCCTACTGCCGAACTCGCATCCAGTAACGCATCCATCGCCGGGCCGGCTGCAAGCCACGGGCACCGCGCGTCCCGCGCAATCTACGCGCGCCTCACACCCCGCCCCCACGCGATGAAGCATGCGTAGAAAATCGCC
>CAJLAV010000160.1:0-3917 GCA_905204735.1 uncultured Collinsella sp. | reverse complement strand
CGGCGGCAGGTGCGCTTGCGGGTGCGTCGCCCGCGGCTCCCACGGCCTCAACAGCAGCGGCCTGACGCTCTGCGCGATCCCACACACCCGAGCGGCCGCCCTCCTTGTACAGCAGGCGCACGTCGACGATCTCCATGCCGCGATCGACCGCCTTGCACATGTCGTAGATCGTTAGGCACGCGGCACTCGCGCCGGTCAGGGCCTCCATCTCGATACCCGTCTTGCCCGTCACGCCGGCCGTGACCAGCACGTGAAAGCCAACCTGCCCGTCCGCGCGCGCCGGCGTCCAGCCCTCGGGCACGTCCTCGGCCGGCGTCCCCGCCGCAGCGATGGGCGCAATGTCGCACTTGCTCTTGGTAATGAGCAACGGATGGCACATGGGGATGATGTCGCTCGTGCGCTTGATGGCCATGATGCCCGCCACGCGTGCGCAGGCAAGCACATCGCCCTTTTTGGCGCGGTCCTGCAGCACCATGGCTTGCGTCTCGGGATGCATGAGGATGGTGCCCTCGGCGATGGCAATGCGATGGGTCTCGGCCTTGTCGGACACGTCGACCATGCGTACCTCGCCCTTGGCGTCCACGTGCGTTAGCTCGTCGCGACGGGCGTCGCGGGCGGGCTCGGTGGCAGCACCGGCAGTCGGCTGCGCGGCTGCGACGGCGTCGCTGTCAGTAGCCGTGACTTTGTGGGCAGACATCGCGGCCCTGCGAGCGGCCTTGGTAGCATCGGCGTACCTGCTCTTGGCCATATGATCATCCTCCGATTTGGGACATGAATCGTTGCGTGCCCTCAATTATCGCGTGTTCCTGCGGTTTGTGGGCCACGGCATCGCGCCAAATCGAAAGTACCTGCATATCATCACCACGGCGCAGCGCCTCACGCACCGAATACTCGGCATCGCTGAACAGGCACGGACGCACGTTGCCATCGGCCGTCAGGCGCAGACGGTTGCAATTCGCACAAAAATGGTTGGACATGGCGCTGATAAAGCCGACCGTTCCCGCCGCGCCCGGAAAGTGCCAATAGCGCGCAGGGCCCGCGCCGGCAGGAGCGTCGTTGATGTCGAGCGGCTCGAGCTCGCCCAGTCCCGCCGCGGTGGCCCCAGCATTGATGCGCGCCCGCAGCTCGTCGCTCGGCACGGTATCGCTCGCGTCCCACAGCTCGGGATTGAGTGCGGGCGCATGCGGGTCCACAGCGCAATGCGAGCTCGTGTACTCGTCGCCAATGGGCATGTATTCGATAAAGCGAAGGTGGATGGGGCGGTCGACGGTCAGCCGCGCGAGGGCAGCCACATCCTGGTTGAGCCGGCGCACCACAACACAGTTGACCTTAACGGGCTCAAAGCCCCAAGCCAGCGCCGCGTCGATGCCAGCCATGGTCTGCTCGAGCCGGCCCAGGCGCGTGATCTTTCCAAAGAGCGTGGGGTCGAGCGTGTCGAGCGAAATGTTGACGCGGTCGAGCCCGGCGTCTTTGAGCTGCGGCGCCAGCTTGGGCAGCAGGGCGCCGTTGGTGGTGAGCGAGATGTCCTCGATCTGCGGGATCGCACGGATGTCGCGAATGAGCGGGATAATGCGGCGGCTGACCAGCGGCTCGCCACCCGTCAGGCGCACGCGGCGAATGCCCTCCCCCGCCACCAGACGCACAAAGCGGGCGATTTCCTCGGCACTGAGCAGCTCCTCGTGCGCGCGCGGCGCCACGCCGTCGGCAGGCATGCAGTAGATGCAGCGGAAATTGCACTTGTCGGTCACGGCAATGCGCAGGTAGTTGATATCGCGGCCAAAACCGTCATGTTGCACGCGCTCGTCCACGCAACCCTCCCCTCACGCAGCGATTTATTCTTCGGGAAACATAATACCCCACGGGAAGAATGGGTCGACATGCGTACGACAGGACAGGCCATTCGAGCAAGAAGGGCTTCCCGAGCCCATCTTCAGCATTCAAACCGTCCCAACATTCGATGTTTTTCCCGATATTGGCAAAAAACGTCAAATGTTGGAACGGTTTAGGTGTTCGCAGAGCTCGAAAGACGAGCTAGACGCCCCTAGAGGCCGCCATTCCAGTGCCGAATCACGAATTCCCGCAGGTCATTCTGCCGTTTCTGAAACACCTCGCTTCGGTCGCATTTGAGACCCATAGCGAGCGCAATGGCATTCATCGCCCGGTGCAATTGCAGCTGATGGGCAAACTGAGTCCCAGTGAGGACGATCATCCTAAAGCCCAGCGCGCTCAGAACGGTCATACGCTCCGCGTCCGACGCGCTGCGCTGTTTATCAAGATGGTCCGAGCCGTTGTATTCAATCCCCGTACCGCTCGCAGGTGCATATACATCGATCTCGAAATACCCGGCCTTAGCGAGATATTTGAACTCGTTGGGAACATCGACCCGATGGTTGAGCTCGATCTTGACGTATCCCAGCCCGCCCTGGGAACGTTTTGCTACGACCATGATTGCGGTGGCCGTCTCCATGGGCGACCGCGCGCCATCGTGCACGCGCTTGAGCACGGCGGCCGCGCGTACAGCCCCCTGACGAGATCGGTTCTCATTGCAATAGGCAATCAAATCGGCAACGGTATACCTCTGCCCCATCTCGATATAATCGCCTGTCGACAGATGATTCAAATGGTATCGGGCACAGATTTCATACCCATATTCCAGCTGCTCGGGCTCACTCATCCACGAACCTGCCTGGACAAAGCACATGGCCTCATCGACCACCAAGAGACCCTCTGCCACCTCGATAAGATGACCCGAGGGTATGGGCGCCCCAAACACATGGCGTCGGAGACCCGCCGGCCGAGAGCGCTCGAAATCGAAGCCAACCAGCGTGTCAATACAATCGAGCTCCTCATGTGGAATACCAAGTGAGACCAGGTAGTCGGTGACAATCTCGACCGCCGCAGATATTCTCAGTCCCTTGGCATCGAGTCCCAATTTGAGCAGGCCCGTGGTCGACTCCGCCTCGTCGGCAATCGAGTCCTCATCGTATAGGCTGCTTGCTCGCGAAAGCGGCTCGGACGGGCGCACCACATTGTGGTACAGCCAGGCGGTCTTATGGGACAGGACGATCGGCAGATCCATGAGCCCTCCAATGGAGTCGGATAACCAACCTTATTCCCCTGCTCACGGGTCCGCACACCTTCGTGCACAAGAAAGCGATTCCACCCGGTCGAGCGGCAGAAAAACCATCACAACATTCGATGCTTTTCCCGTTTTTGGCGAAAAACGTCGAATGTTGTGATGGTTTGAGACGAGGTGAGGGGCACGGAGGGATCAAAGTATCGTGCTCGAACGGGTTAATCCAGCTCTTTTAAGCCATGCGCCAGCTGCCAGTACTCGCCGTGCTGGGCGAGCAGCTCTTCGTGCGTGCCGCGCTCGATGATGCGGCCGTGTTCGAGGACCATGATGGCGTCGGCATCGCGGACGGTGGACAGGCGGTGCGCGATCATAAAGGTGGTGCGTCCGCGCATGATGCGGTCCATACCGCGTTCGATGAGCTTTTCGGTACGCGTGTCGATAGAGCTCGTGGCCTCGTCCAGGATGAGCACCGGCGGATCGGCAACGGCCACGCGCGCGATGGCGAGCAGCTGGCGCTGGCCCTGCGACAGGTTGGCGCCATCGGCCGTGACCGGCGTGTCGTACCCTCTAGGCAGGCGGCGGATAAACGAATCCGCGCAGGCAGCCTCGGCGGCGGCGCGCACCTCCTCGTCGGTCGCGTCGAGCTTGCCAAAGCGAATGTTCTGCGCAATGGTGCCGCTAAACAGGTGCGTGTCCTGCAGCACAATGCCGAGCGACCCGCGCAGGCTGGCCTTGGCAATGTGCTTGACGTCGATGCCGTCGTACGTGATCTCGCCGTCATCGACCTCGTAGAAGCGGTTGATGAGGTTGGTGATGGTCGTCTTGCCGGCACCGGTGGCGC
>CAJLAV010000159.1:0-3921 GCA_905204735.1 uncultured Collinsella sp. | reverse complement strand
AGTGGGAGAAAATCCACGCTCGTTTTATGCCGATGGCGTGGCACGTGCGTCCGCGTGCTCGCTTGCCTATAACTGCTCGAGCATGGCCGTGCAGCCGGCGAGCACATCGCGGTAGGTGGCATCGAAGTTGCCGGTGTACCAGGGATCGGCCACGTCGCCGGGGCGATCGGTCCAATCGAGCAGGCGCGAGATCTTGCCGTCGGGGTCGTCGCCAAAGATGCGGTACAGGCCGCGGGCGTTTTCGTCGTCCATATAGACAATGTGGTCCCAGTCGCCATACTCCGCGCGTCGCACCTGGCGCGCGCGATGTGCGACGACGGGAATCCCGACCTCGCGCAGCTTGGCGAGCGTGCCATGGTGCGGCGGGTTGCCAATCTCCTCGGTCGAGGTCGCCGCGGAATCAATGACAAACTCGCCCTCGCGCCCAGCGCGGCGCACGAGCTCGGCAAACACCGACTCAGCCATCGTCGAGCGGCAGATATTCCCATGGCAGATAAACAGTACACGTTGCATATGCGGTTTCCTTTCGATCGCCATCATCGAGTTCGAGTATCGCACCTACGCCTACGCCCTCGTCCGTTTGCGCTCCCAGCGAGCCAGCTTAATCGTCACCAGCGTGAGCGCCCAGGCCACAAGCGAGAACGCGGCGCCCACGGCGCCCACGTACGCAATGCCAACGCTGCTTACCACGGTGCCGCCCACTGCGGTGCCAAACGAGATACCGACGTTAAACGCCATGGGCTCAACCGAACTTGCGAGCACCATTGACTTGGGATGGCGGCTGCGTGCCACATCCATAAAGTGCGTGATGCACGACACCGAGAACAGGTACATGAGCATTGCCAGACTAAAGACAAAGACCAGCGCGAGCGGCATGGTGCCGCCCACAGCAAACAGCCCGAGTAGCGCCGCGGCCTGCAGCACAAACGTCACAAGCAGCGCCTTCATGCCAAAGCGCGCATCGATCCATCCGCCCAGGATGTTCGAGATCAGGCAGAACACGCCGTAGGCCATAAGCGTGGTACTGGCTTCGACCGTGCCCATGCCCAGCACCTGCTCAAGATAAGGCGTCACGTAGCCGTAGAACACATAGACCGAGCCCACGCCAAACAAAAAGATGAGCATGCCGGTGATGATGCTCGGCTCGCGTAGCAGACCCGCCTGCTCGCGAAAGGTGGCAGGCTCGTCGGTTTGCCCAGCGCGCGGCATAAACGCCACGAGCGCTCCGCAGATCAGAACGGCAAAGGTCAGCGTGCCGTACATGGCCACGTGCCAATCGAGCGTGTCGGCCACAAGCTTGCCGATCGAAGTGACAAAGACCATTGCCACGGAAAACGCGCCGTACACCACCGAAATGGCAAGTGAGGTCTGCTGTGGGGAAAGCAGCTCGGGGATATACGTCACGCCCACGGCGAGCAGTGCGCCCGAGACGGAGCCCAGGACAATGCGCGAGATAAACAGCACCTGGAAGTTGGGCGCCAGAGCCATGACAAGATTGCCCAGCACAAAGACGATACTGTAGCACACGAGCAGCTGGTAGCGGCGAAAACGCCCTGTGCTGAGCGCAAGCACCGGCGTTGCGATGGCGTAGACAAGCGCAAACACGCTGATGAGCTGGCCCGCAGTGGCAAGTGAGATGCCGAGTTCCGTCGCCAGGTCGCTCTCGATGCCGATGACCACGAACTCCGAGCAGCCGAGCGAAAAGCCTAACAACACGAGCAGCGCCAGGCAGAGCTTGGTGCGCGCGGGGGAGAGCACGGCGGCGGTTGACTTACTTTTAGACGTGGTCGCGGCGGTCAAGGTTGTCACTCCAATGTCGCATGAATAAGCGAGATTCAATCCCTGCAACTCTAACAGAATGTGACGAAGGGGCAGTCCCTTTGTTACATTGCGCTGCCGGCCAGTCGCCCAAACCGTCACAACATTCGATGAAAATCTCGAAATCGAGGAAAAGCGTCGAATGTTGTGACGGTTTTCCTGTCTGTGCCGGCGAGCCTCCGTACTGTCTGGGGGTATAAGGCTAGCAAGTGTTTACTTGCGAGGCCTAGGGGGCGCCCCGTATGGATATCGATAACTTTGAATGGTGGTATAGCGAGGGCGAGGCTCCGGACGAGGGGTGGGACGAGCCCGCGTCGCGTGACGTGTCGAGCGACGAGGACGAGACCGGCAACGATGCCGCTGTCGAGCCTGATGCCGCCGAGCCCCTAACCTTTGAACAGGCCTGGGCCCAGGCCGAGGCCGACGAGGCTAAGGCCGATGCCACGGCCACACTCGGTGAGCCGGCCGACATGTCCATCTCGCCGGCCAAGACCCCGCAGCCGCGCCATAACATCGACCCCGGCAGCACGGCATCCTTCAGCATTCTCGACGTGCCCGCGCAAGGCGCCCAGGCGCCTGCGCCCACGCATCGCCCCGACCTGGCTCGCGAGGAAGACGCGGGCCGCCGCTCACCACTCGGCCCCATCCTCATCGCCTTCATGGCCGGCGTCATCGCTTGCTCGGCGATCGGAAATGTCTGGAGCCATGTGGAGCAACAGCGCAAAGATGCCGCCAAGGTCGAGATGTCTGTCGAGCAATCGCTCAGCCGCACGCGTTCGGTGCATGTGTCGGTCGAGGTCAAGGACGGCGCGACGTGGGACACCGCCCGCGGCGATAGTCAGATGCTCATCCACATCGTGGGCCGCACGCTCAGGGGGCAGGCGATTGACGAGTATCAATATGTCAACTCCGCTGGCGACGGCATCGAACTCAAGCCCGGCGACTACGAGCTCACGGTCGACGAGCCGCCCGTCGCCACCGATGGCACGCGCTTCCGCGCCTCAAAGCGCATGGTTCCCGTGAGCTTTAACTCGCAGGCGCCCGATACGGTCGACAGCACGCCGCAGGGCGGATTCGACCTTTACGCAATCGCTCAATAACTGCGCCTGCCGCTTCTCCTTGCCGCCAAGAGTGGCACAATAGCCCTCGACACTATTGTTTACTTTTGGAGGAAGTAGCATGTCCACCGTCACCACTATCAAGCGCGGCGGCCTCACCGCAGCCATCGATTCCATGGGAGCCCAGCTCACGAGCCTTGCCCTCGACGGCAACGAGTATCTGTGGCAGGGCGACCCGGCCTTTTGGGGCAAGCATGCGCCCATTCTGTTCCCCATCGTGGGCTCACTGCGCAACAACACGGCGACGTCTGCGGCTGGCACCTGCGAGATGCCGCGCCACGGACTCGCGCGCATCGTCGAGCACAAGCTGGTCGAGGTCTCGGAGGACGGCTCCTCGGTAACTTACGAGATCACCGATACGCCCGAGTCGCTCAAGGCTTTCCCCTTCCACTTTAAGCTCAACATGACCTATGCCCTGACTGGTGATGCCACGCTTACCCAGACCTTTGCCGTCACCAACACCGGCGATGTAGAACTGCCGTTCTCGGTGGGCGGTCACCCTGCATTTAACGTGCCCGCTCCCGGTGCCGAGGACGAGGCATTCGAGGATTACGAGCTGGCATTTACCGAGGCTTGGACCAACGAGGCCCCCATCATCACGCCCGATGGCCTCATGACGTTCGAGGACAGCTACAAGGCTCCCGATAACTCGGACGTGCTGCCCATCACGCACCGCAGCTTCGATAACGATGCCATCATGTTCACCGATACCCCGGGCTCCACGCTCACGCTGCGCGGTCGCAAGTCGGGCCATGGCGTCAAGATCGACTTTGAGGGCTTTAAGTACATCGGCGTGTGGTCTGCCGCCAACGACGCCCCGTTTGTGGCGCTCGAGCCCTGGACCGGTCACACCACCATGGACACCGAGGACGACGTCTTTGAGCACAAGGTCAACACCATCACGCTGGCGCCGGGCGAGACGGACGTCCGCAGCTTTAGCGTCACTTTGCTCTAGAGGTTCCGCCGTTCTGACGAACGGCGGGCC
>CAJLAV010000158.1:0-3980 GCA_905204735.1 uncultured Collinsella sp. | reverse complement strand
GGTCACCTTGATGATATGGTAACCGTACTCGCTCTTAACGGGAGCAGCAACGATCTGATCCTTCTCGAGACCGGCCAGGGCGTCCTGGTACTCCTTGACGGCCTTGATCCTCTGCATCGGCTTCAGTCGCTCGAACATAGTTTTGCCGTGCAGGTGGTCGATCTCGTGCTGCAGGCACACGCAGAACAGATCGCCCGATGCCTCATAGCGAATCAAGTTGGCGTCCAGATCATACGCCTCGACGACGACATGGTCGGGACGCTCGATTTCGCAGCTAATGCCAGGAATGGAAAGGCAGCCCTCGCTAAACGGGACCAGATGGTCGCTCTGCTCAACAATGACGGGATTAATGAGCACGTAGGGGTCATAGTCGTTCTTGTCGCTGTAGTCGCAGTCGATGGTGACAAGCTGAATGAGCTCGCCGATCTGCGGGGCAGCCAGGCCGCAACCGCCGTTCTCGAACATCATCTTCTTCATCTTCTCGGCAAGCGCCTCGATCGCCGGGGTGATCTCCTCGATGACGGCGCACTCCTGGCGCAGACGAGGGTCGGGCGACAGTACGATTCCGTTGGCTTCCATGGCCATCCTTTCGGGTTGTTACATCAAATCATAGGCGTCGACGTCAACGCTCACGCTCACGCCACGCACGGAGCCCACCTCTTTGAGGCAGGCGTCAATATCATTAGAGACATGGTACCCCACGGGCGACTTCACAAGCAGATGGAAGCGGTAACGGTCCTTGGCTCTCTCGATTACACACGAAGCCGGGCCCAGCACCTGCGGCACCGCGCTGCACGCCCGCAAAAAGTCGGGCGCGGCGGCATGCCAGCGGCGCTTAAGAAGCTTTGCAATGCGCCCGATGTAGTCCTGCGCGTCGTCTCGGTTCGCCGACCACACCAAGATGTTGACCAAGCGAACAAACGGCGGGTACAGCGCGTCGCGGCGCTGGTCCAGGTCGTAGTCGGTAAAGATCGAACGGTCGTGCTCAGCGACGGCGCGAATGACCGGATCATCGGGCAGGTAGGTCTGGATGATCACCTCGCCGGGGCGATCGCCGCGACCGGCACGGCCCGCCACCTGTTCCAGCAGGTCGTAGGCGCGCTCCCCTGCGCGGAAGTCCGGCAGCTTGAGGGCAAAGTCGGCATTGACCACGCCCACAAGCGTGACCTCGGGAAAGTCGAGACCCTTTGCGATCATTTGGGTGCCCAGCAACACGGCACAATCCGCCGCATCGAACTGCTCGAGCAGCTTTTTGTGCGCATCCTTGCCGCGCGTGGAATCGGCATCCATGCGAATAATGGCGACGTCCTCGGGAAGCATCTGGTGCAGTGCGTCCTCGATCTGCTGCGTGCCCAGACCCATTTTTGCCAGGTAGCGACTTCCACATTTGGGGCAACGGCTCGTGGGCGCGGGATAGGGCTGCACGCGCCAAGACGAACCGCATGTGTGACACTGCAGCGTGTGCGTGCGCTCGTGATACGTAAGCGCGGTGGAGCAGTGGTTGCAGGTGGGGACGCAGCCGCACTCGCGGCACATCAGGAACGGCGCAAAGCCACGGCGGTTATGCAGCAGCACGGCCTTCTCGCGGCGCTCGACCACACGCTCCAAGCCCTCCATCAAGGGTTTTGAGAACATGGAGCGGCTGCCGTGCGAGAACTCCCGGCGCAGGTCGGCAATACGGACCGTGGGCAGCACGGCGTGTCCCGGGCGCTCGGGCATCTCGACGCGCGTCCAGGTGGCACCGTTATACGTGCCACGGCGGCAGCGATCGAGGGCCTCGGCCGAGGGCGTGGCGGAGCCCAACACGAGCGGGCAGCGGTAGCGGCGCGCCATCTCGGCCGCCACCTCGCGCGCGTGGTAGCGCGGGCTGGAGCCCTGCTTGTAGCTGGTCTCGTGCTCCTCGTCGATGATGATGAGGCCCAAGTCGCTGAGCGGGCAAAAGAGCGCCGAGCGGGCGCCCACGACCACGCGCGCGGCACCGCTGGCGACCATATCCCACTGGTCCAGGCGCTCGCCGGCCGAGAGGCGCGAATGGAACACGGCGACCGTCTCGCCAAAACGCGAGCGGAAGCGGCCGACGGTCTGAGCCGTCAGCGAGATCTCGGGCACGAGCACGCAGGCCGAACGACCGGCCGCCAGCACGCGCTCGATGGCGGAGAGGTACACCTCGGTTTTGCCGGAGCCGGTGACGCCGTCGACCAGCACCACGTCGCCATGAGCGTCCAGACGGGCGCGCTCAATCTGCGCGAGTGCCTGTTGCTGGCCGTTCGTGAGCGCGACTGGTGCCTTACCGCTTGCCGAGGAGAGCGTGGTCTGTTCATTGCAGCCACGCCACGCACGGCGTTCCTCCACCACCACGACGCCGCGCTTTTCGAGCGCCTTGATGGTCGCCGACATGCTGTTATAGAGCAGGTTGAGGTCGCGCGTCGTGACCGGTCCGCACTGCAGTGCCTCGATGAGCTGACGCTGGCGGACCGCGGTCTTGGGCGGCGTGTAGTCGAAACCCTCGGGTGTGAGCATGACCCAGCGATTTTGGATAGGCTTGACGGCGGGGCGCTCGACAGTCCACACGCCGTCGTCGCCCTTGACCACGCGCGGGCTTCCGCCCGGTGGCAAGAACAGGCGCAGGCACTCGGAAAGCGTCGCGACATACTCGCGGCTCATCCAGCGTGCGATACGGGCAGCCTCGACAGTAAAGAGCGGTTTGCTGAGGATAGCCTCGATGGGCCTGATGCGTGCGGGGTCGAGGGTAATGTTGCCTTGCAAGTCGCCCAGTTCGGGCGCAATATCGACGATATAGCCTGCGGCGGCACGGTTACCAAAGTGGACCAGGACCGTTGATCCGATCTGCGCTTCGCTAGCAAGGGGTTGAGGAATGCCATAGGCAAACGGCTCGGACAGGGCACGCGTCGGGATGTCGAGAA
Source organism: uncultured Collinsella sp. (assembly GCA_905204735.1). GTDB lineage: Bacteria > Actinomycetota > Coriobacteriia > Coriobacteriales > Coriobacteriaceae > Collinsella. The sequence goes on along the minus strand of CAJLAV010000158.1, from coordinate 1,056 downwards.
CCACGCTCGCATAGGCGACGATGGGCTCAGGTGCGGGCTCGGGCTGCGCCGGGGCGGCGGCAGGAGCCGCGGACTTCGGAGCTTCCTCCGGTTCCGGCGAACCAAACAGCGAAAGTTGCTCGACCATGGCCCCAGCACCTCCTATCCCATACGTCTACAGAAACAAGAGCCCCGCTCTGAGTGAACGGGGCTCGAATACATACGTTTGCGCAGCGATTACAGCGCCATCGTGCGGGCGCGGTCGATGCGCGCCAGGCAGTCGTCGCGGCCGACGAGCGCCATGGTCTCGCCCAGCGGAGGGCTCACCATGTTGCCGCAAACGGCGACGCGCACGGCCTGGAACACCACGCGCTTCTTAAGGTCCATCTGCTCGGGCAGCGGCTCAAGCGCGGCGTCGATGTTGGCAGCCGTCCACTCGGTAACACCCTCGAGCGCGACCTTGGCGGCATCCAGGATGGCGCCCATGCCTTCCTTGGCCAGGCCCTTGTTGACGGACTTCTCGTCATACTCGAGCGTCTCGGCCGTGGCAAAGATGGGAGCGGCGACGGTCACGGCGTCGGCCGGCATCTTGGTGCGCGGCTTGACGATGGCAGCGAGCGCGTCGATCCAATCCTCGCCGTACTCGACATTGCCCTCGATGAGGCCCGCCTCGTGCAGCTCGGGGACCATGACCTCGTCGGCAAACTGGGCGTCGGACATGCCGTTGATGTACTCGGCATTGACCCAGTCGAGCTTCTTGGGGTCGAAAGTCGCCGGGTTCTTGGAGATGCGGTCGAGCGAGAACTTGCTGGCCAGGACATCGCGCGGGATGATCGTGGTCTCGCCGTCGAGCGACCAGCCGAGCAGCGCCAGGTAATTGACGAAGGCGTCGGACAGGTAGCCGGCGTCGCGGTACTCCTCCACCGAGGTGGCGCCGTGGCGCTTGGAGAGCTTCTTGCCGTCGGCGCCCAGAATCATGGAGATGTGGGCGAACGTGGGCACGGGCGCGCCGAGGGCCTCGTAGACCATGACCTGACGCGGGGTGTTGGAAAGGTGGTCGTCGCCGCGGATGACGTG
>CAJLAV010000157.1:0-3982 GCA_905204735.1 uncultured Collinsella sp. | reverse complement strand
AGCTAAAATAGCCCCGTCCCAAAAAGACTACTCAAAAAGCCCCGTCTCAAATTAGCTGGTTTGGGCACTAGTAAGAACGCCGGTGGTGTCGAACGCCGGGGTAAAGCTCTCGTCTACCGCGCCGCCTTCTTGCCAGAACATCGTCGTAAAGCCCAGGTCGTCGGCATGGTCGAGCACCTGCTCGTACTCCTCGCGCGTCACGGCGCGTGCCAACTCGCCGCCCTGCTCGCGCATGAGCGCATTGGGCGTGTACTGGTTCATGACCGAGATCGGCACGTCGCCCACCGTCTGCCACACCAGATCCAGCACGCGACACGAATCGTCCGCATGACCCGGCAGCACCAGATGACGCACGATGATGCCGCGCTTCATGAGCCCGTCCTCGTCCACCAGCTCTCCCCCGCGGCGCTCGATCTCGCGCGCCATCTGGGCCAGACCCGACACGGCCACGCGCGGGTAGTCCTTAATATGAGAAAGCGACTGCGCAAGCCCGGCATCGGCATATTTAAAGTCGGTGAGCCACACATCGACCAGGTCGCCCAGCGCCGCCACGGCACTCGCACGCTCGTAACCACTCGTGTTGTAGACGATCGGGATGACCAGCCCGCGCGCCCGTGCCGCGGCAATCGCGGCAGGCAACAGGTGCGCATAGTGCGTCGCCGTCACCAAATTGATGTTGTTGGCACCCTGGTCCTGCAGTTCCAGCATAATCTCGACCAGACGCTCAGACGAAATCTCAAGGCCAAAATTGCTGGTCGAGATCTCGTGGTTCTGGCAGTAGATACATTTAAGCGAGCAACCGCTAAAGAAGATCGTGCCCGAACCGGCCTCGCCCGAGATAGGCGGCTCCTCCCACATATGAAGCGCCGCGCGAGCGACCTTAAGCGTGTCGTCGGCACCGCATACGCCGCGCGCGCCCTCATCGCGCGCCGCACCGCAACGGCGCGGACACAAATGGCAGGCGGGCGAAAAAAGTTCGGTCAACGACATCGGCATAAAAAAATGCTCCAAAACAACGATTCAGCAGCTCAAACGTAAAGGGCCAGACCGGGTAGACGGCTCCGTCCCTAAGGCGCCGTAATCGTCCGACACGATTTTTGTAATGTCAAGACTGGAATCGATAAAGTGCCGCTTTATGATGTAGGTATTCCGCCCCCCGCGGAGCAACTGGGTGAACCGTCGCGTTTATTTAGGGAGCCCACACAGTCGTACCTAGTACAGGTATCCTTCGTTGTTAAGGACGCTGGAACAGTCGATGAGGGCACCCACCTGTTTTAGGTGGGTTCATTTTCGTAACGTGGGGGGTGGTTTTCTTTTGCCGAAAATCACCATTACAGTCCATATGGATCCCCGCCGGCATCCCGACAAGCCATCGACAACATCCCAATATCTGGTATGCGCGTGATAATCGCACGGTGCAAACCTCCGCACCCCCCTCGGTCGAGTATCATGGGACAGCTATGCCATTTCCGCGTAGCAACCTTTGACCTTTTCCTTCGACGCTTGGCGGTTTTTAGATTCATGGCTTCATCCCCGAGCTACATACCGTACCTATGCGTGGCAGCGGCGGCCTTTATCACGACCTTCCTCGCGGTGCCCCTGGTCAAGCGCTTGGCAATTAAGCTCGATGCCGTCGACTATCCTTCTAAGCGCCGCATCAACACCAAGCCCATCCCGCGTTTGGGCGGAACGGCGGTGTTTTTGGGCCTGGTCGTTGCCTGCATTGTGCAAATCCTAGGCACCTGGTACCTGGGCTGGCCGCCCGTTTTGGTGCCGCACCCGCGCCTTCACATTAGCTATCCCATGCTGGCGCTCTCCTTTACCGTCATCTTTGCGACCGGCGCTATCGACGACGTCTTCCAGCTCAAGCCCAAGCAAAAGCTGGCCGGACAGGTCCTCGCCGCGCTTATCGCCTGCATGGGCGGCCTAAAAATCGGCGTCATCGTCAACCCGTTTGCCCCCGGCGAAATCATGCTCGGATGGCTCGCCTACCCCATCACCGTGATCTATCTGGTGGCATTCACCAACATCATTAACCTCATCGACGGCCTTGACGGCCTGGCGACGGGTATCTGCGGCATCGCGTCGTTCACCATGTTTTCGATGGCCGTTCTCTCGGGCCGCATCGACGCCGCCGCGCTCTCCATTGCGCTCTTTGGCGCCTGTCTGGCCTTTTTGCGCTACAACTTCAACCCCGCAAGCATCTTCTTGGGCGACTCGGGGTCGCTGCTTCTGGGCTTTGCGCTGGGCTCCATCTCGCTGCTCAACGTGAGCCGCACCGCCGCGCTCACCTCGCTCATCATCCCGCTCATCGTTGCCGGCGTGCCCATCATCGACACGTTTAGCGCCATTGTGCGCCGCAAGCGCGCCCACATTAGCATCGGGCAGGCCGACAAAGGCCACATCCACCACCGCCTGATCCAAGAAGGCTACAACCAAAAACAGGCTGTGCTGCTCATCTATGCCTGGTGCATTATGCTTTCGGCCGGCGCCGCCGCGATTAACCAGGTCGAGGTGCCCATGCGCGTGCTCATCTTTACCGTGCTCGCCATTGGCTCGGCGGCCTTTGCCAAGCATCTACATCTGTTTGAGCCCGTACTGCGCCACCATTACAACAAGCGCACGCACGAGGACGAGCTGGTCACCCCCGACGACCCCGCTTTTAAGCAGGAGGAGCAGGCAGCCGAGGAGCGCAAAGAAGAGCGCCACCACAAGCTCTAGGGCAAGCTGCCGAGGATGTGCCAAGGCACCGTTAGCCAAGCGCGGCCGCGCCGCACCCATCGCACATGCCGCACCACGCGCGCCCCTCTCCCGCCCCTCGCCTACTTACGCCCCGACCCTCCAATAAACGCGTTATCATCTTGACCCATGAACATACGTTAGGAGCAATCATGCCAAACGAGAACAGCTACGAAGTCGCGCTGCAAAAGAGCAACGCCATTCGCGAGGGCCTGGCCAAGACGCCCGAGAAGTTCACCATGCTTACCGGCGACCGCCCCACCGGCCGTCTGCACCTGGGCCACTACTTTGGCACCCTCAAGGGCCGCGTCGAGCTGCAGAACATGGGCGCCAAGACCAACGTGCTCATCGCCGACTACCAGGTCATCACCGACCGCGACACCACCGAGCACATCCAGGACAACGTGTACAACATGGTGATGGACTACCTTGCCTGCGGAATCGACCCCGACAAGACCATGATCTACGCGCACTCCGCCGTGCCCGCCGCAAACCAGCTCATGCTGCCGTTCCTGTCGCTGGTGTCCGAGGCTGAGCTGGCGCGCAACCCCACGGTCAAGGCCGAGATGGAGGCCTCGGGCCACGAGCTCACCGGCCTTTTGCTCACCTACCCGGTGCACCAGGCCTGCGACATCCTGTTCTGCAAGGGCAATGTGGTGCCCGTCGGCCGCGACCAGCTGCCGCACATCGAGCTCACCCGCACCATCGCCCGCCGCTTTAACAACCGCTACGGCAAGGTGTTCCCCGAGGTCGACGCGCTGCTGTCCGAGACCCCGCTGCTGCCCGGCCTGGACGGTCGCAAGATGAGCAAGAGCTACGGCAACGCCATCAACATCTCGATGACCGCCGAGGAGACGGCCAAGCGCATCAAGAAGAGCCAGACCGATTCCGAGCGCATGATCACGTTCGATCCCGAGAACCGTCCCGGCGTGTCCGGCCTGCTTTCGACGGCCGCCATCTGCACCGGCCGTTCCGAGGTCGAGATTGCCGAGGAGATTGGCATGGGCGGCTCCGGCCAGCTCAAGAAGTACGTGACCGAGGCCGTCAACGAGTACTTCGCGCCGATCCGCGAGCGTCGCCAGCGCTACGAGAACGATCTGGACTATGTGAAGGACGTGTTGCACGAGGGCAACCGTCGCGCCAACGAGATCGCCGAGCAGACCCTGGCCGAGGTTCGGGACGCCATGGGCATGGTGTACTAGACCGATCTGCTGGCTTGAGCTTTCGATTGCTATAGGGCGGA
>CAJLAV010000156.1:0-3989 GCA_905204735.1 uncultured Collinsella sp. | reverse complement strand
CCCGCCTCTCCAATCAGTCCCGTGGCAACCGTGGCCGCCGCGGGCCTCAAGCATGTCCCGGACTAGGAGAACATGCCGGTGAGGTAATCATTCAGCCGCTTATCCTTGGGCCGTTGGAAAATCTCGTCAGTCTCGTCGTACTCGACCATATCGCCCATGTAGAAGAACGCCGTGCGGTTGGACACGCGCGACGCCTGCTCCATGTTGTGCGTCACGATAACGATGGCGCGGTCGGCCACGATCGATGACATGAGGTCCTCGATCGCCAGCGTCGAGATGGGGTCGAGCGCCGAGCAGGGCTCGTCGAACAGAATCACGTCGGGGTTGAGCGCCAGCGTGCGCGCGATGCACAGACGCTGCTGCTGGCCGCCCGAAAGCGCGTAGGCGCTCTTGTCGAGCTTGTCTTTGACCTCGTCCCAAAGCGCCGCGCCGCGCAGGCTTTCCTCGACCATGCGGTCGAGCTCGTCGCGGTCGGTGATGCCGTGGCGCCTAGGCGCAAACGTGATGTTGTCGCGAATGGACTTGCGGAACGGGTTGGGCTGCTGGAACACCATGCCAATGGAACGGCGCAGCTCGTAGGTGTTTTCGGTCTTGGTGTTCACGTTGCGCCCGCGATAGTTGATCTCGCCCTCCACGCGGCAGCCGCGAATCTCGCGATTCATGAGGTTGAGGCTACGCAAGAAGGTCGACTTACCGCAGCCCGAAGGCCCGATGAGCGCCGTGATCTCGCCCTTGTGAAAGTCGAGCGACGTATTGTGCAGTGCATGGTGGTCGCCATAGTACACGTTGACGTCCTTGGTGGAGAGCACGACCTCGTCGCTCACGGCCTTGCCGCTCGCGCGCACGCGCTTCTCGCTCTCCCCCACGCTCGACAAAAAGTCCTGGGTCTCGGACGATGCCGCCTCAGTTGCGGGCGTTGCATTTATCTCGCTCATTCGGCCGTCATCTTCCTTGCCAGTTGTTTGCCCACGATACGGGCGACTACGTTAAACAGCAGCACGCAAATCATCAGCAGCGCCGCGGTGCCCCAAACGATCTGCTGGGCCTCGGGGCTGCCCTCGCCATAGATCTTGTAGATGTGCACGGCGAGCGACTCACCGGGGCGGAACACGTTCCAGGCGCAGGTGGGGCTCGACAGGTTAAAGCTCAAGAAGTTCAGACGCACCGGCGAGCTCATGCCCGAGGTAAAGAGCAGCGCCGCGGCCTCGCCAAAGACGCGGCCGGCCGAAAGCACGATGCCGGTCACGATGGCGGGCATGGCCTCGGGAATCAGGATGTGCAGCGTGGCCTCCCAGCGGGTAAGGCCCATGGCCAGGCATGCATCGCGCTGGGCCTGTGGCACGTCCTCGAGCGCCTGCTGAATCACGCGCACCAGAATGGGGATATTGAACATGGTGAGCGCGACGGCGCCGGAGATGATGGAGTACTTCCAGCCCAGCTGCACCGAGAACACCAGGAAGCCAAACATGCCGACGACGATGGAAGGCAGCGAGGACAGCGTCTCGATGGCGGTAGAGGCGATGTCGCGGATAGGGCCGTTCGGCGCGTACTCAACCAGGAAGACCGCTCCGCCTAGGCTGATGGGCACCGAGATGATCAGAGTGATCAGCAGCAGGTAGAACGAGTCGAACAGCTGGTAGAGCACGCCGCCCTGCGTTCCGTTGGCACGCGACGGCTCTGTGAGAAAGCCCGGCTGGAACAGCGTCGAGATGTCCTCGAACAGGATATAGGCCACCATGGAGATGACGATGAGCATGACGATGGCGACAATCGCCGTCAGCACGCCCGTGGCGATGCGATCCTGCTTTTGGACACGCCCGAGCCTCGCCTCGTCGATGTGGATGCGCGTGCTAGCCACGAGCCTTCGCCCCCTTGCGGCCAATGAGATGGATGATCAGGATGAAGATGAGGCTCATGCCCATCAGCAGCAGACCGAGTGCCCACAGGACGTCGTCCTGGGCCGAGCCCTCGGCGTAGACCGCCATGGACGTGGTGAGCGTGGTGGTGATGGTCGAAGCCGGCGACAGCAGCGACGTCGGCATGGCCTCGATGCCGCCGATGACCATGCGCACGGCGAGCGTCTCGCCAAAGGCGCGGGTCATGCCCAAGATAACCGCGGTCATGAGCGACGGCATGGCGGACTTGAGCACCACGTGCCAGATGGTCTGCCAGCGGGTGTAGCCCAGCGCGAGCGAGCCCTGTCGGTAGCCGTCGGGCACGGCGCGCAGGCCATCGACCGAAAGCGTGGTCATCGTCGGCAGAATCATGACCGCCAGCACGATGGCGCCGGGCAAGATGCCCAGGCCCGTGCTCACGTGGAAAACGCTCTTCATAAGACCGACGACCACGTGAAAACCGATCAGGCCAAAGACGACCGAGGGGATGCCGGTCAAAAGCTCAATAAGCGGCTGAAAGACCTTGGAACCAAATTTGGGTTGGATCTCGACCGCAAAGATGGCGGAGCCGATGGCGATGGGCAGCGCGATGAGCGTGGAGAGCACCATGACCGCAAACGAGGTGACAATCAGGGGCAGGGCGCCGGTGTAAGGCAGACCGTTTTCGGCTGTGTTGGCCAGGTCCCACTTGGTGCCGGTGAAAAACTCGACGACCGAGACGCCGTCCTTGACAAAAGCCGAGAGGCCCTTTTGGGCGACCATAAAGATGAGCGCGGCCACGACAAGCGTCACGAGCGCTACGCACGCGCCCGTGACGCCCAGGCCCACGTTCTCAAGGTCGCGCTTTGGCAGCTGTTTTGCCATTGCAAACCTTTCCGGGGCGATTACTTATTTAGCAGAGACCTTGCCGCTGGCGTCCTTGACGACCTTCATGGCAGAGACGGGGATGAAGCCCTGCTCCTCGACGAGCTTGCCCTGGACGTCGTCGGAAAGCATGAACTCCAGGAAGGCCTTGGTGGCCTCGTCGGCGTCCTTGGAGCAGTACATGTGCTCGGTAGCCCAGATCTTGAAGGAGTCGTCGGTGACGTTTGCGCTCTTGGGCTCCACGCCCTCGACCTTGATGGCGTTGAACTTGGAGTCATCGAAGTGCGAGAAGTCGAGGTAGGAGATGGCATTGTCGGTGCTGCCCATCTGAGTCTGAACGTCGCCGGACTTGTCGAGCTCGGCGTCGCCCTTAAAGTCGACAGCCTCGTCGCCAAAGACGGCAGCCTCGAAGGTGGCGCGGGTACCGGAGCCGGCCTTGCGGTTGAGAACGACGATAGTAGCGTCGTCGCCGCCGACCTCCTTCCAGTTGGTGATCTGGCCAGAGAAGATGCCCTTGAGCTGCTCGAGGGACAGATCGTCGACCGTCACGTTCTTGGAAACGACGGGGCCCATGCCCACGACGGCGACCTCGTGGTCGACGAGGTTCTTGACCTGGTCGGCCTCGAGCTTGGTCTCGGCGAAGACGTCGGAGTTACCGATGGTGACGGTGCCGGCGGCAACAGCGGTCAGGCCCTTGCCCGAACCGTTACCCGAGCCGGAGACGGAGACATCGGGGTTGGCGTCCATGAACTTCTCGGCAGCGGCCTCGACGAGAGCCTGGAACGAAGAGGCACCGTCGTAGGTCACCTCGCCGGAGACGGACTCGGCAGCAGCGGCGCTACCCTTGTCGGCGGCATCGGATGCGCCGGAGCCGCCGCACCCAACGAGACCGAGACCGACGATGCTGGCAAGACCACCAGCGAGGCCGAGGAACTGACGACGAGAATAAGCCTGATCGAGCATGATCTTCCTTTCATACATGCGATTCGCGGGCACCCTGCCCGCTTTGCTGTTTGGAAAGATACGGCCTCGATCGGGCAGTGCCCGCGCCAACTGCGGTTTTTTACGGGCATCTGATAGACCCTTACCGCAAGCGCAGCACGGCCTTTACAAACGAATAACAAACCCCGTCCCAAGCATGGCGCGCCTTTTACACCAAATGATCCCTCGGGGACGGAGGAAAACGGATCACTTTGCCACAGCGAGGCTCAAGTGATCCGTTTTCCTCCG
>CAJLAV010000155.1:0-4069 GCA_905204735.1 uncultured Collinsella sp. | reverse complement strand
CTCTTTATATAAGGGCTCGGCAAAGCCGAGCCACCAAATTTGCATCAGCCCCCAGAACATGTTTGAGAACTGTGCCTGAAGTATGTATCTGCAGGCCCCGAATCGGTGTTGCCTCCCGGCGCATTCCGCAGGGGGAGCGATATTTTGCAGCACGAAGTGCGCAGCAAAATATCGCTCATGCCCGAGGACGCGCCGGGAGGCAACACCGATTCGGGGCCGGACACACGGATTTACCTGCGCATTTACAAATTCGTAAACTTTTTTGAAAAAAGTGCTTGCACAGTTCTCGAATCATAGGTTATTATCTTCCTCGTTGAACGCGCGGTTCCAACAAAACGAACCGTGAATCAACAACATAGCATGTCGGAGTGGCGGAATTGGCAGACGCGCTAGCTTGAGGTGCTAGTGACCGCTTTTTGGTCATGCGGGTTCAAGTCCCGCCTCCGACACCATCGCATTTGAGAAGCCTCTTCGGAGGCTTTTTTGTTACCGATAGACGGTGAGGTCCACGATGGAAACGCTTGAACGCAACGAGTGGGCAGACGTTGCCCAACTAGTCGAGATCACGAGCGATGCTGTCATCATCTGTGAGTTCGACGGAACCATTCTGCATGTGAATAATCGCTTACTTGGTTTGATGTGCGAGGAACGCGCTGACGTCATCGGTGGAGATGTTAAAGACGTCCTGTACTCGTCCGCTTTTGAACGTGCGACGGAACATCGTCTGCCATTTGAAACTGATGGCTCCGAGAACGAACTGATGCTCAAGCTGAGTGACGGCTCTTTTATCCCCGTCTTGGTTCGCGCGGGCTCCGTAACGCCTCCACGCATCTTTGGGCGCCGCGCACCACGTGTCCTAGTGGCGCTTCACAGTATCGAGGAACAGTATTCTCACGACCGTCAACTTAAGCGTGCGTTATCGGAGCTTAGAGTTGCGAACAAGCGTCTCTCTGGAACTCTCTCGGTCATTATGAGCACTGTGGGCTCCGATGAGCTGCCCAGCCTACTTGATACCGTTTTGAACCAGCTTGTAGGAACGCTCGATGCTTCGGGTGCCGCTATCTATTTTTCTGAGAGCGGCGGTTTTAAACTTCGCGGTGTTTCCAAGGAGCTGTACGACAGCTACCTGCCTGAGTTTTTGCCGTATGGCGCTGGCATTCCGACGTATGTTCTTCGTGAGTCGCGTGCCTGTCGCTTGTCGATTCAACAGGACCTTGAGGGTGATAAGGCCGCCTCCGGTATGTTCATGGACCTGGACAATCGTTCTAAGCACCTGTTGCGCATGCAGGATATGCCTCCGTACCGCAGCGAGATCTGTCTTCCCGTTTTTTACGGTACGCAGATTCTTGGCGTGCTGGAAGTTGGTTGGAAACGCCCCCAGGCACCGCTCGCCTATGACGTTAATGTGCTCGAGGTCATTTGCGATTACCTGTCTATCCAGCTGGTCGGCATGGCATCGAGCCTTCGCTCCCGTCGCACGGCCGAGCTTGGCCGCTCGCTCAATGTCTTGCGTGATGAGTTGTTTACCTTTCTAGACGATTCCGCCGCGGCTACCCAGGCGGTATCGTCCGAGATCTGCAATATGCTTAACTGCCATTTTTGCCCTGTTGAGTATGACGCCAGTCTGGATTCCTACGTCATAGATTTTGAAGGTGGCAGTCGCGTTGCTTTGCCGGACGATCCCGAGAAGCTTTTCTTTTCCACGACGGCGCCAGCGGCACGTCTGGGGGCTGGCCCTGATGGCTTTGAGGCATCTGTTTTGGGCGGTACGAGTGCCGAGGACCTTAAACACGTCCGTATAACTCGCGTTGACGAATCGATGCCTATGGGAGGCTGGCTTAGGGCGCATGGTCTGCCTTGTCAAGGTCTCTACGTCGACTCCGGCATCGAGGCGGGGCGACCACGCTCTAAGGGTGATGGCAAGCACAGTAACGACGCAATTGTTCCTGCTTCTGTTGCGAAGAGCCCGACGACGCGCGCGCTGCTGCTTCGTGATGGTAGCCAAGAGCCGATTGATGATCTTGAATATGACTACTTGGTGCACTTGGCGCATGACTTTGAACTGATCTACGAAGGCGAATCTCAAAAGCGCGAGGAGCGCCATATCGCTCAGACCCTTCAGATCGGCATGAGAAATTCCCTGGGGGATGTTCCGGGTATCGCAACCGATTCGGTGTACCTGTCAGCCACGAACTCGGCGTTGGTCGGCGGCGATTTCTATACGCTCATCCGTCTTCCCGACGACTGCGCCGTCATGATTCTGGGTGATGTGTCTGGCAAAGGCATTGAGGCCGCATCGATGTCCGCGCTCGTCAAGACGGCCCTGACGGCATATGCGTGGGAGGGCGCTGGACCGGCCCGCATGGCACGCTCTCTTAACAGTATGCTCATGGGCTTTTCGAGGGTCGAGACGTTCGTGACGGCCTTTATCGCCAAGATTGACCTTAAAGCCGGACGCGCAACGTATTGTTCGGCGGGCCATCCTCCGACCATGGTCATTAGGCCAGAGTCGATGCCGCTGGGTGGCGGCGAGGCCCGTGGGGGAGAGGTCGAGCTGCTTGGATGCCAATCGGGCGTAATCGGTGCCTTTGAGAGCATGGTGTACGAGACAGGCGTGTTTACGTTCGCTCCTGGCGACATGCTCTTCATGTATACGGACGGAACGATTGAGGCCCGCGACCGCACCGGAGCGTTCTTTGGTGAGCAGCGCCTTCGTGACCTTCTGCTCTCTGTCTCGGGTGAGGGCGTATCGGGAATCTGCGGCAAGGTCTTGGGCGAGCTTGACCGATTTACCGAATCGGCGCTGGACGATGACATTGCATTGGTGTCCCTTGAGTTTTTACGGGGTCGTTCATAGACGACGCTGGGCGGGCTGAATCCGTACGGTTGGGGAAACGAATGCATCGAGTGGGCTTTTTTGGGGAACCATGGTCGTATGAATGAGTGGAATGACATAGCGGTTTTGACGCCTCCAGGCGATATCGACATCGCCACGGTGCCTGCGCTGCGTCGGCGGTTGGATGCTTTGATTGGCCGCGGCGTGCGTCGTGTTGTCATCAACTGTCAGGCTGTTAGCTTTATCGATTCGACGGGCTTGGCATTCCTGCTTACGCGCGCTCGTGAGCTCATGAGGCGAGAAGGCCTGCTTTCGCTCGTCAATGCATCGGGTGAAGTTGTTCGCTTTTTGGAGATTGCTCGTCTTGTCGATATCCTTCATGTCGCGGGGCCGGCACGGGAGTCTATTCCCGCCATTCCGGTGGGGGAGCTGCCTCGCTGGAGTAAGAGCGTCGAGGTCCGTCAGGGTATCGAGAATCTTCCATACTACCGACATCGCATTGCCGAACTCCTTGAATCGCTTCCGTTGCGCCGTGACGAGCGCTACGATGTCGCATTGGCGTCGGGGGAGGCGCTGGGTAATGCCTATGACCATGCGGGCGGTATCGGGTGCGTCCTGACGGTTCAGGCCTATGGCGATCGCGTTGTGGTTGAGGTGCTTGATCGAGGTGCCGGCTATTCTATCGATGAAACGAGCGAGCCGGTTGCATCTGAGGAACGCGGCCGTGGTATCAAGCTTATGCGTATGCTCGTCGATAACGTGGAGGTTGCTCGTCGTACGGACGGCGCCGGCACGCGCGTGCAGATGGTGAAGCTGTTTAGCGGAGCGCTGGAATCGTGTGCCTAGCCAATCGCTTTAGCGCGTTTGGCTATTAAGAACATGCGGCAGACAAGTTTTTTGAAAAAAGTACTTGCGTCTTTTGGACAACTCGCGTAAATTAATAACCCGCAAGCGGACATGGCTCAGTTGGTAGAGCACAACCTTGCCAAGGTTGGGGTCGCGGGTTCGAGCCCCGTTGTCCGCTCCATTGCATTTCCGGACCGTTTAGGCGGTCCTTTTTCGGCGAAGTGGCCAAGTGGTAAGGCAGAGGCCTGCAAAGCCTTTACCCCCGGTTCGAATCCGGGCTTCGCCTCCAGGCAACATCCGGGCGCTCCGGCGCCCGTTTTGTTTTTACATATGCGGACATGGCTCAGTTGGTAGAGCACAACCTTGCCAAGGTTGGGGTCGCGGGTT
>CAJLAV010000154.1:0-4102 GCA_905204735.1 uncultured Collinsella sp. | reverse complement strand
GGCACATCCCGCAGCCGCAACGCGGCGAGGACGTGCCCGTGGAAACCCCGCAGGCGGTCGGGCCCGGACAGGAACGTTACTCTTTTTCGACCGCGCGCATGATCGCCTTGTAGATCTCCATCAGCGGAATGATCAGGAAGGCCAGACCCAGCGCGGCGACAACGCCCTTGAACTCAAGCGTCACGGGGCCAAAGAACATCTCGGCAAGCGTCGGCTGCACGGTTACGATCACCGTCAGCACCAGCGCCAGCGCAGCCGAAGCCCAAAGCCACTTGTTCTGCTTCTTCATGCTAAACAGCGACGCACGACGGCTGCGCATATTGAAGCAGTGGAAGATCTCGACCATGTTGAGCGTGATGAACGCCATCATCACGCCTTCCTCGTCGGCATTGCCGGCGATCATATCGGCGATGTGGATGTAGCCCATGTCAAAGTACACGCCCACAAAGAAGCTCGCCAGCACCAGCACGGTGATGATCAGGCCCTGGACAACGCAGTCCAGACCCATGTGACCAGCAAAGACGCCGTCCTTGGCGTTGCGCGGCTTGCGCTTCATGATGTCGCCCTCGGCATCCTCCATGCCCAGCGCGAGCGCGGGGAAACAGTCGGTGACCAGGTTCACCCACAGCAGCTGCACCGGCTGGAAGATGGTAAAGCCGATAAGCGTGGCGATAAACACCGAGAAGACCTCGGCAAGGTTGGCCGAAAGCAGGAACTGGATGACCTTGCGGATGTTGTCGTAGATGCGACGGCCCTCTTCGCAGGCACCGATGATGGTGGCGAAGTTATCGTCGGCGAGCACCATATCGGCGACGTTCTTGGTGACGTCGGTGCCAGTGATGCCCATACCGACGCCGATGTCGGCGCGCTTGATGGACGGGGCGTCGTTGACGCCGTCGCCCGTCATGGCCACGATCTGGTCGCGCGACTTCCAAGCCTCGACAATGCGGGTCTTGTGCTCGGGCTGGACGCGGGCGTACACGCCGTAATCCTCGATGTGCGCATCGAGCTCCTCGTCGCTCATGCGGTCGAGGTCGGCGCCGGTGATGGCCTGGCTGCGATCGGCGACGATGCCCAGCTGCTTGGCGATGGCCACGGCGGTGTCGATGTGGTCGCCCGTGATCATGACGGTGCGGATACCGGCGTCGTGCGCCTCGCGGATAGCATCGGCCACCTCGGGGCGGACCGGGTCGATCATGCCGGACAGGCCGCAGAAGACCAGGTCATGCTCGAGCGCAGCGGGGCTGCAGTCGGCGGGAACCTCGGTGTAGGTACGGCTCGCCAGCGCCAGCACGCGCAGGGCCTCGTCGGCCATGGCCTTGTTGGCTGCCACGAGCTCGGCGCGGCGCTGCTCAGTCAGGGGGACGACCTTATCGCCCTCGTAGATATGGGTGCACAGGCCGATCACCACGTCGGGCGCGCCCTTGGTGTACTGCTCGTACTCGCCGTCCAGGGTCTCGACGACCACGGACATCATCTTACGACCCGAGTCGAACGGGGCCTCGCCCACGCGCGGGTGCTCGGCAGTCAGGCCAGTAAGACCAGCCTTGCCGGCATCGTTGACAAGTGCGCACTCGGTCGGCTCGCCCACGGCCTCGCCCAGCTCCTCGTCCCACTGGGCATCGGAGCACAGCGCCATGCCGGCCAAGAACTTTTCCTTGGGCGCAGCGAGCTCGTGCTTGACGACGGTCATCTTGTTCTGGGTAAGCGTGCCGGTCTTGTCCGAGCAGATGGTCTGCGTGCAGCCGAGCGTCTCGACAGCAGAAAGCTTGCGGATAATCGCCTGGCGCTTGGCCATCTTGGTCACGCCGAGCGAAAGGACGATGGTCACGACGGCGACCAGGCCCTCGGGGATGGCGGCGACGGCGAGCGAGACGGCGACCATAAAGGTGTCGAGCAGGGCAGTCGGGTCGGTAAGGACGTTACCCACGCCGTGACGGATGATGTCGACGCCAAAGATCACGACGCAGATGACGATAACCATAATGGTAAGAATACGGCTGAGCTCGGCGAGCTTCACCTGCAGCGGCGTGAGCTCTTCCTTGGCCTCGGCCAGGGCGCCAGCGATCTTGCCCATCTCGGTGTTCATGCCGGTACCGACCACGACGGCGCGACCGCGGCCGTACACCACGGTGGAGCCCATGTAGCACATGTTCTTGCGGTCGCCGAGCGGCACGTCGTCGGTGCCCGCGGCAAGCTCAATCACGTTGGCGTGCTTCTCGACCGGCACGGACTCGCCGGTCAGTGCGGCCTCTTCGATCTTCATCGTGGCGCTCTCGAGGACGCGGCAGTCGGCCGGGACGGAGTCGCCCGCCTCGAGCATGAGGACGTCGCCGGGCACGAGCTCGGCGCTCGGCAGATGCACGAGCTTGCCGTCGCGCAGCACCTTGGACTGCGCCGCGCTCATCTCCTGCAGGGCCTCGAGGGCCTCCTCGCTCTTGGCTTCCTGGACCACGCCCAGCACCGAGTTGACGATAACGACGAACATGATGATGGCGACATCGGCAAAGTCCGCCTCGCCCTTGACCATGCCCGTGAGCGCGCTGATGACGGCGGCAACGATCAGCATGATGACCATGGGGTCTGCCATCTGCTCAAAGAAGCGCTTCCACAGCGGCGTCTTCTCGGCTTCCTCGAGCTTGTTAGGGCCTGTCTTGGCAAGGCGCGACGACGCCTCGTCGTTGCTCAGGCCGAGGTTCTCATCGACACCTTGGTCGCTGAGCACCTCCGCCGCGGCGGACAGGTATTCCTTTTGCATATAGAGTCCCCTCCTGGGATTCGGGCCACTCAGCAGATTGATGCCCGATCATAATTCCCAGGAGAAGGGCAAGGGCTCATCAAGGCTGCCGTGCTGAGCGGCAGTTGATAGTGGAGCTATGGTACCCCAAAGCGGCGGGTCTAGCCAAAACAATCCATTTGGAAATAGGGTCCGTTCGCAACGATGCAGACAGTGTGATGCTCAAGATTGATAAAACGTTTTTTCTTCGGCGCATCATCGAACTAAAATATCGCCCAGATAGCAGCGGTTAGAACGGTTGGTACAGTTTTTGCATATACCGTTTTCCGCAAAAAATGAACTTCTAATTCGGCATACGGTCGATTTTTTGGGGTATTCGGTCGCCATTTCGTTATAATCATCTCAGTTTTATTTCTTATGGTTTATCTATCAGCGCAAGACGATGTCAGATGGAGGTCTGAATGTACAAGCGCACCAAGATTGTATGCACCATGGGTCCCGCCTGCGATAGCGACGAGACCATCCGCGAGATGATCAAGGCGGGCATGAACGTCGCCCGTTTTAACTTCTCGCACGGATCCTACGACGAGCACCACGGTCGCATCGAGCGCGTCCGTCGTATTTCCAAGGAGCTCGGCCTGCCCGTCGGCATCCTGCTCGACACCAAGGGCCCCGAGGTCCGCACCGGCCTTTTGGTCGATGGCAAGAAGGTTGCCGTCAAGACCGGCGACAAGATCGTCGTCACCGCTCAGCCCACGTCCGAGGATTTCCACGGCACCGCTGAGCACATCTCCCTCGACTACCTGGCTCTGCCCTCCGAGGTCGAGAAGGGCTCCCTCATCCTGATCGATGACGGCCTGGTTGCCCTCGAGGTCGAGTCCGTCGACGGCCAGGACATGACCTGCGTCGTCAAGAACGACGGCCTGATCGGCGAGCGCAAGGGCGTCAACATGCCCAACGTCAACATCTCGCTGCCCGCCATCACCGAGCGCGATCGTCAGGACATCCTCTTTGGCCTGACCGAGAACATCGACTACATCGCCGCCTCCTTCATCCGTGACGGCGAGTCCGTCCGCGGCATCCGCAAGCTTTGCCGCGAGAACGGTGGCGAGCACGTGACGATCTTCCCGAAGATCGAGTGCGCCCTGGGCGTCGAGAACTTCGACGAGATCCTCGAGGCTTCCGACGGCATTATGGTCGCCCGTGGCGACCTGGGCATCGAGATCAAGCCCGAGCTCGTTCCGCACATCCAGAAGGAGATCATCGCCAAGTGCAACGCGGCCTACAAGCCCGTTATCACCGCTACGCAGATGCTCGACGGCAAGGCGACGATGGAGACCATCGCGCTCATCGAGCGCACGGCGC
>CAJLAV010000153.1:0-4111 GCA_905204735.1 uncultured Collinsella sp. | reverse complement strand
CCGCGCCAGCCGGCCCCGGAGACCCTCCCTGCCGTCACATTGTTCGAGCCGTTGTTGTTCCTCGCCGCTTCCGCGGCTCGGCGGCCCCGTTCTCCTCGGCGGGGTTGGTCTGATTATTCTTGTTGAACTTCGGCCTTTTGCTGAAAGAAAAACGGGAAATGCGATCTGCATCCCCCGTTTTTGTTGCGGTTAGTCTAAGTCAATAAATTTGGTGCTCAGGATCTTGCCGTCCTTGACAAGCATTCTGGCCATGGTGGGGCCTCTGGTGCCTCTGGGGTAGCTGGCGCTGCCGGGGTTGAGGACCAGGCAGCGGCCTACTTGGGCCTCTTTGGTTACGTGGGTATGACCGTTGATGGCTACGTCTACGGATCCCACCGGAAGGTCTTCGCGGTAGTGGGCTACGGCGAATTTGAGTCCTTCGTAGGTGAAGAGGGCCAGACGGTCTACATCCGGGCCGTAGTCGCGGTAGTAGTCGTTGTTTCCCAGGACCGCTCGCACGGGGGCGATGGTGCATAGATGCTCGTAATCCATCTCTGAGGTGAGGTCTCCGGCGTGGATGATCAGATCTGCGCCCTTGAGCTCGTCCAGAAGCGCGGGCGAAAGATAGCCGTGGGTGTCCGAGATGATGTCGATGCGCTTGGCGCTTGCACTGTTCATGGGATCCCTTCTTCAAAACCAATTCGACGTATATACAAAAAGCCCCACGGCTCCGCAGACAATTGGTCTACAGGGCTGCGGGGCCAGTGTGCTAGAGGCTCAGGGCCTTCTTGAGCGGCACAACGCGGCGGCGCGAGACCGGCACGCGTTCGTCGACGCCCGTAATGCCCAATTGGATAGCGCCCGAGGGCACCGTCTCGACATCCGTGACGCACGCCAAGTTGACGATATAGCGACGATGAACGCGAAAGAAGCCAAAGTCGCAAAGCTTGGCCTCGAACTGCGCCAGCGAAGTCGTCGATAGAAAACGATCATCGACGGTATAGATACAGGAGTAATCGTCCTTGGCCATGATGAAGCGAATGTCATCCACGGGAATGAGGACCTTACGGCCGCCCTTTTCCACCGGAATGCGCTCGATGGTGGCTTTGCTGTCCGTGACGGGCTTGGCGTGCTGCATGACCTTCTCGATCGCGCGATCCAGGCGCGCCTCCTCAACCGGCTTCATTAGGTAATCGACGGCATCTACGTCGAACGCCTCGACGGCATGATCGCTATACGCGGTCACAAACACAATCGCCGGCGGATTCTTAAGCTTATGCAGCGCCTCGGCAAGCTGCAGACCAGAAGCACCGGGCATCGAGATATCGAGAAATACGACATCGACGCGGCTTTCCATCAACATCTCAATGGCGGAGCGGACGCTCGACGCCTCCGTGATCGTGCCGATCTTGCCCGTTTGCTCGAGCAGGAAGCGAAGCTCCGAGCGAGCCGGCGCCTCATCATCCACAATCATCGCACGCAGCATAGGGATAAAACCTTTCGTCAACTAACTACGCCGGGCATCCGTCGCATGACGTTGAGCCCGTAGCCTTTTATTTTACTCTTGAATGTCAAAGATGCTCTCTGACAAATCAAGATGAAGGAGCACTTTGGTGCCCTTGCCCGGCGCCGATTCGACACGCGTATAGGAGTGCGGCCCATAAAAGCGATGGATGCGCTCCGAAATATTGTGCATGGCCACACCGGCGCCGCCACCTTGGGGAGAGCTGGCGTCGGGACGGGCAGAGCGCTCGTCAAACAGTCTGGCGGCGGTACCCTCATCCATGCCCACGCCATTATCGGCCACGGCAATCAAGATTGCATCCTCGCCGTCTTGGTGAACGGTCACGTCGATCCTCAGGGCGTCGTCATCGCCCATACCATGACGTACGGCGTTCTCGACAATCGGCTGGATCACGAACGCCGGCACCAGCGTATCTTCCACGTCCTCGGACACATCGAACGTCGCAAGCACGCGGTCCTCGCCAAAGCGGGCCTTCTCAAAGGTAAGGTAGCGCTTGGTCTGTGCGACCTCGCGCGAGACCGGAATAAGCGACCCCGAGTTGTCGAGCGTGGCGCGATAGAACGAGGAGAACTCGCGCAGCAGCTCGCGGGCACGCAGCGGATCGGTGCGTGTAAACGACGCGATGGTGTTGAGCGTGTTGAACAGAAAGTGCGGATTGATCTGCGCCTGCAGGGCACGCACCTCGGCACGTGCCGTCAGTTCCTTTTGCACCTCGAGCTCGTGGATGGCGAGCTGCGTGGACAGGATCTCGGCAAAGCCCGAGGCGAGCGCATACTGGGTACGGTCGACGGCGCGCGGGGTCTTGTAGTAGAACTTGAGCGTACCGACGGTGCGGTCGCCCACTTTGATGGGCGCGATGATACCGGCGGGGACATGGTTGTGCGAGCCATCCGAACCCACCACGTCCACCACGCGGTTGAACGACTGCACGATGCCGTGCTCAATGACGTAGCGAGTGGCAAGCGTGTGGATGGGCGAATCGGGCAGCAGCTTTTCCTCGAACTCGCCCGCGCAGGCCAGCACGTTGCTCTCATCGGTGATGGCAACGGTCATGGCACGTGTCTCGGGCAGGATACGCCGGCACACCAAAAGCGCCGATTCCTGCGTCAGGCCGCCCTTAATGTCCTCGAGCATGGCCGAGGCAACCGAGAGCGTCTCCTCGGTGTACTGGGAGCGTACCGAATCGGGATTGAGCGTCAAATAGATAAAGATGCACAGGAAGATGCACAGCAGCGCACAGGCGATCACCGTGGCAATCGGCTCAATGCCAGTCGCCAGGGCAAAGATAAAGTACACCAACACGCAAACGGCGCAGACAACGGCGATGATGCGAAAGATTGAAATTGAATTATCGCGCTGGGCGCGGCGGTCGATCATTCAGCCCCCTCCAGGATGCTAATCAGTTGTGCGTCGCGCCAAAGTTCGTCCATGATCTTGGGCCAGAAACTCTGAAAACGCAGGTAGCTTGCGGCGTTTTGGCGGGCATAGGTCTTGGCCTCGTCAATACCATGACGCCAGATGCGCAGATACCCCTCGTGCTCGCGGGTAAACATGCTGCGAACCATGGCGGTCTTGCGCACGCGGTCGTCGAGCTCGCGCGAGATCCACGGACCCGGATAGGGCATGAGTGATGCGGCCGTAACCGGAATGAGCTCCTTTTGGTGCGCAGCGAACGTCAGCTTGGCCCGCTCGTAGTACCAACGGTACACGTCCTGCATAAAGCGCGGCGAGCGCTTCTCGGACTCGGGCGGCAGGTGGCGCACGGTCCACTCGTTATCGAACCACACGTCATAGCCGAACATGCGCATGTTAAAGAGGTAGTCCAGATCCTCGCCGCGGGTGATAAACGGGTCGAAGGCCACGCGCGTAAAGGCGCGGGCGTGCAGGGCCATCAGGCCGCCGCACACGTAATTGGAGCGCGAGATGCGGGTGCCCGAGAGCGCCTTTTTCATCCAGCGATTGAACTCGATACGCTTGGTCCACCAGCGATGGCAAATACCCGCTTTGTCCGTGGGAGCCAGCGGCGACCCGTCGCGATCGTAAAAGTATCCGCTCTTGACTAAAATCGGCAGGCCCTGACGCGTCTGTTGGCCCAGCGCATAGGTCGCACGCTTCATAAAGTCGGCATCGATGACGGTCTCGTCGTCATCCAAAAACACAACCGCGTCGTGCCCCAGCACCGCCGCGCAGGCAAGACCCATGTTGCGGATGGCACCGTAGCCGCGCAGGCTCACGCACTCGCCCGAGCCTTTGGGCGCAATCTGCGCCACGCGGTCGGCAACACGCGAAGCCTGAGTATTGGTAACGATGGTGACCTTAAGTGTGGGATGCGCATTAACGATTTCGTGCACGCGATGGGATACGTCGGCCGTGGCAGAAACCGGACAGACCACCAAGAGAATGATGCGCGGAATGTCGCGCACCTGTTCGAGCGAAGTCAGGCAGCGATCGAGTTCCGGGTTGGCGGCATTGAGCGACGTCGAGTGATCGTAGGTGCCGGGAGCGTTTGCTTGGGTATCATCGCCCGCCCAATATGTTGGGATCACAACCGTGGCGTTCATACCTTTACCCTCCTTGCAACACAAAAACGGGGCGCCGCCAAACACA
>CAJLAV010000152.1:0-4121 GCA_905204735.1 uncultured Collinsella sp. | reverse complement strand
TCGCCGCCTATAAGTCGTGCAATATCGTGCGCCTGCTGCAAAAGCGCGGCGCGCGCGTCAAGGTCGTTATGAGCGAGCATGCCACGGAGTTTGTTGGCCCGCTCACCTTCCGTGCGCTCACCAACGAGACGGTCGCCGTGGGCCTGTTCGACGACCCCTCCGACCCCATCCACCACATTTCGCTGGCGCAGGAGCCCGACCTGGTGGTCGTGGCGCCCGCGACGGCCAATATCATCGCCAAGATGGCCAACGGAATCGCCGATGACCTGATTTCCACGACGCTGCTCGCCACGCCGCGACCCATTGTGATCGCGCCGGCCATGAACAATGGCATGTGGAAGGCGCCGGCGACGCAGGCCAATATGGCCACGCTGCGCGACCGCGGCGTCCATGTGGTGGGGCCCGGCAGTGGCTACCTTGCCTGCGGCGACGTGGACACGGGACGCATGAGCGAGCCCGAGGACATCGTCGAGGCCATCTGCGAGGTGCTCAACCCCGCGCCCCAGGACCTTGCAGGCAAGCGCATCGTGATCACCGCCGGTCCTACGCACGAGCCGATCGATCCGGTGCGCTTTATCGGCAACCGGTCGTCGGGCAAGATGGGCATCGCCCTGGCAGGGGAGGCCGCACGCCGCGGTGCCGAGGTCACGCTCGTGCTGGGGCCGACGTCACTCGACGTGGGTCGCGGCGTGGAGTGCGTGCGCGTGCAGACCGCCGCAGAGATGCTGCAGGCGGCGCTGGGCGCCTTCCAGACGGCCGATGCGGCCATTTGCGCGGCCGCCGTCGCCGACTACACACCCGCGGCCCCTGCCGACCATAAACTCAAAAAGGCCAACGAACGCTTGGATCGCATCGAGCTCGTCGAGACGGTCGATATTTTGGCCGAGCTTTCGCGCCAGAAGGGCGAGCGCCGTGTGATCGGATTTGCAGCCGAGACCGATAACGTCGTGGAGTACGCTGAGCGCAAATTGGCCCGCAAGGGCTGCGATGCGATCATCGCCAACGATGTCTCGCGCGCCGATTCGGGCTTTGGAACAGACACCAACAAGGCCTGGATTGTGAGCACAGCGGGTACACAGGAACTTCCCGTACTAACAAAACCCCAGCTCGCAGATACAATTTTAGACTTGCTCAAAAATAATTAAAAAAGTTCTTGCACAAGTCCAAAGTTTCGGGTTAATATACTCCCTGTTGCGAGCGAGAGCAGAGCAACAAACAAAAGCTACGGGACGTGGCGCAGCTTGGTAGCGCACTTGACTGGGGGTCAAGGGGTCGCTGGTTCGAATCCAGTCGTCCCGACCAGAAGTTTGCAGGTCAGGCACCTAGTGCCTGACCTTTTTTGTTTTAAGCAATTGCTTAATTTTGATTAATCAACAGGGTGCCAAAAATCACCCTGCGCGATAATCGCCTTTTGCGGCTACTTGCGCGTTTTGCACACGCTTGGGCCGATTTATTAACGCGATATGAATCTACATACGCGTAGCTGGTATACAGTCGAGTACAGACTGTATTTATCGCGGCGATTTACACAGATATAGCGACTGTAACGAACAAGCGTGTCGCTGTATTTATTCCAGTAGCTCACTTGACCGGTGGACAAGTGAGCGATTGCAACGATATGCCAACCAGGATGGGCTCCATACGAGGACGCCGCAGGGGTAATGGCGGGGGAGTGCAGCAGGCGCTCTGAGAGCCGCTGTATGACCCCATGTCTCCTTAACTCGATAATTTGTGTTTCAAGCCACGAATCGGTCGAGCAATTGCCAAAAGAAAGGCCCATGCAGGATTGCACGGGCCTTACATCAGATCAAATTTGAGCTAGAAGCACCAAACGGGGCAGACGCAATACGAGTACCCCGCGTAGTCGGCGTACGTCGGGTCGCCGCTGCTGTCGACATTGAGGAAGTAGTAGGAGTTGCTCGGATTCACCGAGCGCTCCCACCAACTGCTGCCAATCTTCAGACAGGCATTAACAGAATAGTTCTCCGTCACCTTGCCTTTGAAGGCCTCGTACTGGGTGCCCTCGGAGGAAGTCCAGGGATAGGATGCCCAATAGGTGGTGGGGGGGCGATCTCAGAGTAGCTGAGCAGGAACAGCTTGTCCGAGGTAGCCGTCACGGCGGCGTTCTTGTTCTCATCACCGCCCCCGACATTGTTCGATAGCTTTTTGACGGCCTTCACCTTGGACTGGAAATCGGAGGGCATCAGATTCCAGATCCTGCCGGAGTTCATTTTCTGACGGAGTTCAGACTTCTCCCAACCGCCGGCGTTGGTGTCAATCGCGTTCATGGGGGACCAAATGCCCGTCGTGGTGGTGAGGAACGTGAGGCCCGCCTTGCCGGATCCGCCTGCAGGGTCATCATGATTGATGCCGATAATGCGGTAAGTCAGCGTCTTGCCATCGGTGAGCTTCATCGAGAACTCGGTGCCGGCATCCATCGCGGCCTTCGCCTTAGCGTAGGCGGGCGACGCCTCGCCCTTGGCGGCGATGTCCTCGGCAACTGCCTTCTGCTCACCGAGGGTCCAGTCCTTCGCGTGCCCTTCGCGTCCTTGGCGAGCGCCGCCTGGACGGTCGCGGAACCCGCGCCGTTACCGCTGCCGGAACCGCTCGGTTCCCAAGTCCCACCTGCTGTCCCGTTTACCAATACTCCCGCCACCGTGTTGAACTGGTTCCTGATTGCCGACGAGACCCAAGGGCCGGCTATCATCACAACCAGGACGATAATCGCGATGACCAGAACGTACTCGATGGCTCCTTGGCCTCGGAGGCGGGTATTCCTAGGAGATACCCACCCCCGAAGGTTAATTGCCGCTGCATGCATATGCGACACTCCCTTCGCATGGGGATTGATATTGCATGCAGAGCGTACGTTAAAGCGAACCGACTAGCCCGTAACGTGCCGCTGAGGCAACGGCGGCACGGGTGCCCGCGCCACATAAACTGCTTGCCGTTTTGTTTCTTCAGACCTACTGCCACGCCTTCGGGAGGATAACGCCGGGGGCGCAGTGATTGAAGTCACTATGATTGGCATAGGTTGGGACATTCCAATCGGAACAGTCGAGGTTTAGATTTTTGCAATAGCTAAACATGCCGAGCATATCCATAACATCTGAGGTCTTCCACCCTGGTCCAAATTTCACGCTTTTCAGCGAACTGTCGGTGGAAAAAAAGGAGACGTAAATCGCCGGCTTTCCGCGTCGACCATCCGGAGATGTCAATCTCCTCGACCTTGTAAAGGTTTTTGAACGCCGAGTCGAATTCGACGACCGAGGACGTATCCCAGCTTGAAATACTGAAGGAAGTCGCATTGCCGCAATACGCGAATGCTGCTGCAGATTTGTGCAGTTCGACATGTCGAACTTTGCCAGATCAAAGCTCTTGCAGTTCTCCATGTACTGAAAGCAAAATGCCAACGAGTGGATTTCTATGCCATCGTCAATGGCCTTTACGGCCACGATACTATTTCTGTTAGGCCACCAGGGGGCAGTCGTCTTGCCGTCGTTTCCCACGGTCGCGGTGGCGTATCCATTTTCGAACCCCGTATACACCGCCGTCACGCGGCGGCTGTTGAGCATGTCACCGACTCTGGGGACCCCGCGGCGCTTGTAGAACATGAGGCTGTGGTCGTCCTCCGAGTACACGGCGAACGCTATCCCGTGAACGGGGTCCACGATGTCGGCGTCGGTCAACGACCCGTTGCCGCCGCCCGTGCCGCCCGACTCCCAGCTCCCCTTTGAGATTCCGTTGCCGAGCGTCCCCGCCACCGTGTTGAACTGGTTTGTGATCGCCGACGAGACCCACGGTCCCGCGATCAGCACCACCAGGACGATGATCGCGATGATCAGTACGTACTCGACTGTCGACTGCCCCTTCGGGCGGCGGGTAAATCTGGGAGATACCCCCCCCCCGAAAGGAATTTCCGCTGCATGCATGTGCGGCTCCTCTCGGATTGCTTTGGCTGATGCTGCAGAGGATAGACGCGATTACTAAGGATGAGTCAACAATGCCGCAGCGGCATTCACACTAAGAGGGTAAGGCGTTCGGAGTGACATCCCGTTCCAAAACGTATACTTGATTTAAGGCGGAGTGGAATGTGGGCGCGCAAGGAGACGCGGAATCGA
>CAJLAV010000151.1:0-4142 GCA_905204735.1 uncultured Collinsella sp. | reverse complement strand
ATCATGGTGCTCGACCGCGAACGTTACAACCGCGCAACCGCCAGGTTTCAGGCCGGTCCTACCACGGTTCGCGCCCTTATCGACATGCTCCGCACACTCAGCCTCAACCGGCTCTTCGACGGCTATCGGGCACTGGCGCCTGTCGGCCTTCGCGCCCAAACGACCCGGATCATCGATATCCAGCAGCGACAGTTCAAGCGCTACCGCGACGATTGGGAGATGAGCCAAAGCATCGTTCACTTCTACCAGAAGTGCTACGACCCCAACAAGTTTCCCGACGACCTCGAACGCCGGTTGCACCTTGTCTATACCGCGCCCATTGCCACACTGCTACGGCTTGGCGCGTTCGACGAGGCGCTAGCTAAAGCCGGGAGCCATAAGGCAGCAACCGAGCTTGAACGCCGGCTCGAGTGTGCCTTTGAGCCCTAACGATAGGCACACGCAACGCTACCCCAACCTACCATCTTCCAGAAAGGAGTCCCCATGGACACCATCCAGCCCCCTATCATCAGCCCGCTCACGATGCGCGAATCGGCCCGCGGCATCACGCTCAGCTCCGTCTACGACGAGATGCTCGCACGCCGCGAGCTCTCCGTCGTGGGCGACATCAACAGCTCGATGGCCCACGACCTGTGCCAGCAGATCCGTCTGCTCGCGGCCACCGACCCCGCAGCCCCCATCACGATCTTTATCGCCAGCCCCGGCGGCAACGTACGAGCCGGCCTTGCCATCTACGACACCATGCGCCTCTCGCCCTGCCCCATCCACACCGTCTGCCTGGAGCTCGCCGCCTCCATGGGATCAATCATCTTTATGGGCGGTGACGAGCGCCGTATGGCGCCCCATGCCGAGCTCATGATTCACGACCCGCTCATCCCGCAAGGGGCCGGAGGCTCGGCTCTGGCTCTCCAGGAGACAAGCCGTCGCCTCATGCAGACCCGCAAGGCTCTGACGCAAATCCTGTCTGAGCACAGCGGCCTTTCGGCCAAGCGCGTCCAGGCGCTCACGGCAAAGGACACGTACCTTTCGGCCGAACGAGCCGTCGAACTCGGCTTCGCCCACAGCATTCTCACCTCGACTAAGGAGACCGCACATGTCTAATCTCAACGCGGCACCGCACGCCCCCGCCCCCACCATCCTTGCGCAGGACCACGCGCTCTCGTGCAACACACGCCAAACCGGCCTCAACAACAATATGCTCGTCATCGGTCCTTCGGGCGCCGGCAAGACCCGCAACGTCCTCAAGCCCAACCTGTTGCAGATGAATGCAAGCTATATCGTGCTCGACACCAAGGGAACGCTTTGTCGCGAAGTCGGTCCCGTGCTCACCGCACATGGCTATCGCGTGCAGCGCCTCAACTTTGCCGATCTTGACGATATGGCTCCCTTGCCCGAGGGTGTCGAGCAATGCGGCTACAACCCGCTCAACCACATCCGCCGCAGCCGGGACGGCAAGCCCAACCAGCAGGACACCATCTCGGTCGCCAAGGCTATCTGTCCCGTCGAGGACCAATCCCAGCCGTTTTGGGACCACGCTGCCGCCAACCTGCTTTCTTGCCTCATCGCCTATGTATGCGAGCAGCTGCCCATTGAGGAGCAGACGTTTTCGTCGGTTATCGACCTTTGCGAGCATCTCCAAGACCGCGCCACTGCCCGGCTCTTCGATGAACTGCAGACCACCGACCCCACAAGCTATGCGCTCTCGCTATGGCGGCGCTACTCCCCCACCATCACGGCAGAAAAGATGCACGCCAGCATTATGGGCATCCTTGCCGAAAAGGTGATGTGTCTAGGCTTCGACAGCGCGCGCCGCCTGTACACCGATGCGAACCAGATTGATTTCGCGGCTATGGGTCGCGAGCGCCGGGCACTCTTCATCACCGTCAGCGATCTCGACCGAAGCCTCGATCCGCTCACCAATTTGTTTGCAACGCAGGCGTTCGCCGGGCTCATTCGCCACGCCGATACGCAACCCGACGGGCGCCTCGCGATCCCGGTCCGTTTTATGCTCGACGACTTCGCCAACCTGCAGATGCCGCAGATTGGCAACGTGCTCTCCATCATCCGCAGCCGCGAAATCTGGGCGACGCTGCTCATGCAGTCGACCAACCAGCTCGACGCACTCTATGGCGAGGCACGCGCCCGCTCCATCATGGGCAACTGCGACACGCAGCTGGTGCTAGCCTTCCAGGATCCCGAGAGCGCCCGCGTCTTTTCCGAACGCGCCGACGTGCTGCCCAGTACGCTCATGGCGACATCGGTCGACCGCTCTTGGCTCTTCGTCCGCGGCAGCGCCCCACAACAAGTCGAGCGCTTTAGGCTCGAGGACCACCCGCTCTATGCGGAACTCCCCGAAGCCCAAAGCGCCCAGGTCGAATTCACCAGTTAGCAGCGCTCGTCTTCCGGCGCGCCCTCGACGATTGCGATGCCCGCCGAGGCGCCCAACGCGCTGGCGCCCGCCTCGATAAACGCAAGGGCCTCCTCGTAGTTATAGATGCCGCCCGCCGCCTTGATTGCCACAGCGTCGCCAAGCACCTCGCGCATCAGCTGCACGTCTTGAAGCTTGGCGCCGCCAAAGCTTCTGCCGGTCGACGTCTTAAGAAAGCCCGGCTTAGCCTCAAGGGCAATTTCGCACACGCGACGCTTGGCGGCATCGTCGCCGTCCAGTTTGCACATCTCGACGATTACCTTATCGGTGATACCGCGCTCGCGGCAAAAATCGGCGATTGCGGTCATCTCGTGCTCGATGGCGTCAAAGTCACGGTTCTCGACCGATTCCTGGTTCAACACGTAATCGATCTCGGTGAAGCCACATGCGGCATATTCTTCGAACCTCGCGAGCTTTTCCTCGAGCGTCATCGTACCCTGAGGAAAGTCGATAGCGCCGGCAAGGATGATGTCAGAACCCTCGAGCATGGCGCGACCTGTCGCATACTCCTGCAGATTCGCAAACACGCAACGGAAATCGTACTTCAGCGCCTTCTCGACATACTGTTCAAACGTGTCCTCAGGCGCGTCGATATAGTCAATGTACTTATTGATGGGCTTGGCAAGGGTCATCCTGAACCTCCCTATTTAGGACCGGCAATCGATTCGTGGTTTCGCGCGAAAAACCACGTTCAATGTACGCCCATAAAGCATGGCGCTCACCTACCTTCCGGTAAGTGGTATGAAATCAGCCGTAGAAGTATATCACCAACGCCGCACAGTATCCTGAGGCATGGCAGCCCCACATGCCCTCTCGATGCGACTTGCCCCATCCAAACAGCAAAGGGGCCCGCATCCCAACGGATGCGGGCCCCTTTCAGCCATAAGCTAACTCAGCGGCAAAACTACTTGCGGTGAGCGCGATAGAACTCGATGAGCGCCTGGGTCGAAGCGTCCTGCTCGGCCTTGGCGGCGTCGTCGTGGAAGGCAGGGGTGATCTGCTTGGCAAGCTGCTTGCCCAGCTCGACGCCCCACTGGTCATAGGAGTCGATGCCCCAGACCGTGCCCTCGACAAACACGATGTGCTCGTACAGGGCGATGAGCTCGCCGAGCGCGAATGGGCTCAGCGTGTCACCGAAGATGGAGGTCGTCGGACGGTTGCCCTCAAAGCAACGGGCCGGAACGATCTGCTCGGGCGTGCCCTCGGCGCGCACCTCGTCGGCCGTCTTGCCAAAGGCGAGCGCCTTGGTCTGAGCCAGGAAGTTGCCCAGGAACAGCTCGTGCACATCCTGGCCGTTGTCGGTCGCAGGGTTGGCGGTGTTGGCAAAAGCGATGAAGTCGGCCGGAACCACCACGGTGCCCTGGTGCAGCAGCTGGTAGAAGGCGTGCTGGCCGTTGGTGCCCGGCTCGCCCCAGAAGATCTCACCGGTATCGGAGGTCACGGCGCTGCCATCCCAGCGGACATGCTTGCCGTTGGACTCCATGGTGAGCTGCTGCAGGTAGGCCGGGAAGCGGTGCAGGTACTGGCTGTACGGAAGCACGGCGTGGCTCTTGGAACCGAAGAAGTTGACGTACCAGACGTTGAGCAGGCCCATCAGCGCGACGGCGTTGTTCTCGAGCGGCGTGTTGCAGAAGTACTCGTCGATGGCATGGAAGCCCTCGAGGAACTGCTGGAAGCGCTCGGGGCCGAGCACGACGATCAGCGACAGACCCAC
>CAJLAV010000150.1:0-4154 GCA_905204735.1 uncultured Collinsella sp. | reverse complement strand
GCATACGGGCTGCGCTTGAGTTTGACGATGAGCGCGCCGGCGGGCACCATATCGCCGGTGTAGACCGGACGACCCTCGAGCAGAGCCTTCGAATCCTTCTTGGGCTGCTTGTGGGTGATTTGCTTGTACGAGACGCCGTCGCAGCTGGTGTCGTTGACCGGCAGCTCGGGCATCTCAAAGCCCACCTGCACGCCGGACTCGTTGAGGAAGCGGACGATAGCGCGCAGCTGGCTCTCGTAGCCGCTGCAACGGCACAGGTTGCCGGCGAGCTGGCGCGAGAGCTCCTCGCGCGTGGCGACGAGGCTCGGGTCCTCCTTGGCGGCGCGGGCGAGAGCCAGCACGTTCATGATGAGGCCGGGGGCGCAAAAACCGCACTGCTCGGCACCTTCGGCAGCCATAGCGCGGGCAAGCGCCTCGGACTCGGCCTTGAGGCCCTCGAGCGTGGTGATGGAGCGGCCCTCGACGCGCGCGGCGGGAACCGAGCAGCTCAGCACAGGGTCGCCGTCGAGCCACACCGTGCACAGGCCGCAGTTGGTGGTCTCGCAGGCGCAGCGCACCGACGCGCAGCCCTGCTCGCGCAGCAGCGCAAAGAGCATGGTGTCGGGGGCAATCTGAACCTTGACCTTGCGGCCGTTGAGCGTAAAGGAAAGATCGATGAGTTTGGCAGCCATTAGCGCACCTCGCTAGAATCGACGCCGGGCACGCGGCGGCAGGAATACTCGTCCGTGGCGAACTTAGGGATCTGCACGGTCTCGAGCTCGCGGGCAAGCGCGGCCGAAAGCTCGATGCCGGCGGCGCGGCGCACGGCCTGCACGGCAAGCGGCGCCGAGATGCGACGGCGGTAGTCGGCCGAGCCCCACAGGTTGGTGCCGTAGCTCAGCGCGCGTACGGACGCTGCTAGGGCACGCAGCTCGTCCTCGGAAGGCTGCTCGTTAACCAGGCCGCACGCCTCGCCCTGCAGCAGGGTCGCGCGCAGCGGGCGGGCGCCCACGGTGACATGCCAGCTGTTATCCCACCAGGCAGCGGTGACGTTGAGCGAGGGAAAGTCGGTCGCGGCCTTGCGCACGGCCTCGTAGCTCGCACGGTAACCGTGCTTAACGACCACGACGCGCTCGATCACGTCACGTACGTAGCCCATGTCCACGAACTCCGCGAGCGGCACGCGGCCGGCGCCCGTCAGCTCAACATAGGAATCGAGCGCCAAAAAGGCCGAGAGCACGTCCGAGAAGCCAAAGCGGCCGTAGATGCTGCCGCCCACCGTGGCGGTATTGCGCAGCTGCACGCCCACGATGTCGTGGACGGCGAACTCAAAGACGTTGTTGACAAGCGCGTTGAGCTCGACATGGCGCTCGAGCTGGCGCAGGGTGCACATGGCGCCGATGCGAAACTCGGTCTCGGTCTCCTCGGTCTGATCGAGTCCACAGGCCGAAAGGTCAATCGCCGTCGCCACGCGACGCGAACCCAGGCGCATCCAGATGCCGCCGCCCACAATCTTGTTGTTGCGGTTCTTCTGTAAGAGCTCATAGGCTTCGGCCGCGTTTCCAACACGGACGTAGGTACCGAACTTGAGCACGTTCTCCCCCATCTCTTCACTTGTCCAGTACTTTTAAGTGTACCAAACGAGGGGCCGCACACCGTTTTAGGACAAAATCCACCCACCCATCCATAACTTGCGGTGATATACGGACTGATTAGCCGTTCTGGAACGCAAAACAGTCCGTATATCACCGCAAGTTATGAGGAATCCTCCGGGATAGAAAAAGGCTCCCAACCAGATAGCTGGGAGCCTCATCACATGCTATGTCAGGCAGGGTTTAGCAGACACCCTGGGCGAGCATGGCGTCGGCGACCTTCAGGAAGCCGGCGATGTTAGCGCCCATGACAAAGTTGCCCTCCTGGCCATACTCCTTGGCGGTGTCGTCCACGTTGTGGAACATGCCGCGCATGAGCTGCTCGAGCTTGCCGTCGACCTCCTCGAAGGTCCAGGACAGGTGCTCGGCATTCTGGCTCATCTCCAGGCCGGACACGAGCACGCCGCCGGCATTGGCAGCCTTACCAGGCATAAAGGCGACGCCGTTCTCCTGGAAGTAGGTCGTGGCCTCGATGGTCGTGGGCATGTTCGCGCCCTCGCCGACCACCTTGCAGCCGTTGGCGACGAGCGCCTGGGCGTCCTCGAGCAGCAGCGTGTTCTCGCGAGCGCAGGGCAGCGCAATGTCGCAGGGCAGCTGCCACACGCCGCGGCCGTCGCCCTCGTGCCACACGGCGTTGGGCTTCTCGTCAACGTACATAGCGAGCGTAACACCCTTGTCGTGGCCAGAGCGCTTCTTATTGTAGATGTGCTCGAGCACGGTGTAGTCGATGCCGTCAGGATCCTCGACCCAGCCATGGGTATCGGAGCAGGCCAGCACCTTGCCGCCGAGCTGGGCGACCTTCTGGACCGCGTAGATGGCGACGTTACCGGAGCCGTGAACGACGACGTTCTTGCCCTCGAAGGAGTCGCCGCGGCTCTTGAGGTACTCGTCCACAAAGTAGGCCAGGCCGTAGCCGGTGGCCTCGGTACGGGCGAGTGAGCCGCCAAAGGAGAGGCCCTTGCCGGTAAGGACGCCGGTCCACTCGTTGGTCAGGCGCTTGTACTGACCGAACAGGTAGGCAACCTCGCGGCCGCCAACGCCCAGGTCGCCGGCGGGAACGTCGGTGTTGGGGCCGATGTGGCGATAGAGCTCGGTCATGAAGGACTGGCAGAAGTGCATAATCTCGTTGTTGGACTTGCCCTTGGGGTCAAAGTCGGAGCCGCCCTTACCGCCGCCCATGGGAAGGGTGGTCAGGCTGTTCTTGAGGATCTGCTCCAGACCCAGGAACTTGAGCATACCCAGGGTGACCGTCGGGTTAAAGCGCAGGCCGCCCTTGTAGGGTCCAATGGCAGAGTTGAACTCGACGCGATAGCCGCGGTTGACCTGAACCTTGCCCTGGTCGTCGACCCAGGGAACACGGAACATGACGATGCGCTCGGGCTCGACGAGGCGCTCCAGCAGGGCGGCCTCCTCGTACTCGGGGTGGGCGTCGAGCGCCGGCTGGATGGTGCCGAGGATCTCGGTCGCGGCCTGGATGAACTCAGGCTGCTCGGGATAGCGGGCCTTGAGCTCTTCGAGAACTTTCTGCGTGTAGCTCATGCTTCCTCCAATGATGGGAAACGAAAAATGTCGGTCGCGGCACCCTATGCGCCGCGAACTTTATCGAGTATGGATAATATCGCACTGTTGCAGCAAAGTTTCGCATAAGCCGACGAGCAGATGTTTCATTTTGATTACGATGCAGGTAGAGGCGTTTTTGAGTGCCTGACGTGCAAAACCTGTGTTTCAAACCTGTTTCGTCCACGTGTTCCAAACCGCCACATTGGGGACAGGCGCCTTTGTGGTGCCGGCGGTTAGAGGACGAGCTGATGGTAGTCGGCGGGGGTTACGCGGCCTTCGGTGGCAGCACGGAAGGCGGCGAGCGCATCGCCCGAGAACGGCATAGCCCAGCACAGGCCGCAACCTGCGGTAATGGAGCCGGGCAGCGGCATGATGCGCCCGGGCACGCCGGCGGCAAGACACAGCTGTTCGCATTCCATCACATCGAAGGTGCTGTCAAACGACACGATGATCTTGCGCTCGTGGTCGAGGGCATCACCGGACGGGCCCTCGCGGTGTGCCTCACGATACGCCGCGGCGGCCGCTTCCTCTTCCGCAGTATGTCCACAGCCACCGCAACCGCAGGTACAGGGCTCGGAACCATCGCAAGTGCAAGGCTCTCCCGTGTCGGGGCAAATATCGTGAGACATGGCAACTCCAATCGTCTAGGCGAGTATCTCGGCCGCCGCAAACTCCTCGGGCGTATTGACGTTCTCGAAGCAGAGCGTCGAGCCCGCGGCCTTAACGATCTGCGGCTCATCCATATAACCAGCCTGAACGCGATTGATCAGGCAGCGAATACGCTGGCGGTCGCAGGCGAGTAGCTCTTGGGCAACCGGCGCACACACGTCACGGCGCCAGACGGCGCAAAGCGGCTCAATCCCCCGCTCCTCGCGCGGCACGCACACGTCGAGCACCTCGGCCTCAACACGATCGGCAAGCGCGCCGATGAGTTCCGGCGAGACAAACGGCATATCGCAGGCG
>CAJLAV010000149.1:0-4175 GCA_905204735.1 uncultured Collinsella sp. | reverse complement strand
CCCGCCTCGGTGTGCGCCGGGCACCCGCGCGCGTTCGCCCTGGAGGTCGAGGGCGACTGCATGAACCGCGTCATACCCGAGGGCAGCCACGTGCTGGTCGACCCCGACCGCCAGCCCGCCAACGGGTCCATCGCCGTGGTGGAGACCGAGGACTACCGCGCGGTCATGCGCCGCTGGTACAAGGGCAGCACCAAGCTGATGCTGTCGGCGGATAGCTTCGAGGACTATGAGGACATGATTTTCGGCATGGACGACGGCCCCGTGCGCGTGATCGGCACGGTGGTGTGGTTCCAGGCCGCCGACGAGATGGAGTAGCCGTGGGCGGGCGCGCGGCGATATACGCCCGCTTCTCGAGCCACAACCAGCGCGGCGAGTCCATAGAGATACAGGTGGAGAAGTCCCGCGCCTACTGCGCCGAGAACGACCTGCGCGTGGTGGCCACGTACTGCGACTTCGCGCAGACGGGCACCAACACCGACCGCGCCGAGTTCCAGCGCATGATGGCCGACGCCAAGCGAGGGCTGTTCGATTTCGTGGTCATATATAAAGTTACCCGAATCATGCGCAACCGCGACGAGATGGCCATGGCGCGCATCATGCTGCGCCGCTGCCGCGTCGAGATACTGTACGCGGGCGAGGACATTTCGGACGGCTCGGCGGGCGTGCTGCAGCTGGGCATGCTGGAGGTGCTGGCGGAGTACGAGAGCGCGCTCGACGGCGAGCGCATACGCGACGGCATACAGAAGAACGCCGAGCGGTGCATGGCCAACGGCTGCGTGCGCTACGGCTGGGACATAGTGGACGGGCGCTACGTGGTCAACGAGGAGGAGGCCGCCGCCATCCGCCTGGGCGTGCGCATGGTCTTGTCGGGCAAGTCGGTGGCCGACGTGGTGCGCGCCTGGGAGCCGTACCGCACCAAGCGCGGCGGCAAGTGGCGCTTCCAGACGGTGCGCCGCATACTGATGCGGCGGGAGAACGGCGGGGAGTACCGCTACGCGGGCGTGGTCGTGCCCGGCGGCATGCCCGCCATCGTTCCCATGGATGACGAGGAGAGGGTGATACGGATGCTTGAGGACTCGCACAGGCCCCGCGCCAAGACCGAAGCGTGGGACTTCCCGCTCACTGGCAAGCTCTACGACGGGCGCGACGGCGGGCTGATGACCGGCACCAGCGGCACGGGCAAGTCGGGCAGGCCCTATCACTACTACCGCTGCCGCAGCTGCGGGCGCACCGTGCGCCGCGATGCCGTGGAGAAGCGCGTGGCCGGCGCCGTGCGCGAGGCCCTGGGCAGCGCCGACAGCCGCGAGCGCATCGCTCGCATGCTGGCCGACGCCGAGGAGGAGCGCGCCGACGAGAAGCCCTTGAGCGAGACCATAAAGGGCGAGCTGGCCAAGATCGAGACGGCGTTCTCCAACATATGGGCGGCCGTCGAGTCGGGCATCGCGCCGCCGGGCGGCAAGGAGCGCATAGACGCGCTGAAGCGGCGGCAGGCGCTCCTCAAGGACGAGCTGCGCACGGCCGAGGCCCTTGAGGCCGCCCGCCTTGACTACGACCGCGCGCTGTTCTGGCTTGAGGGCATGGCCGCCGCCGAGGTGGACGACGCGCAGCTCCTGCGCACGTTCGTGGCGCGCGTGGTGCTGGGCGGCCCCGACGATGACGACGGCCTGCGCGTGGCGTTCACGTTTGACGATTCTGCCGGCTTGCGCGATAATCCGTCGCTGCGTGGCGCTATAGGTCCAGGTGGCGAGGTGTTCGACCGAATGAACGCCAGCTCCACCAATTGTTGCAAGCAGGTAGGTAAACGCACCTACCTGCTTTTTTATTACCTATAGATATCGCGGAGAATCGAACTCCGTGCAGGGCGCGGGCGTTAGCAACAGTCGGGTGAGTAGTCAATTTGGGACGGGGCTATTTTAGCTACCCCATGTTGAGGGAACGCTCTGAGATGATTTTTTGATCCCCGTCCCAGAAAAATCATCAGGCGGGCAGGGTAGCTAAAATAGCCCCGTCCCAAATTGACTACTCACCTTGATACCTCTTCGCGGAAAACGCGTCCCGGAATATCGGCTCAGACTGGGACGTAGTTTCCGGATGACGCCTCAAGCGGAAAGTTCATCCCAGAATCCCGCGCTCAAAACGGGACACGCCTTCCGCTCCGCCTCCTCAACTCCAAAACCTGTGCGCCCACCATCATAAAACTGGGTAGAAGAGAGCCAAAACGCAATCGCAGGAGGTCAACATGACTGCAGAAGATAAGGCAAAGAACGCCGGCAAGGTCGCGCTCGTCTTGGAGGGCGGTAGTTTTCGCGGGCAGTTTACCGCCGGCGTGCTCGACGTCCTCATGGAGGCCGGCGTCGAGATCCCGGCGGTGTACGGCGTGTCGGCCGGCGCCCTCAACGGCGTCAACTACAAGTCGCACCAGATCGGCCGCACCAACCGAGTCAATTTGACCTTTTGCAACGACAGCCGCTACATGGGCGCGGCGTCGTTTGCGTCCACGGGCTCTATCGTGGGCTACGACTTTATCTTCAACGACGTTCAAGACCGTCTGGACCCCTTTGACAACGAGACGTTCGACGTCAGCCCCATCGAGATGTATGCCGTCGCGACGGACATGCTCTTTGGAACCGCTGCCTACCTGCCGGTCAAAAGCGCTGTGCTCGATCTCGACGCCGTGCGTGCTTCGACCTCGTTGCCGCTGGTGACGCCGCCGGTCGAGATCGACGGGCACAAATACGTCGACGGCGGCGTGGCGGATTCGGTTCCTATCGAGCATGTGCTCGAGGAGGCGGGCTTCGATCGCGCGGTCGTCATCGTCACGCAGGACCGCTCGTACGAGAAAAAGCCTTACGAGTTTATGCCGGCAGCGCGTGCGCGCTATGCCGACTACCCCTACCTGCTCGAGGCCATCGAGACGCGCCATGACCGCTACAACATCCAGCGTATGCACCTGTGGAAGTACGAGCGTGAGGGCCGTGCGCTGGTCGTCGCTCCGCAAAAGCCGGTCGAGGTCGGCCATGTTGAGCACGATCCGGCAAAGCTGCTCGACCTGTATATTCAGGGTCGCCAGGAGGCAAAGCGCTTGCTGGCCGACATCGAGGCATTCGTCGAGCGCTAGCGCCGCAACACTACGGCCCGTGGACGACATGTGCAGAAACTCTGGTCGGAGCCAAAATACCTGTTGACTCGGGCGGCGAGCGGGGTAATATGGACGGGTTACTTGCAGAGCCCCGTGAATCTCTGTAACAACACGTACTGTACATGGAGGAGTCTAAGTGATTTCGAAATCGACTCACTACGCCAAGCAGGGCGAGGTCCAGCGCAACTGGGTTCTCGTCGACGCCGATGGTGCTGTCCTGGGCCGTCTTGCCACCCAGATCGCAATGATCCTGCGCGGTAAGAACAAGCCCCAGTTCACGCCCAACAGCGACTGCGGCGACTTCGTTGTCGTCATCAACGCCGATAAGGTCCAGCTTACCGGTAACAAGGCCGACACGAAGACCTATTATCGCCACAGCGGCTACAACGGCGGCCTCAAGGCTGAGAGCTTCCGCCAGGCTATGGAGAAGCACCCGGAGAAGGTCATCGAGCGCGCCGTTCGCGGCATGCTGCCCAAGACCACCCTCGGCCGTGCCCAGATGACCAAGCTTAAGGTCTACGCTGGTGCCGAGCATCCGCACGCTGCCCAGAACCCCACGAAGATTGAGCTGGAGGCTTAAAGATGGCTGAGAACACCGTTGTCTACCAGGGTACCGGCCGTCGTAAGAACGCCGTCGCCCGCGTCCGTCTCGTCCCCGGCACCGGCAAGGTGACTATCAACAAGCGTGACGCCGAGCAGTATTTCGGCCGTCATCAGCTCGTTGAGAACGCCCTTGCTCCCTTCAAGGTGACCGACACCGCCGGTCAGTTCGACGTTATCGCTCTGTGCGATGGCGGCGGCATCTCCGGTCAGTCCGGCGCTCTGCGCCTGGGCATCGCTCGCGCTCTTCTGAACGCTGGCGACTACCGTGCTGACCTCAAGAAGGCCGGTTTCCTTACGCGCGATGCTCGCGTGGTCGAGCGCAAGAAGTACGGCCTCAAGAAGGCCCGCCGCGCTCCACAGTTCTCCAAGCGCTAAGGTTTTATCTCCTTTCGAGATACAATGTACAAGCGGGGCCTGCCGATTCCTCGGCGGG
>CAJLAV010000148.1:0-4228 GCA_905204735.1 uncultured Collinsella sp. | reverse complement strand
GTGCCGCTGAACGTGAAGCTCGGCGTCGATCCGACAGCCCCCGATATCCATCTGGGCCATGCGGTGCCCCTGCGCAAGCTGCGCCAGTTCCAGGATCTGGGTCACAACGTCACCCTCATCATCGGCAACGGCACCGCGCTGATCGGCGACCCGTCGGGCAAGAACTCCACCCGCCCGCAGCTTTCGCAGGAGCAGATCGAGGCTAACGCCGAGACCTACGTGAGCCAGGCCATGAAGATCCTGGATCCCGAGAAGACCACCATCGTGCACAACGGCGACTGGATCCTGTCGATGGATCTGGCCGGCCTGCTGCAGGTGTGCTCCAAGTTCACCGTCGCCCGCATCCTCGAGCGCGACGACTTTACCAAGCGCTACCAGTCCCAGACGCCGATTGCCCTGCACGAGTTCCTGTACCCCGTGATGCAGGCCTTCGACTCCGTGCAGATCAAGGCCGACGTGGAGATGGGCGGCACCGACCAGCTCTTCAACCTGCTCGCCGGCCGCGAGCTCATGGAGAAGATGGGCATGGAGCCGCAGATCGCGCTTACCATGCCGCTGCTCGAGGGCACCGATGGCGTGCGCAAGATGTCCAAGTCCTACGGCAACTACATCGGTCTGACCGATGCTCCCAAGGATATGTTCGGCAAGACCATGTCCATTCCCGACGAGATGATCGGCAAGTACTACCGCCTGGCTAGCTCGCTCACCCCGGCCGAGGTCGACAAGATCGACGCTGCCCTGGCTGACGGCTCCGCCGACCCCTATGAGCTCAAGCGCGCTCTGGGCCGCGACCTGTGCGACACCTACCATGGCGCCGGCGCCGGCGACGAGGCTCAGGCCGAGTTCGACCGCGTGTTCAAGGAGGGCCAGCTTGCCGACTTCCCCGAGAAGCACGTTGAGCTGATCGTCAACGACGAGGGCCAGATCTACCTTGCCGGCCTGCTTAAGGACCTGGGTCTTTCGGCGAGCGCCGGTCAGGCCCGTCGCGATATCGACGGCGGCGGTGTCAAGATCAACGGCGAGGCCGTGGCTCCCAAGAGCTACAACATCGACCCCAGCGCCCTCAAGCTGGGCGACACCCTCTCCGTAGGCAAGCGCAAGGGCTTCAAGTTGGTCTAGCAAGTAGGTCAACCTAACATGTGCAATAGGGCCGCAGCCGGAATGATTCCGGCTGCGGCCTTTTTGATTACGATGATCCCTTGGGGACGGAGGGATTATTTGGCGGTGCCGTTAAGCGGAGAGGCGTATTGTTGACCCATCGTTTGGGCATACAATGGCTATTGGTTTGCTGCGGTGAAGGTCTGTCCGCTCCGCAGCTTTTTTCTACGGTTAAAGGAGTATGTATGCCCGTTGAGGTCATGAGGACTGTGATCGAGGCCGCCGAGGGTTGCGTGCCCGTCGACACGCTGTTTACCAATGCGCAGATCGTCGACGTGTATGGCCAGCGTGTGGCGCCCGGTAGCGTTGCCGTCAAGGACGGTGTGATCGTCGGCTTGCTCTACGATGGTCGCGACGATGCTGCTGGCACCTACGAGGCAACTGAGGTCATCGACTGCCAGGGTCGCTATCTCGCTCCCGGTTTTATTGACGGGCATCTGCATATCGAGTCTTCGAACATCCGTCCCGCCGAGTATGCTCGCATGGCCGCGACGCGCGGTACTACCACCGCCATTGCCGACAGCCACGAGATCGCCAACGTTTCCGGCCTGGACGGCCTGCGCTTTATGATCGAGGACGGCCGTCGCGCCCCCATTTCCATCAAGTACATGATGCCCTCGTGCGTGCCCGCGCTGCCCGATGAGCAGGCCGGTGCCGTCATTACCGCCGCCGATATGCAGGCGTTTTTTGCCGAGCATCCGGGCGACGTTTTTGGCCTCGGCGAGATGATGAACCTGCCGGGCGTCTTTATGGCCGATCCCGAGACCTGCGCTCGTATCGACGCTGCTAACCAGACGCCGTCCAAGCAAGTCGACGGCCATGCGCCACTTGTCGCCGGCAAGGACCTCAACGCCTATGCCGCGGCGGGCATTATCGCCGACCACGAGTCGACGATCCCCGAGGAGGCGCTCGATAAGCTGTCCCGCGGCATGTATGTGATGCTGCGCGAGGGTACGTGTAGCCACGACCTTGCCAACTTGTCGCCGATGCTGTTGGAGAACCCCGCCCGCGCCCGCCGCTGCTGTTTTGCGACCGACGACCGCGCTCCCTCCGATGCGCTTTCGACCGGCATGATCGACAATGCCTGCCGCGTGGCTATCGAGGCCGGTATTGACCCCGTGGTTGCTATCTCTATGGCGTCCCTGTCCACGGCCGAGGCGTTTGGCCTGGATCACGGCTGCCGTGACCCGCACGAGCTACGTGGCGCCATCGCGCCGGGCAAGCGTGCCGACCTGCTGGTGCTCGACGACCTGACCTTTGACAAGGCTCCGCATCGTGTCTATGCCGCCGGTGCTCTGGTGGCGCAGGACGGCACCTTTGTGGGCGAGGTTGCGCCCGAGACTGCCGAGGTTGCAGCCCTTGCCGATGAGCTGCGCGCCTCCGTTAAACTGCCCGAGCTTTCGCTCGACGTGTTCGACTATGCCTTTAAGCCGGGCGAGGCCGTGATTGACGTGGTGCCGGGCAAGGCGATTACCGGCATGGCCCGTCCCGAGACGGCCGAGGGCCTGCGCCGCATCATGCTGATCGAGCGTCATGGTCGCGGCGTGTCTCTGCAGGCTGAGGGTGCGGACGGTGACGGCCCCGCTGGTCTGGGCCTGGTCGGCAAGCATATCGGTCGCGGCTGGGTGCGTGGCTTTACCATCACGGGCGGCGCCATCGCCTCCACGATCGGCCACGATTCGCACAACGTGTGTGTGGTGGGCGATAACGCGGCAGATATGATGGCGGCTGTCGAGGCCGTGGGCCAGGGCGGCCACGTGCTGGTGCGCAACGGCGAGGTCGTGGCGCGCATTCCGCTGGCGCTTGGTGGTCTGATGAGCGAGGGTACGGCCGAGGATGTCGCCGCGCAGCACGACGACTTTATGGTCAAGGCGCGCGCCATGGGCATCGAGCCGCCGCTCGACCCCATCATGGGCATCATCTTCCTGCCCCTGCCGGTGATCCCGACGCTCCGCATCCGTCCCGAGGGCATGTTCGACGTCACCACCTTCACCTACGCCGACTAGTCATTGGGGACGTTCTTAAACGACTAGTCATTGGGGACACTCTTTGACGTGTCGCCTGACGCTGCGACCGTGGGACCTCTGGCGCGCGTGTGCTATTTGCTAGGTCCATGTAACGTTTGCGCCCGCGGAGTCTTACCTGAGCTCCCTTTGGGTACGTTGGAATTGGATACACGTTCGATTCCAACAAGCCCGAAGGGAGCTTTTCTATGTTTAAACTGATTGCATCCGATATGGACGGCACGTTGCTTGACGAAAACAGCCAGGTGCCTCCCGAGACCTACGAACTGATTTTGGCGCTACGCGAGCATGGCGTGTATTTTGCCGCATCGTCAGGTCGCCGCTACGATCGCCTGTGTGAGTTCTTTGCGCCCGTTCGCGACAAGATGGACTTTGTCGCAGCTAACGGTGCCCAGGTCTACGCCGACGGCAAAATGGTAGACCGCGAGGTATATTCGCACCTGGCGATTCGAAAGCTCGCCCAGGCCGTCGCGACGTTTCCCAATCTGCATCTTGCACTCTTTGACCGAACCAAGTCCTTTTTGCTCGATGACGAGTGCAAGTTCGTGTGTGAGGTCGATAAGGACCTTCCCAATGCCGAGCGTATTTGGGAGCTGCCCGATCCCAGCGTAAATATCATCAAGGCGAGCATCTTTTGCGACGACGGTGCCGTTATGGACAGCGCCTACGTGCTACAGCGCGAGCTCGGTCAGCTCTTTACCTTTGCGCCTTCGGGCAACGCGTGGATCGACGCCATGCAGCCCGGCGTGTCGAAGGCCTCGGGCATCGCGCAGCTTGCGGAGCATTACGGCATTGGGCGCGACGAGGTCATGGCGTTTGGCGACTCGATGAACGACTATGAGATCATTCGCTTTGTCGGCACGGGCTGCGCGATGGAAAACGCGCGCCCCGCGCTCAAGGCCGTTGCCGATCGCGTGGTGGGTCGTAACCGCGACCACGCCGTCCAACAGGAGCTCCGTCGCGTGCTGGAGAGCCTCGCCTAATCCGGCAGTTGGGGACGTTCCTTTTAATATGAGCAGGACATTGTCAAGAGGCAAAATCGGGCC
>CAJLAV010000147.1:0-4337 GCA_905204735.1 uncultured Collinsella sp. | reverse complement strand
CTCGTTGACGCTGCGCGGGCCGCATTCACGCCAATCTGACGTTCAATTTCGAGGGCACGACCAGAAGGTCAGCGCCCTCTCATTTCACGTCACCTTGGCGCAAATGCGGCTCGCTCGCTTTTGGCGACTGACATCGAATGAGCCACTGTCTTGGGCAGCTAAAAAAGCCCCGTCCCAAATTTGCTGCCCCACTCGCAACTTATCCCGCCGATGGAGTTGTTGCCGTTTCATTTGCCTGGGCCGTTTCGACGTCGTCGCCTTGCTTGTCTTCGTCCTTTTGCGCATCGGCGATGGTGGAGGCCGCCGCAACGATGCCGCGCTGGGGTGCGACGCCCGTCTGGGTCTGAGCGCCCTCGACAACTTCTGTGCCTGCATGCGCGAGCTCAGGCGATTTAAACACTGCGTCCAAGTTGGCGCCACCGCCGGCGTAGCCGAGCGCGGCGAGTGCGATGACGATCACTGCAACGACGGCCACGATCGGCACATAACGATGCCAACCAGCCGGGTTGAGCCCGCTGCGGCGAGCCGCCCCGCGACTGATGTAACCAAGCGTGCCGTCGTGCTTGAGCTTTGAGCCCACCACGCGTTTGCGGCCCCACAGCGAGGACTCTGCCTGCATTGCCAAGCGGGTGCTTGCCGAAGGATAGCCGTATTTAGTGCGCTTGAACGAGCCATCAAACCCCGAGGCGTGTTTACCCCACGTCACCGATGTTGTGCGTCGGTTGACCGGCGCGGCACTCCGCCTTCTGCGGCTCGGTTTTGAAGTCTCAGCCATATGCCCTCGCACGCCGTAACCAAATCGAAACAATAACGCTTTGGACTGTAGCACACGCGTCGCGCGCGGTCACGGGCGCCTCGCTCAACGGTCATCGTCCTTCAGCAAGCGCCACAGCGTTGTACGGCTTATACCCAGCACCTCTGCCGCACGGGTTCGGTTGCCGTGGAGATGGTCTACAACCAGATGCGCGATATCTCGCTCGGTATCGGCCAGCGGTCGCAGGATATACAGGTCACTTTCGAGCGTCGGGGCGCCAAAGGTTGCGGTCTTAATCACGTCCTCTTGGGCGAGCACTTCCTCCGCCACAGCGCGGTCCACCGTGCCCGCCCCCACCAATATATACAGTCGTTCCGAGACCTCGCGGAGCTGCAGATAATTGCGCGGCCAGCGGTAAGCATCGAGCGTCTTCGTCGCCGCGGCAGACAGTGTGGGCGCTGCCGTCCCAAATGCGTCAGCGAGATATTCCAAATAG
This sequence comes from uncultured Collinsella sp., assembly GCA_905204735.1. Taxonomy (GTDB): domain Bacteria; phylum Actinomycetota; class Coriobacteriia; order Coriobacteriales; family Coriobacteriaceae; genus Collinsella. Next base: position 3,087 of record CAJLAV010000147.1, on the reverse strand, counting down.
CGCGCAACCTTCGTCGACGCGGCTCCCTGCTCGGCGATTGCCGGCGCCACGCTCACCGCACAGGCGAAACGCTCGGTCACAAAGGCGGCTTGATCACTTTCGCCGCCGCCCGGCATGTCATTCGCTGTCAGCACCACATGGCAGCGCGTCGCCAACGCGGTGTCGGTCATCGTGGAGACCAGCTCGCGGAGGCGCTGGGGGACAACCGCGTTCCAGCCCTCAATGCAAAGGGTCAGCCCCGTTTGGAACAACGGCGATTCGGCGCTTTTGAGCACATGGCGCCAACCGCGCTCGGTGAGCTCATCGAGCGCAACGGAAACAAAGGGTTGATCGACAAAAGGGCCAGCCAGATAGAGGCGCTTGGCGATCTCGACCTGACCCGCTCCCAGCTCGCCCTCGAGCATAAGGGGCACACCGCGCGCGTAGCTCTCGGCAACCGGCGCAGCCACCGAGGCCGCCCCCTCAACGATGCCGTACGCGCTCGATTCGTAGCGGGCCTCAACTTCGTCGGCGTTGAGCCACTCGATGCCCGCATGCGCCGCGGCGCCGCGCACCTCGCGGACCACAACGACCCAAAGCCCCCCGCCCTCTTTGTCGGTGGGGCGAACGGTCAGGCTCAGGCGCGTACCCTCACGCCCCATTACCAGACGCGCGCCGTCTCCTATACGGTCGAGGCGCTCAGCGACAAAAGTCGCCACACCCCGCTCAAGCGCCGCGTCATTCATGGTCGAGATCGCGACGCCCCCACGCGCATCGATTGCCAATGCCGATGCCCCGGCAGCAGCCAGGGCATCGGTCAAGATGTTCAGCTTGGCATCGCTATCCATGATTTGCCCCTGTCTGCAGCGACGTGCAACCGCCGGCGGTCGCACGACCGAGTGTTTCAAAATTGAACGATATTGCTCATCAAACACTATAGGGTAGAAAGCGCCGTCCTGCGAGTATAGGTGTTGCCCCGCATCGCCATCCTGGCGGGGCGATAGGAGCTCTTCGGGACTTATAAACCTGCGGACAAGCCATACCCGCAAGAGCTCCTATCGCTCCACCGTGAGAATGCGCTCACCAGCACGCAGCACGCAAACAAGCTACTTCTCTACCAGATTCCCAGTACGTGTTGCATTCCCAAACTCATGCACGCAATGCCAATCCAGCAGCAAAAGCCCAATGCGATGGGCTTGCCGCCCTTTTTGACCAGCTCGACGATATCGGTATTAAAACCAATAGCCGCCATGGCCATCACAATAAAGAACTTCGACAGCTCCTTGATGGGCGCCGTAATGGATGCAGGAAGCTGAAGCACCGTAGTGATCACACTCGCCAGCACAAAAAACAGCACAAACATGGGAAACGCGCGTTTAAGAGAGAACGTGCTTTTGGCGTCGCCGCCAGCCTTGCGCGCCAGATACATCTGCCAGCATGCGAGGACCAACGTGATGGGAATAATGGCCAGCGTCCTGGTGAGCTTGACAACCGTGGCGCTCTCGAGCACATTGGCGCCGGGATGCATGCTGTCCCAAGCGCTCGCCGCAGCCGTTACGGACGAGGTGTCGTTGATGGCAGTGCCGGCAAACAGGCCAAAACCCTCGTTGGTCAGCCCGAGCATGCCGCCGAGCGTTGGAAACACGAGCGCCGCGATAACGTTAAACAGGAAGATGACCGAAATGGCCTGGGCAATCTCGCGATCGTCGGCATCGATGACGGGCGCGGTCGCAGCGATGGCCGAACCGCCGCAAATCGACGAACCCACACCTACAAGCGTCGCGATCTTGCCCGGCACGTTCATAACGCGGCAGAGCACGAAGGCGATGACAAGCGAGGTCGAGATCGTCGCCACGATAATCGGCAGCGACTGAGCGCCTTTGGACAGAATCTGCGAGAGGTTCATGCCAAAGCCAAGCAGGATAACCGCGTACTGCAAGACTTTTTTAGACGTATAGGTGACACCGGCGGCGAGCTGTTCGCGACGATTCTTGGGAAAGACGAGCGCGAGGACCATGCCAAAGAGGATGGCAAACACCGGCCCGCCGACCACCTCAACCTGTTTGCCGAGTAACGTCGCGGGGATAGCGATGATCAGGCAGAACAAGACACCCTTCCAGCGCTCGCGTACGATATTGGCCAGTTGCCTATGGGATTCCTTCTTTCTATTTCACGTTTGCGACGGCTTATGATACGGCAACATTGAGCACAGCCCTGCGCAAATACAGACTAAGATGCCGCAATAGTTCTCGGGCAACAGCCGAATTACCCACCGCGGAAAGCTGATTCGCGGCATAATTAACAGCTGATATATGAGTGTGATAGAACGGTTGTGAGGCACTATGGAAGAATCGATGCACGTCGGCGAGCAGGAAACGAGCCTACAGGATCAGTCCTACCACACCATTCGACGCAAAATCGTCTACCTGGACTACAAGCCGGGCGAAAAGCTGGGCGTCAAGCAGCTTTGCGACGACCTGGATATGGGGCGCACCCCTGTGCGCGAGGCGCTGGTGCGTCTGGCGCAAGAGGGCCTGGTGCGCACCGTGCCCCAAAGCGGCACCTATGTCTCGCCCATCAACCTCACTCTTGCCGAGAGCGCCTGCTACATTCGCGAGCATCTGGAAAAGCAGGTGATTGTGGAGTGCTGCGCCCGTGCCACCTCGGCAGGCATCGAGCAGCTCGACCGAGCCATCGCGCTGCAGGAAAAGACCATGGCCGAGGAGGATCGCATCGGCTTCTTTTTAAGCGACAACCTCATGCACCGCATGATCTTTAGCATCGCGTGCCGCAGCACCGTATGGTCGTGGCTCGAAGAGACCAATGCCGACCTGGAGCGCTTCCGCTGGCTGCGCGCCGCCACGCAGACGCTCGACAATCAGGAGATTGTTAACGAGCACAAGCAAATCCGCCGCGCCATCGCCGGCCGCGACCCCATCGAGGCGAGCTTTTTGGTCAGCAAGCACCTGCATATGATGTTCCGCAACCAGACCGAGGTCCTGGACCAATATCCCAAGTACTTCGAGACCAGCAAGCTCCGCTAACCTGCCAAAACCACCACAAAGGGGACAGGCACCTTTGTGGTGGTTTTTCCGCACAAAAAGGCCC
>CAJLAV010000146.1:0-4476 GCA_905204735.1 uncultured Collinsella sp. | reverse complement strand
CCTCGGCTGCTGAATACTCCCAAAAATGCACGCCGCATCCTACCCCAGGCACCCGTAGCAAGAAGACGAATAGCCTCGGCCTCCCTAGTTACCGCAGGAGGCCCCAGGGCTTACCTCCCAAATCTTTCCGCAGGACGGAAGGACCCCGCCGCGCGAAGCGCACGGCGGGGCCCTGACATGTCCGAGGACGATTTGGGAGGTAAGCCCTGGGGCCTCCGATGGGGCGGTTCCAGCCGAGACTATTCGTCGCCGAAGCTGATGCCCAGCGCCTTGGCCTCGCGTACCAGGTCGCTCTGGGGGTCGACAAACTTGAGCTTGCCGGCGACATCCTCGAGCGGCATGTGGCACATCTTGCCGTCGCGCAGGGCAATCATGTAGCCAAACTCGCCGCGTAGGCAGCCGAGAGCCGCCTCGACGCCGCACTGGGTCGCAAAGATGCGGTCCTGGGCGTCGGGCTGACCGCCGCGCTGCGTGTGACCGGGGATGGCGACGCGGGTCTCGCGACCGGTCTTGGCTTCAATCTCCTTGGCGATGTCGTAGACAATCGACGGGCTCGTGCGCTCGGCGAGCTTCCTCTTGTACTCCTTCTTGGACAGAGCCGCGTCCTCCTTGGAAATAGCGCCCTCGGCGACGGCCACGATGGTAAAGCGGCTGCCGGTCTCCATGCGATGTTCGATGGTCTTGATGACGTTTTCCATGTCGTAAGGGATCTCTGGAATCAGGATGACGTCCGCGCCGCCCGCGACGCCGGCGTACAGTGGAATCCAGCCAACCTTGTGGCCCATGATCTCGATAACGAACACGCGGCCGTGGCTCGAAGCGGTGGTGTGAATGTCGTCGATGCACTTGGTGGCGACGTCGATAGCGCTCGTAAAGCCAAACGTCATCTCGGTGCCCCAGGTGTCGTTATCGATGGTCTTGGGCAGGGCGATAACGTTGAGGCCCTCTTCGCGCAAGCGGTTGGCAGTCTTGGTGGAGCCGTTACCGCCCAGCATAAACAGGCAGTCGAGCTGCAGCTTATGATAGGTGTGGACCATCGCCGGCACCTTCTCGACGCCGTCGGCCTCGGGAATGTTCAGGCGCTTGAACGGCGTGCGGCTCGTGCCCAAAATGGTGCCGCCGCGGGTGAGGATGCCGCTAAAATCGGCGGGCGTCATGACGCGGAACCTGCTGTAGATAAGGCCCTGGTAGCCGTCCTCAAAACCATAGATCTCGATAGGTTCTTTGCTATTGGTCATAAGCGTTTTGACAATGCCGCGCATGGTGGCGTTGAGCGCCTGGCAGTCGCCGCCACTGGTAAGAAGACCGATCCTGAGCATGATGAATCCTTCCGGGCAAGTTATAACATGCGCATAAGTTTACCCCCGCACACTGTTGATACGGGGGTAAAACGTGTTAGCTCAAGCGTATGGAAATGTAAGCAACGTCAGGGAACGTAAGGTCGACGGGCCTGGCTCCTTACAGTGCGAAGGCGTCGACGTCGCCCCAGTGGCGGCGCAGCGTGATGGCGGCGGCGGGTTCGGTATTGTCAAAGACGACCGACCATTGTGTATTGCTGGTGATGTCTTCCGGATTGGGCTCTTGCGCTGCGGCGCGTAGGGCCTTCCAAGCGACTGTCTCGTCCTGGGCACCGACATGGGCGTCAAGGACATCGGCGATTGCGACGGCGCGCTCCTTACCATGGCCCAGCTCGCCATTCTTTTGATTGGGCAGCACTTCGTCTCCATAGCAGGCGTAGAAGTTCGTAACCTGGCGTATAGGAGTCGCTTTGAAAGCACGGTCGGGGTCGCGCGGATCCCACTCCACCACCCGCGCGTCACCGGCGGCGTCGTTGATAAAGAAGTGGTAATCGCGTCCTGCCATGGCGTGCATGTCGTAGGCGGAAAGCAGGTCTACGGCCTCCTGCGTGGTAGCCGCGCGGTCGAGCACCAGACGGATGGCGAGCGAGGTATTGATGACGGGGCGTTGCGTGTCCTGGTCACAGGGCTTGGAATCCAGGGTGAGTACGGCAATGGACACGCCGCATTCGTTAACACCGTCGAGCTGGGCAAACGGGCCCATGAGTGCGGCGGCGCGTCCGCCGACGGAGTCAAGCGGAGTGTTATCGCCCAGGTTGTTAAGGGCGGCAAACCCGATGGAGGCATAGCCGCCGCGTGGGTGATTGCGCACCAGCAGCGACGAGGTGTCGTCCTTAAAGTCGTAATTGCGACCGGTGCGCACGCGGCCTTCGGCATCTACGGCGACAAAAGCGCTGCAGGCAAACTGGGGCGCCTGGACATGTACCGGCACACCGGGCAGCACCTGCGCCACCACGGCATCGATGTAGGCCTGGTCGTCGCGCACGCCAGCGGCGATGATGCGATCAAGATCGTAGTCGTAGGCGATGTCGATTGCGTACAGGTCATAGCTATCCGCGTAGCCGGTCAAGCGTTTGAGCGACGCGGCGGACTTGATTTGCTTGCGGTAAACGATACCGGTGACAGCGGCAAGGCCGACGGCGACTCCCGCGACACCGCAGGCGATGGCAATGTTACGTGGCTTCATGACGGCTCCTCTCGTCCTGTTAGCGTAATTGTCGCAAAAGGAGCGCGGGCATGATGGCTCAACTTGGTGAGCGGCGCGGGATTAAACATGGAATGAAGAGTGCGGCGCTGGCGTGGCGGGGTATGCTGGAGGGGACCATCAACCCAGCGAAAGGGGAGAGCATGACGGATCAGGAAACGCCCGAGCGCGCGCACGTGACGGCCGACGATATCGAGGCCGCCAACGACCTTATCGACTTTATCGAGGCGTGCCCCAGCATGTTCCATACGGCGGCGACCATTATGGCCGAGCTCGACGAGGCGGGCTTTACCTACCTGCCCGAGAATGCGGCGTGGGACATCGAGCCAGGCGGGCGTTATTACACGCAGCGCAATACCTCGAGCGTTATTGCCTTTAAGGTGGGCGAGGACCTGACCGCGACGTGGGGCGAGGACGGCGTTGCCGGTGACTATCATTTTCAGCTCACGGCGTCGCACAGCGATTCGCCGACGTTTAAGGTCAAGGCCGTGCCCGAGCTCGACGGCGCAGGCGAGACGCTGCGCCTGAACACCGAGGCCTACGGCGGCATGATCGACTACACCTGGTTCGACCGCCCGCTGGCGCTCGCGGGCCGCGTGTTGGTACGCGAAGGCGACCGTATTGAGAGCCGCCTGCTTGCCACCGAGCGCGAAGTCGCGATTATCCCGAGCCTTGCCATCCATATGAACCGCGGCGTTAACGAGGGCTTTGCGCCCAACCGAGCTGTTGACCTGTGCCCGCTCATCAGCGCCGGCGAGCTTAAGCAGGGTGACTTCGATGCCCTGATCGCCGACGAGCTGGACGTTGAGCCCGAGCAGATTCTGGGCCGCGATCTGTTCCTGGTCAATCGTCAGGATGCGCGCATTTGGGGCTGGGCCGATGAGTTTATCTCGACGCCCAAGCTCGACGACCTGGCCTGTGTCTATACCTCGCTACAGGCATTTTTGGGCGCCGAAAACGCGCACGACGTCTCGGTCTTCTGCTGCTTCGATAACGAGGAGGTTGGCTCCGAGACCAAGCAGGGTGCCATGTCGACCTTCTTGGCCGACGCGCTGCGCCGCATCAACGGATCGCTGGGTTTTGACGACGAGTCGTACCATCGCGCACTTGCTGCCTCGATGCTTGTAAGCTGCGACAACGCACATGCCGTGCACCCCAACCACGCCGAGAAGTGCGATGCCCGCAATCAGGTGGTGCTCAACGGCGGTATCGTCATCAAGGAAGCCGCCAACCAGCACTACTGCACCGATGCCTTTAGCCGCGCGGTGTTCCAGGCCATCTGCGATGACGCCGACGTGCCCACGCAGGCCTTCGCCAACAAGAGCGATATGGCCGGCGGCTCCACGCTCGGCAATCTGTCCAATATGCAGGCGAGCATGCATGCTGTGGACGTGGGCCTGCCGCAGCTTGCCATGCACTCGAGCTACGAGACCGGCGGCGTACGCGACGTGATGTACGCCATCCGCGCTCTCACCGCGTTCTACGAGCGCAACCTAACCATCAACGGCGCCGAAAGCGTGGAGCTCTAAATGCAAGCCGAAGACGAGAAGACCGAGGGCAGGTCTCAACTAATCGATCAGGGGTCGAAGCTGTTCGCCACCGCTTGCCATGAATCGGGAATCGACGTGTCCAACGCGTGGCCGGCGAGCGATGAAGAACTCAAGCGTAGCGCCTATTCGGACCACTTTGGTAAGGAGCTGGACTGGCTTTAATAGGCGAAACGCTCGAAAGCGCCAGATGAATGTCTGATATCACTTTGACAAAAGTATCGCAGGCAAAAGCAACGTAATGGTGCAAACTAACCTGACCCCATTGCACCAAAAAGGGAGAATGCCGCAGGTCGGACAAAAGTCAGCGAGAGCCCGCCAGAGCGAGCAAGGTGACGTGAAAGAGGAGGGCATAGGCCTTTTGGCC
>CAJLAV010000145.1:0-4547 GCA_905204735.1 uncultured Collinsella sp. | reverse complement strand
CGAGCACGCGGCAGGTGTCGGCAAGCTCGGCGACACGGTTCTCGACAAGCGCAAACGCGCGGTCCGAAAGCACGAACTGCGCCGCGCCCATCACATAGGAGCCCTGCGCAAACGAGGCGCCGCTCCACTTTTTGGACGACGAGAACGGAATAACCGACAGCGGCTCGGACACCTCGACCGGACGATCGGCGTAGTAGTTGAGCAGTGCCTGACAGGTCTCGTTGGCATCGGCCGAGGTCGCACGCGCCACGTTGGCGAGTGCAAAGTCGAGCACCGTGGTGTCGACGGGAACGGTCGCCTCGCTCTTCCCCACGCCCAGACCAACGCCCTCGACCGGCAGCGGATAGGTACCCTCGACCTCCATGCGACCCGACGTGATGGTACCGGTCTTGTCCAGGCACAACACGTCGACGCGCGCGAGTGTCTCGATGCAGTAGAGCTGCTGTGCCAGCACCTTGCGACGCGCCAGGCGTACCGTGGCGATGGCCAGCATCGACGAAGTCAGCAACACCAAGCCCTGCGGGATCATACCCAGCAGGGCACCCACCGTGGACAGCAGCGCCGACGAGGGCACGCGGCCGGCCAGCAGCTCGGAAAAGCACCACGAAAGCGCGCTATCGCCCGGCGTGCCCGCGGCGTCCCACAGCCCACTTACACTCGAGGCGAACAGAGCCAAGCCAAGCGGAATCATGATGATGCTCGCAAAGCGCACGATGGCGTTGAGCGCGTTCATGATCTTGGAATTGACCTTTTTGACGTACTTGGCCTCGTTATTAATCTTGGCCACGTAGTTGTCGGCACCGACATGGATCACGCGAGCGCGCAGCAGGCCCGAGTCGATAAAGCTGCCACTCATGAGCTCAGAGCCGGGCTGCTTCTTGATGAGGTCGCTTTCGCCCGTCAGCAGGCTCTCGTTCACGAGCGCCTCGCCCGACACGACCACGGCGTCGGCGGGAATCTGGTCACCGCGCCCCAGGCGAATGATGTCGTCGAGCACGATCTGGTCCAGGTCGAGCTCAACCTCGGCACCATCACGCACCGCAATGGCCTTTTTAGAGGTGAGCAACGTGAGTTTGTCGACCATGCGCTTGGAACGCATGGACTGGATGACACCGATGGAGGTGTTCAAGAACACCACGAACAAGAACGTCAGGTTCTTAAACGAACCGGTCAGCAGCACCAAAACCGCCAAAACCACGTTGATCAAGTTGAACAGCGTGCAGAGGTTTTCGATGATGAGCTCGCGGACCGATTTGGTCTTGAGCTCCATGTTGCGGTTGATCTTGCCGGCGGCAATGCGCTGTTCGACCTCGTCAGTCGATAGTCCGCGCTCGATATCCGTCGTTGCCATACCATGTCCTATCACGTCGCGTCGGTATAAGAAAAACCGCCCGGACCATGCGAGGTTCGGACGGTCTTACGTTCGATGGTGCCCCATGTTGGATTCGAACCAACGGCCTTCTGCTCCGGAGGCAGACGCTCTAATCCCCTGAGCTAATAGGGCCAACGGTTTGCATTATACCCAAGTGCGTCATGGGCTAACAAAAGAATAGAAAAAGCTTTGCAATTCCGTGGGAGACACGGCCCGGCAGCTCACTTTAGAACGCAAAAGTGAGCTTAATAGTATAAACTCTCAGGCACCATATATATACGGCTCGCAATGCGGGCCGTTTTTGCAACGGCTAACCATCGAGGCGAGAGGCACACCATGATTGCAATTTTAAAGCAGAGCGCCAGTGACGAGGCCGTCAGCCATATCGTCAGCTGGATTGAGAAAAAAGGCCTGAAGACCGATGTCTCCCGCGGTGAGAACGAGACCATTATCGGCCTTGTGGGAGACACCACCAAGATCGACCCGTTCCTCCTCGAGTCCATGGACGTCGTTGAGCGCGTGCAGCGCGTCTCCGAGCCGTTCAAGCGCGCCAACCGCAAGTTCCACCCCGAGGACTCCGTCATCGACTGCGGCCACGGCGTCAAAATCGGCGGCGACCAGTTCCAGGTCATCGCCGGCCCCTGCTCCGTCGAGGGCGAGAACCTCATCCGCATCGCCCGTCGCGTGAAGGCAGCCGGCGCCACGATGCTGCGCGGCGGCGCCTACAAGCCCCGCACTTCCCCGTATGCCTACCAGGGCATGGGCCCCGCCGGTCTGGACCTGCTGTGCGAGGCCTCGGCCGAGCTCGACATGCCGATCGTCACCGAGATCATGGACCCGCGCGACGTGCAGGTCTTCTTGGACAAGAAGATTGACGTCATGCAGATCGGCGCCCGCAACGCCCAGAACTTCCCCCTGCTCAAGGAGGTCGGCAAGACCCAGACCCCGATTCTGCTCAAGCGCGGCATGTCCGGCACGATCGACGAGCTGCTCATGGCTGCCGAGTACATCATGAGCGAGGGCAACGACAACGTTATCCTGTGCGAGCGCGGTATCCGCACCTTCGAGACCCGCACCCGCAACACCTTCGACCTTAACGCCGTGCCGGTGCTCCACCACCTGTCGCACCTGCCCGTCGTTGCCGACCCCAGCCACGCCACCGGCTACACCCGCTACGTTGAGCCCATGGCGCTCGCGGCGACCGCCTGCGGCGCCAACGGTCTGGAGATCGAAGTCCACGACGAGCCCAGCCGCGCATGGTCCGACGGCGCTCAGGCCCTCACCCCCGACCAGTTCGACGACACTATGCGCCGTATCCGCGCCATCCGCGAGGTCGTCTGCCAAGAGACCATGGAGTAGCCCATGGGTACGGTGAGAAACGCGCGCGTTAACCAGGGCGGCCCCAAATGCGCCGGCATTGTGGGCTTGGGCCTCATCGGCGGCAGCTTTGCCCGCGGCTATGCGCAAGCGGGCGTCCGCGTGCTGGCCTGGGACCCCGACGATGACGTCATGACTGCCGCCAGCATGGGCACCGTCGCCGGCGAGCTCAACGACGAGACGCTCGGCGAGTGCGACATCATCGTGCTGGCCTGTTACCCCGAGGCCTGCATCGAGTGGCTCGAGGCGCACGCCCAAGCGCTCGCTGACGCTACCGATACCGAGGCCATCATGGGGCCTGTGGTGATTGACACCGTGGGCGTGAAAGGCATCGTGTGCGAGCGTGCTTTTGAGCTCGCCCGTGAGCACGGTTTTTACTTTGTGGGTGCGCACCCCATGGCGGGCACCCAATTCTCGGGCTACGCCCACTCCTGTGCCGACCTGTTCCAGGACGCCCCGCTGGTGCTCGTACCGCCCGCGGTGGACGATGCCCTTAAGCTCGAGCTTTTAGGCCAGGTGCGCGAAATGGTGCGACCCCTGGGCTTTGGCAAGTTCAGCGTAACGAGCGCTGCCGAGCACGACCGCGTGATCGCCTTTACGAGCCAGCTCGCGCACGTCGTCTCAAACGCCTACGTCAAAAGCCCGACTGCCCAGGTCCACCACGGCTTTTCGGCCGGTAGCTACCGCGACCTTACTCGCGTGGCGCACCTCAACCCCCAGATGTGGTCGGAACTCATGATTGACGACGCCGACGCGCTCGCCTTCGAGATTGACCATCTGATCGAGGCACTCGGAGCCTACAGCCGAGCGCTCAAAGACCACGACCAGCGTTATCTTGAGAACCTCCTTGCCGAGGGCGACCGCATCAAGCGTGCGCTCGACGACGAGGCATCCCACTAGACCATCTACCACGCCAGGTCGAAAGGACCGAAGCTTATGGCGATTACCATCGATATCGACACCGCACGCCCCTACCAGGTGCATGTGGGCACGTTTTTGCTGGAGCAGGCGGGCCCACTCGTCCGCGCCGCCGCCGGCGGCACCCGCGCCGTCATCGTGACGGACACCAATGTGGGCCCGCTGTACCAAATGCCCGTCAAGCAGAGCTTGGAGGCGTCAGGCTATGAGGTAAGCATCTGCACCTTCGAGGCCGGCGAGTCGCACAAGCGCGCCGAGACCTACATTGCCATTCTGGAGTTTGTGGCCGAGCATGAGCTTTCACGCTCCGATGTGATCGTGGCGCTCGGCGGCGGCGTTGTGGGCGACGTGGCCGGCTTTGTGGCAGCCACGTACATGCGCGGCTGCAAGTTTGTACAAATCCCCACGAGTCTGCTCGCCATGGTGGACTCGTCGGTGGGCGGCAAAACGGCCATTGACCTGGCAGCTGGCAAGAACCTGGCCGGTGCCTTTTGGCAGCCGAGCGTGGTCATCGCCGACGTGGGATGTCTCGCCACCCTCACGCCCGAGCAGTTCGCCGACGGCTGCGGAGAGGTTGTCAAACACGCCGTGATCGCCGACCCCGAGCTTTTCACCGAGCTGGAGAAGACCCCGCTCACGCTTGAGCTGCTGAACCGCGACGTGGCCCGTGTGGCGCTCATAATCGCCCGCAATATCGACATTAAACGCGCCGTGGTTGTCGCCGACGAGCGCGAGACCAGCCAGCGCAAGCTCCTCAACTTTGGACACAGCGCCGGACACGCTGTCGAGGCCTGCGAGCACTTTGAGCTAGGCCACGGCAACTGCGTGTCGATCGGCATGGGCATCATCACGCGCGCCGCAGCGCTACATGGCATTTGCG
>CAJLAV010000144.1:0-4562 GCA_905204735.1 uncultured Collinsella sp. | reverse complement strand
TTCAGACCTGAGTAATGTCTCAGCCCTTTGCTCATCTGAGCTTTTATCACGATATTCAGCATCGAGCATCCTGCATATGGCCTTAACGATCGCGCGGAATCTATCCTCATCCGATATCTGTCTGTGTGTAAGGAGAAGCACATCGTAGCCCATGGCCTGAAGGGCCGTCATGCGGTCAGCGTCACGCAAGCCATCCCCTGCGCGTCCGTGCGAGGCCTTTCCCTGACATTCAATGGCCACCTGTCGCCTACCGTCCGGCGAAGAAAGAAGTAGGTCGATATATACACGGGACTTTCCCACAATCGCTCGAGCACTTGTGCTTAACGTCACTTCGACATTGAGCTCTATGCCGCAAAACCCTTCGCCTCCCAGGGCTCGCGGCAGTCCAAGCAACAAAAACGCCTCGACCTCAAAAGGCGACGCGGCACCCAATGGAACGAGTTGCGATACCGCCATAAATCTATTGCCGTAACGCATCCCGCAAACATCTGAACAAAAACGGTCAAGGTCTCCGCCCAAAACCAAAGCGTCTCGACGCCATAAATTTGAGGCGATGCCGTCCTCGGACGGGCAGCGCACCCAACCGAACGTTGTCGAAATCGCGCCCGAATCAATTGCACGCGAAAGATCCGCCTCAAGTGCCGCCGGCAGGGCACACACCGCAAACAAGCCACACATCTCCGCCAATACCAAAAGAAGCTGAAGATCCGTCAGATGCCGCGACATGATGAATGTCGTCAGTAGAGGAGATGTAACCAAAAACCCATGCTCCGTTTCCAGCACGGATTCCCTGGGGAGCTCACCAAGAAACAGCCGCTGCCTGATACTGGCAGGACAAGTCCGCTTGTTTCTCGTCCGGACCAATGTATACAACGGAAAGCCGAGCACAACCGCAGCCGTCGGGTTACGGGCAAGGTCATATCGCTGCCGGTCTTCTTCCGGCCGTGGAAGCGGCGGACACAAAGCGCGGACTTGAGGAGGCAAACGCCAGTACCTAAAAGCCGATATGTCACAAAGTAGATCCTTCATAGGCACAGGAAAACACGAATTTCAACCCAGTCAGTCACGTATTGGCGCGAACGCACCAAAAATGGCGCCGAACGGACTGCCAAGTTTTCAACAGCACTCCCCAACTGGCCAAAAGCTTGCCGAGAGCTGGACGAAGCCCTGTTGAAAACCCCATTTTTTCTCATGCAGGAGCTTTGCGCGGCAAGTGAGTAGACTTTTTTGAACATCCCGAGCAGGCCGGTCATCCTGCTTTTCAAAACCGCAGGTAGATAGCTTGTTACAAAACTGCCTGGTCGCCAAAGTGCTAAAAGTCTACTCACTTAGGTTGCAGAGTGCCCCCCCATTAGCTGCAATTCCAAGCTAGTTAGCACTTTTGGACTCAGATCGTCATACTGAACAAGAATTTGAGTTGAGTTTTCAGGGACAGATGCGCCATCGGCACACCAAAAACAGTCACCAATATCGATAAAAGGGATGCTCGAGCGCGTGAGGGCCCGTGCAAAAGTGCTTCCGCCCGTTCCACGCTCCGCAACCACGATACAGTAAAGGCCCGCGTCTGCATGCTCGATCGAGACTTCCCCTGCCGGAAACGCCTTCCGCACAAGCGCCGCCAGGCCATCGCGCGCCTCGCGAGCGCGCACGCGCACGCGGTTCACATGTCGCTCGTAATCACCCGATTCCAGCAAACGAGCCAAAGCGACCTGGTCAACAGAGCTAACCGACGAGGCGTAAAAACCAAGGTTGCGCCTAAACCGCTCCATTAGCTCATCGGGCAACACCATGTACGCTAGACGCAACGCCGATGACAGGCTCTTCGAAAACGTGTTGGTGTAAATAACCGACTGGGCGGCATCGATCGATGCGAGCGCAGGAATCGGCTTGCCAGCAAGGCGAAACTCACAATCAAAGTCATCTTCGATGAGATACCGACCTGGTCGCTCGGCGGCCCAGCTCAGAAGCGCATAGCGACGCGCAATGCTCGTCACAAGGCCGGTCGGATACTGATGGGACGGCATCAGGTGAAGGACATCGGTCCCGCTTTTCTGCAGAGTGCTCAAGTCCACGCCCTCATCATCCAACGGGATATGTCGAACTTGGCAGCCCATAGCCTGATAGATACGCGTCAGACGCAAATAGCCCGGATCCTCAACCGCATACACCTTGTCCGCGCCAAGCAACTGAACCAACATGGTATCGAGCAGCTGGGCGCCCGCACCGATAACGATGTTGTTGGGGTCGACATTCATACCCCTTGTCCCGTGCAGATGGTGAGCAATTGCGCGTCGCAGCCGAGCAGTGCCCTGCGCCGGTGCGGGCGAAAAGATTTCGCGCTCGTCTTCGGATGCCAGCGTCGCCCGTAGCGCGCTTTGCCAAAGCCGCGCCGCCTCCAAAGCAGAAGGAGAAAGCGCATCGAATCGCTCGACCTGTCCGTTGACATCATGCACGCTGGGGCCCACAGAGACGGCATCTCGGTCGATGCCCTCCGCAGCCGAAGCCAAAACCGGTGCATCCGGAAGCTCGCAAGCGTAGTAGCCACGACGTGGTATTGAGCAAATATAGCCCTCAGCGAGTAACTGGCTATATGCATTCTCGATGGTAATAACACTGATTCCCAGATGACTGGCAAAGGCGCGCTTAGACGGCAAATGCTCCCCCGCCACAATGCGTCCAGCTACGATATCATCTCGAATTTGCTGGTAAACATACTCATAGAGCGATGCTTCGCCGCGTTTTTCCAAATTGTAGTCAAGCATGAGCCTATCACCTGACCTTATTAAGTCATTCAATCTGGTATTAGTCTGACCTTGTAATTATCTCGAAAACTGAGTATTTTGTCATACCCAGCTCCCCGATAGGATGTTCCGTCAAGCAATGCACATGCCAACCAAGGGAGCAACCATGGCAGAACAGAACAGCAAGGCCGACCGCGTCAAACTCAATCGCGAGCTCGCGCAGATGCTCAAGGGCGGCGTCATCATGGACGTTACCACGCCCGAGCAGGCACGCATCGCCGAGGAGGCAGGCGCCTGCGCCGTCATGGCCCTCGAGCGCATCCCGGCCGACATCCGTGCCGCAGGCGGCGTCTCGCGCATGAGCGACCCCAGGATGATCAAGGGCATCCAGGAGGCCGTCTCCATCCCCGTCATGGCCAAGTGCCGCATCGGTCACATCGTCGAGGCGCAGGTCCTGCAGGCCATCGAGATCGACTACATCGATGAGTCCGAGGTTCTCTCCCCTGCCGATGACGTCTATCACATCGACAAGACCCAGTTTGACGTGCCGTTTGTCTGCGGCGCCCGTGATCTGGGCGAGGCGCTGCGCCGTGTTGCCGAAGGCGCCACGATGATTCGCACCAAGGGTGAGCCGGGTACGGGCGACGTCGTTCAGGCCGTGCGTCACATGCGCAAGATCCAAAAGCAGATCCGTGACGTTGTTGCCCTGCGCAACGACGAGCTCTTTGAGGCAGCCAAGCAACTGCAGGTTCCGGTCGAGCTGGTGCGCGAGGTCCATGCCACGGGTAAGCTTCCCGTCGTGAACTTTGCCGCCGGCGGCGTAGCGACCCCCGCCGACGCCGCGCTGATGATGCAGCTGGGCGCCGAAGGCGTGTTTGTCGGCTCGGGCATCTTTAAGAGCGGCGACCCCGCCAAGCGCGCAGCCGCCATCGTCAAGGCCGTGGCAAACTTCACCGATGCCAAGCTCATTGCCGAGCTTTCAGAGGACCTGGGCGAGGCCATGGTGGGCATCAACGCCGACGAGATCGAGATTATCATGGAAGAGCGCGGGCGCTAGTCCAGCAGAAAGGATCGCACATGAGCGATTATGCAGACCAAACGGTCGCCGTGCTGGCGGTCCAAGGCGCATTTGCCGAGCACGAGGCAAGACTATCCGAGCTGGGCGCGCGCTGTATTGAGCTGAGGCAGGCGGCTGATTTAAAGCAGGACTTTGACCGTCTGGTACTTCCCGGCGGCGAGTCTACCGTTCAAGGGAAGCTGCTAGATGAGTTGGGCATGCTCGAGGAGCTTCGCACCCGCATTGTTGAAGGCATGCCCGTCCTGGGCACCTGCGCCGGCCTGATTCTGCTGGCTCACGACCTTGCCGCCCATGACGATAAGGGCACGCCGCGCCTGGCAACCATGGATGTGCTCGTTGAGCGCAATGCCTACGGCAGGCAGCTCGGCAGTTTTCGAACCAAGGGGCAGGTAGCTGGCATCGACGGTGAAGTGCCGCTGACGTTTATCCGCGCGCCCCGCATCGTCGAGGTCCACGGCGACGCAAAGGCCTTAGCGAAAGTCGACGGCCGTATCGTCGCCGCGCGCCAGGGCAACCAGCTCGGCGTAACCTTCCACCCCGAACTCGACGAAGACACCCGCCTCCACGAAATGTTTCTACAAATGTAGGCATCGAAATCAACAAACAAAATGAGAGTGGATAATCTCCCACTTTGAGCTTGAATGCAGACTCAAACCGGGAGATTATCCACTCTCATGCTATGCAATCGTTGGGTGTTCCTATAGTTTTGTCAACCGTCGGGGCTACTCCCGGTAGGGCACCCG
>CAJLAV010000143.1:0-4584 GCA_905204735.1 uncultured Collinsella sp. | reverse complement strand
CCGTGGCGGCGATCTCTGCGGCCGGCACGTCGCACATCGACTCGGCCCACTCGGGCGTCCAAGCACGGGCCGCCTGCGCCAGCTCGTCAAAACCCGTGGTATAGCGGGTCACGAACTCGTGGTCATACAGGTCCTCGGCAATCAAGACATGCGCAATACCCAACAGCAGCGCCAAGTCGCAGCCCGGGCGCACGCGCAACCAGCGGTCGGCAAGTGCAGCCGAGCCGCTGCGCCGGGGGTCAACCACGATAATCTTCGCCCCACGGCGACGGGCATCGTTGAGCGCGTCAACGGCCCCCATCGTCGACGAATCGACAATGGAACGCCCCAGGTACATAATGCAATCGGTATGCGCCAGGTCGGAGGCGGGACTGTAGCCCAGGCTGTGCTCCCAGCCGGTAAGTCGGCTTACCTCGCAGGCACCGTCGGCACCGTACACGTTGGGCGAACCCAGCGCGTGCATAAGACGATAGCCCCAGTAGCGGTCGAACGAGGGCACGCCGAGCGTCATGCCCAGCGCACGGGGCCCGCGCTCGTCAACAATCCCCAAAAGACACTCGGCAATCTGGGCAAACGCCTCATCCCAGGAAATCGCATCAAACCCCGAGCCATCAGCTCGGCGGCGCATGGGATGCAAAATCCGATCGCGCTCAGCAAACGGCATGGACAGGCGATGCCGCCCGCGGGCGCACAGGGCACGCGCCGCGCATGGATGCCCCGGCACCGGCAACTCGGCCACCACACGACCGTCCTCAACGCGTGCCGCAAAGGCGCAATCGGCATAGCATCCCCCGCATGTGGTCACCACGGCGCGACCGTCACGCTTCACAGCAGATGCCATCTCGATTACCCCTTTCACCAGCCAAACAGAACAGGCCAACAGCCCGGCAACGAGCCCCAGACCAAAAAAGCCTCCCGCACGGCAACGCCCCGCGGGAGGCCCGACGTCAAACAGACGGTACCTTACGCCTCGGACTTCTTGGCGTAGATAAACCAGTAGCCGAGCGCAACCAGAACCGCGCCGCCCACGATGTTGCCCAGCGTGGCGGCGGACAGGTTAAACGCAATGCCCGCGGCGTTGAGTGCATCGGCGCCGGCGACGTCGGCACCGTAGCCGCATGCATGCATCACGGCACCCATGGGCAAAAAGTACATGTTGGCAACGCAGTGCTCAAAACCGCAGGCCACAAACGCGGCAATGGGCAGCAGAATGCCCACGACCTTATCGACCACGGTCTTGCCGGCGGTACCGATCCACACGGCCAGGCACACAAAAATGTTGCACAGGATGCCGCGGAAGAAGATCGTCACCCAGTCGATCGTCACCTTGCCGGCGGCGACGCTCACCATGGAATTGGCAACCGCCCCGCCGTTGAGCTTGTAAATGCCGGCCATGTACACCAAAAAGACGATGAACAGGGCACCGACATAGTTGCCGACCCATACGACGACCCAGGCCTTGAGCATCTGAGCCGGGGTGATCTTTTTGCTCTTGAGCGCGCAGACCATAAGCGAATTGCCGGTGAACAACTCGGCGCCGCACACCAACACGAGCACCAGACCCAGGCAAAAGCACAGGCCACCCACGACGCGCTGAGCGCCCCAGCCGAGTGTGCTATCGCTCAAGAACACCGTAAAGAACAGGCCGCCGAAGGCGATGAACGCACCGGCGAACATTGCCAACAGAAAGGCCTTAGCGACCGGCAGGTTGGCCTTGGTCACGCCGGCGGCCTCGGTCTTGGCCTCGATCGCGGCGGGCGCCAGGCAATCGGGAGCGGGGTACTCCACCTTGGAATCTGCCATGTCAATCACTTCTTTCCTAACAAAATGGAACAAGTGCTCCTACTGCTCTTGCCCCAAGCGGACAAAGTGGGAAAAGTCGTTGGCGGCCACGGCGTCGTACACGGCGTCGACAGCGTCAAAGACTTCCGGGGACATGGGGTTGTAGAACTCCGTGTCGCCCGGCTGAATCCCGACGAAGACGATATCATCGCACGATTGCTCAATCTCTTCGATCAGAATCGACAAAGGAAGCGAATGCGTGGTGAACATCGACTTGCGGGCCACATCGCGCTTGTCGAGCAAACGGATGGACCCGACGGGCAGCGCCATGTCGGCAGCATCGACCAAGACCAGACGCGGCGGACGCTCGCGCTTGACCTCGATGATGTCGTCCTCGGGCGTTTGGCCTCCGTCGATGGTGTACCAGCCGGCGATGGGTGCGTCCTCCATCTTTTTGGAGAGCACGGGGCCGGCGGCATCGTCGGCACGCAGCACGCTCCCCGCCGTGAGCACGATACCCGCAAACGGGGCGCCGTTCACACGTCCATCCACAACGCAACCCATTACTGCAACCTCCCCGTCAGATACACGCCCGACACATCGCGCACGCGCTCCACCAGATCGCGAAACTTCATTAAGAACGCGACCTGCTGGGCATGCAGGCCAAAGTCGTCGTCGAACACCGAGATGCCGGCCTTGGCCGACCCGCGAAAACCGCGCTCGTCGAGCAGCGCATCGCAGGCCTCGAGCAGCGACGGCACCGCCGCCTTGTCGAGCTGGCACTCACCAAAGGAGCGGATGGCCTCAAACTTGGTCTTGGCCTCCCCCTCCGGCAGCGCGTCGAAGAGCGAATAGAACACATCCACCGGCACCGACAGGCGCGGCTCAAAGCAGTCGAGCACGCCGGTGTGGTGGCCCACGGCGAGCGTGTAGTACAGCACGTCGCAGGCCTCCTGGGGAACGTCTTCCTCGGTCTCCACAAACTTACGCGTGAGCTCGTAAAAGACCACCTGGTCGGGCGCATGGCCCAGGCAGGGGTCGACGACGCCCTCGGCGGCCTAGTCGCTTGCGCGCGAGGCATCGCCAAAGGAGCCGCCGAGCATACCGGGGCCCGCAAAGTAACCAGAGCGGTCCGTGAGTTCCATCTAGCGACCTCCGGCCAGCACCAGATCCTGCAGCGCCGAGTACACCTCAACGCGGCGCGGATCGTCCTGCTTGTCGATGAGCAGCGCCATGGCACCGCGGATATCGCCCTTGGGCGCACCCTCGAGCGTATCCATAAACTCGTTGGCCAGGTCGCGGCCGTAACGGTAACCGCTCATGGCGCGAGCTTCGCGTTCGATGGCAACACGCAGCTTGTACGGCACGCCGGGGTGCAGGATATCGGCCTGCTCGCCGGCGGCCTCCACCGTGGTCTCGGCATGGAGCTTTTGGTCCAGCAGACCGAGCGCCATGGCAAAGCCGTAGATGGTCTGCGCGGGGCTGGGCGGGCAGCCGGGGATGTAGACATCGACCGGCAGAATCTTGTCCGTGCCGCCCCAGACGCAGTAGTTGTCGTAGAAGATGCCGCCGGTGCAGCCGCACGCACCATAGGACACCACAATCTTGGGATCGGGTGCGGCCTCAAAGGCGCGCAGGGCCGGCATGCGCATGGCACGCGTCACGGCGCCGGTGTACAGCAGCACATCGGCGTGACGGGGTGAGGGCACGACCTTGATGCCAAAACGCTCGACGTCGAAGACGGGTGTGATGGAACCGAAGATCTCGATCTCGCAGCCGTTGCAGCCGCCGCAGTCGACACGGTAGACGTACACCGAGCGCTTGATCTTCTTAAGAAGGGTCGCCTTGGCCTTCTCGATGCTCTCATCGAGCTCGATCTTGGTCGGGCGGTACTGAAGCCGCTCGGGCAAAAGCGTGGGTTCGGCCATGGTTACTCCTCCTTCGTTTCAAAATCCATGATGATGCCCTCGACCGGCGCCGGACCGGCGGGAATCTCGGGCGCATCGGGGTTGAGCTCGCGGTCGATATACTCCGGGTTCACGCCGTGGCCGCCCAGATACTCCATGCCGGGGCCCTGGGGCTCGCCGGACGCAAGCGTCTCGTTGGCAGCCATGCCGCGCGCGTTACCGGTCTTGACGGCCGAGGCGGCGCGCAGGGCGTCGAGCTCGCGCTTGCACTCCTGGCACATGCCGACGGTACGGGCGGCCTGCTCGGCCTCCATGCCGCCGGCCTTTTGCAGCAGGCGCTTGGCGTAGTCGATCTCCTTGTGCGGGGCAAACGGCTTGCCGCAACGCGAGCAGTGCTCGAGCGTATAGACGCTCTTACTGGTGAGATCGTCCTTGCTCATAACAGCCAGCTCAAACTCCTCGGTGAGCTTGATGGCCTCCATGGGGCAGGCTTCCTCGCAGCGGCCGCAGAAGATGCAGCGACCGTAGTCGATCGACCAGGTGATGGTATCGGCCGCAAGGTCGGTGTCCATGCGAATGGCATCGGCCGGGCACGCCACGCCGCAGGCACCGCAGGCGATGCAGAGCTCCGCGTTGTGCTCGGGCTTGCCGCGCATGTCCTTGTTGGTGGGAAACGGCGCAAACGGGTACTTGACCGTCGCGTCGCCGGCCTTGGCGTTGACCTTCCAAAGCTTCAGCATATTAGAGCGCCTCCTCATCGAGCGGAGCGGCCATGGTGCCCTCGCCCGCAAGCGGCGACTTGTCGCGCCAGACGTTCTCGAACTGCTCCTTGTCGAGCACGTGATCGCGCTTGGCGGCGACATCGGTCACCGTCACGCGGTCGGTGCAGGAGTAG
>CAJLAV010000142.1:0-4617 GCA_905204735.1 uncultured Collinsella sp. | reverse complement strand
CGAGCGCGTGGTGGCGGCGTTGGTTCGCAATAACGTGCACCATATCGATGCCGTCTTTGTGACGCATTGGGATGAGGATCACTGGGGTGGTCTGCCTGCCGTGCTCGAACAGTTTTCGGTCGGAACGATTGCCGTGGCGGCAGATGCGCTGGAGGATGCTCCTGCCGAGGTATTGAACCGACCTGGCGTGGAGTATCGGCAGGTGCGCCATGGGGATACGGTCGACATCGGCTCATTTTGCGCCCGCGTGATGTGGCCATTCGAGTCCGTGGATGGCGAGGGCAATGAGGACTCGCTTGTCCTGCTGCTCTCTTATGTTCAGGAAGACAAGGGCCTGCGCATGCTCCTCACCGGTGATGCCGAGCTCGACCAGGAACGGGAATTCGTGCAGGAGGTGGGGGATATCGATGTCCTTAAACTCGGGCATCACGGCTCCAAGGTTTCGGTCGATGCCGCGCTGCTGGAGATTCTGAGACCCGAGCTTTCCCTCGCGAGCGCGGGCGAGGGGAATCGATACGGTCATCCGTCCGATGCCTGCATCGATGCCGTGAAGGAAGCGGGTGGCGTGTTCGCGTGCACCATCGAACACGGCGACATTACCGTCACGCCGACTGAGAATGGCTTTGCGATGCGATGCCAGCGACCGTGACGACGTCGTTGGCGTGTGGTGGGCCCCTGGGCTAGAATGGCACGGAACGAATACGAAGGCCTGCGGGAGGGGAGCGCAATGTCCGAAACCGGTCTGCTGCCGGCATATCTGATCGTCGGTACCGACGGAGTCAAGCGCGATCACGCCGTCTCGCGTATGAAAGCGCGTCTGGAAAAGTCGGGTATGGTCGAGTTTAACCTCGACGAGCGCGACATGACTAAGGACCCCGATATCGAGTCCATTATCGGATCGCTTAACACCTTTCCGATGGGCAGCGAGTTTCGCCTGGTAATCCTTGATGGCTGCTCAAAGCTCGCTAAGGCTGTCTCGGAGCCGCTCGTCGAGTACCTCGCAAGTCCCAGCCCCACAACGGTCTGCCTCATCATCGCCGACTCGCTTGCCAAGAACACGCGCCTGTATAAGGCGATCGCCAAGATCGACAAGAAGGCCGTGATCGATTGCTCCGGCACCAAGCGCTGGGAGCTACCGCGCCGCGTTCAGCAGATGGCGACGCAGCATGGCAAGTCGATCTCGACGGCGGCCGCCGAGGAACTCGTCTCGCGTTCGGGTGAAAACACTCGCATGCTCGATAACGATTTGGCTAAGCTTGCCCAGATGGTCGAGGCGCCCCAGATTGAGCTTGCCGACGTTGAGCGCTGGATTGTACGTACGGCCGAGGTTCAGCCCTGGGACTTTCTCAATGCGGTCTCGGCCCGTGACATGCGCCGCTCGCTCGAGCTCTTCAATCTACTGCCCGCCAAGAGCTACGTGTGGACTTACACATTGCTGTGCGGCCGTATTCGCGAGCTTATCGTTGCCAAGGCGCTCGATGCGCGCGGACAGGGTCGTGAGCTGGCCGCAACGCTTAAGCTCCAGTCCTGGCAGGTCAAGAATCACCTGACCTGGGCTCGCCGCTTTTCGATGGCAGAGCTCGTCGCAGCGCTCGAGGGAGCGGTCGATGTGGAGCTCGCGCTCAAGGGTTCGGCCGATTCTGAGACCGCGCTTTTGCTCTGGATTACGAACATCTTGAGAAAATCGTGATGATACCTGCCTATTTGGCAAATTCGTTCTATCCCTTTGAGGGGGAGCGTGCTATAGTAGGCGCTTGCATGACCTCACCGTGTCTCAGAGGTGTCATACATTTTTTGCAAGGAACTCGAAAGGAACTCCAGAAGTGGCAAACATCAAGTCTCAGAAGAAGCGTATCCGCACCAATGAGGCAGCTCGCATGCGTAACAAGGCTGTCAAGTCCGAGCTCAAGACGCTGACCAAGCACGTCCAGTCCGCCGTCGCCGAGGGCGACGCCGAGAAGGCCCAGGCCGCCCTCAAGACCGTCACCAAGCGTCTCGACATGGCTGCCGCCAAGCATGTTATCCACAAGAACCAGGCTTCCAACCGCAAGTCCGGTCTTGCCAAGCTCGTGAACAGCATCAACGCCTAAGTTGTAAATTTCACACCACACAGATTACGCGCATAAATGGAGCCTGTTTTATGGAACAGGCTCCATTTTTTGTATCGCTCGGGTAAGATAGTCCGCATGAATACTTCAAATGACATTTCCCACATCCGCAACTTCTCGATTGTTGCGCACATCGACCATGGCAAGTCAACGATCAGTGACCGCATCCTCGAGCTCACCCATACCGTCGACGAGCGCGACATGGAGTCGCAGCTGCTCGACACCATGGATATCGAGCGCGAGCGCGGCATTACGATCAAGTCCAATGCCGTTCGCGTGTCCTATGACGCCGACGATGGCGAGACGTATCAGTTCAACCTGATCGATACGCCGGGCCACGTGGACTTTACCTATGAGGTCTCGCGCTCGCTGGCAGCCTGCGAGGGCGCGGTGCTCGTTGTCGACGCCACGCAGGGCGTCGAGGCGCAGACCGTCTCCAACGCGACGCTCGCCATGAACGCCAATCTGGACATTGTGCCGGCCATCAACAAGATCGACCTGCCCTCGGCACACCCCGACGAGGTTAAGACCGAGATCGAGGATGACCTGGCGATCCCTGCCGATGATGCCGTGTGTGTCTCGGGCAAGACCGGCGAGGGCATCCACGATCTGCTGGAGTCCATTGTCTTTTTGATCTCTCCGCCCAAGGGCGATGCGAACGCGCCGCTCAAGGCACTCATTCTGGATTCGTACTTCGACGAGTATCGTGGCGTCGTCGCCACGGTGCGCGTCTTTGACGGCTCCATCAAAAAAGGCGATACCTTGCGCATGATGCAGGCAAAGGGCGACTTTTTGGTCGATGGCGTGGGTGTCAAGCGTCCTGCCGAGACCCCGGTTGACGCGCTGACGGTTGGCGAGGTCGGCTACGTGGTCACGGGCCTGAAGGACCCCGAGGCCGTGCGCGTGGGCGATACCCTCACGTGGGCGTCGAATCCCTGCCCCGAGCCGCTTCCCGGCTACCGCGAGGCTAAACCCATGGTCTATACGGGTCTGTTCCCGATCGATAACAAGGACTACGAGAACCTGCGTGACGCGCTCGATAAGTTGCACGTCAACGACCCGTCGTTGGTGTGGGAGCCCGAGACCTCGGTGGCGCTCGGCTTTGGCTTCCGCGTGGGCTTCCTGGGCCTGCTGCACATGGAGGTCGTCAAGGAACGCCTGGAGCGCGAGTTCAACTTGGACCTCATTGCCACGAGCCCCTCGGTGGACTATCACGTCTACAAGACTGACGGCGAGATGATTGATGTCCGTAGCCCGCAGGATCTTCCCGAGGCCACGCGCATCGAGCGTATCGAGGAACCCTACCTCAAGGCTAAGATCATCTGCCCGCCCGAGTATACGGGTGCCGTCATGCAGCTCGCTATCGAGCACCGTGGCATTACAACCGACATGATCCATCTCACGAGCAAATCGGTCGAGATGCGCTTTGACATGCCGCTCGCCGAGCTCATCTTGGACTTCTTTGATCAGCTCAAGAGCCGTACCAAGGGCTACGCCTCCCTGGACTACGAGTTCAACGAGTACCGTCCCTCCGAGCTCGTTAAGCTCGATATTTTGCTTTCGGGCGACGAGGTGGACGCGCTGTCGTTTATCGTCCACAAGGACAAGGCCTACGGTCTTGCCCGCGGCCTATGCGACAAGCTCAAGGAGATTATTCCGCGTCAGCTGTTCGAGGTGCCCATCCAGGGTGCTATCGGCAACAAGATCATTGCCCGCTCCACCGTCAAGGCGCGCCGCAAGGACGTGCTTGCCAAGTGCTACGGCGGCGATATTTCTCGTAAGCGCAAACTGCTCGAGAAGCAGAAAGAGGGCAAGAAGCGCATGAAGGCCATCGGCTCGGTAGAGGTCCCGCAGGAGGCCTTTATGGCGATCCTCAAGGTGGACGAGTAGGTCTATGGCGCTTTCCGAATATAGTCTGCGGCTGCTGGGCGCCTATGCCGAGCAGCCGTTCCTTATGGCTCCCATGGCGGGCGTGACCGACCCTGCCTACCGCATCATGTGCCGCCGCCGCGGTGCCAACCTTGCCTACAGCGAGATGGTGAGCGTGGCGGGCCTTGCCTATGCCAGCAACAAGACGTGGCGCCTGGTGCTGCCGGCAGACGAGGAGCAGCAGATTTGCGTGCAGCTCTTTGGCTCCAAACCCGATCAGTTTGCGAGCGCTGTCGCTGCCGTCGAGGAGCGCGTGGGCGATCGCCTGTCGCTTATCGACATCAACATGGCATGTCCCGCCCGTAAAGTGGTTACCAAAGGCGAGGGTTCGGCGCTCATGCGCACGCCTGATCTGGCCGAGAAGATCGTCGAGGCAGCGGTGGGCGCGGCGCACGTTCCCGTGACCGTAAAGATCCGCAAGGGTTTTTACGCCGAGGACCGCAATGCCGCGACATTTGCCCAGATGCACGAGGGCGCCGGTGCCGCCGCTGTTGCCGTTCACGGGCGTTGCGCCACGCAGCTTTATACGGGTCAGGCCGATTGGTCGGTCGTCGATGAGGTTGCCGACGCCGTCGAGATT
>CAJLAV010000141.1:0-4718 GCA_905204735.1 uncultured Collinsella sp. | reverse complement strand
TAATGTGGCCTCCGTCGTGAGCAGGACTGTAGAGCAGGAAACCTAAGCCGGTGTCCCCACTCTCCCGGGGCCGAACGCCCTAGTTGTTGAGCATGCGGTCGAAGCTTCCCGAGTCGCCATCCCGATAGTCTGCGGTCATCAGGATCTCCTGCGGAATGCGCCCGCCTTCACGTAGCACGTTGCGGAACTGCACGCGCGTAACCATGGGCAGATCCTTGATCGTCGCTGCCAGGTTCTGCGGCACGCCCTGGTTGGCAGCCGCGGGCTCGCACTCGCCGCCAGCCTTCACGCGACGCTTATGCTCGGCGAGCATGGCGCGGTACATGCCGGCATGCAGGCGAATCTCAACCACATTGGCATTGCGAGCCTGTTCGACGATGCGCGCGCCCTCGCGATCGATATCGCCCACGTAGTAGACGTAGTTAAAGCGATAGCCAATCTCGGCCAGATAATCATCCAGTGCGTGCGAGACGCTCGCCTTGCAGCCGCCGCCAAAAATCACGCCGCCCACCTTGGTACCAAAGAGCTTGGCATGTTTGCGTCCGCGCAGGAGCTTGACGATCTCGTCATAGGTATCCAGGTTCTCGACCATAATGAACGGCTTGTCGGCACCCAGCGTAAAGAAGCCCGTAAAGTGCACGGGGCGATTGGGGGCGACCTTGATCGCCTGCATGCTGATGCCCTTTTCGGTCATACGTCTGATCAGGCGCTCACCGTGCTTGCCGTCAAAAGCCTTCTCGTCGTTAAAGATCTGGTAGGCACGCTGGCGGCGCGAGGCAACCGGCGTATCGGCACCTCGGTTCTGCTCGATCCAAGCCTGGATGATTGCGATTTCCTCGGCAATCTTGCGGTTGGACATCTCGTTGTGCTGAGTGCGCTGCGGAGCCTTTTTGCCGTCCTTGCCCTCGACCTTTACGATCTGTGTCTGCTGCTCCTTGATCTTAGAGAGCGCCGTAGGCGTAGGGACAACCTTGAGCAGCTGCCTGCCTAAAACGCGGGCAAGGGCAAACGCCGAGACCTCGCCGTGGACGGACGACTTGGGCTGCTGGGCAGCAGTATCTGCTGCGGCAGACTCCGGCTTCTTCTGAGACTTGCGCTTAGAATCGCCCTGGGAATTGCGCTCGTGCTTCGGCATAGACGCCTGCTTCTGCGGACGAACGGACTTGCTCTCCTTCGCCGGCTGGCGCTTAGGCTGCCCCGAAGAAACCTCGGCCTTCGCATCCTCGTTCTGCGGCGTGGTCTTCTCGGTTGCAGTCTCGGCATGGGAACTGCGGCCCCCACGATGGCGACGGCGGCGAGGCTTGCTCGACGCGCCCTGCTCCGCCTGCTCATCAGTAGGCTGCTGGCCCTTGGCCTCGGCATCAACCTCAAGCTGCGGCTCAACAGGCTTCTGCTCGCGAGCCGCCGGCTCAACGGTCTTCTCGTCCTGGGTGGTCGAAACCGACTCGCCCTTCTCCTGACGCTTTACGGGATATGCACGTCCCGCAAAACCGCGACCAGGACGACACGAACCCGGAGCCTTCTTGGCAGACTCCTCAACATCGTCTGCAACCTCAGAAGACTCTTCAACCTCACGCGCGGCATCCTGCTGTGCAGTCTTAAAGTGAGCACCGCGACGACGCTTGGGCTCTTGGGCCTCCACGGGCTTTTGCTCCCTCGCGGGCTTCTGCGACTCGGCAGCAACCTCGGTCTCAACAGCCTCAGCATCCGTCTCACCCTTTTGAGCAACGGCGCGACGGAAGCGCTCCTGCTGGGCGCGGCGCTGCGCATCGCGCTTGCCACTCCCGCCAAAACCGCCGCGGCCGGCCTTGGCCGTAAAGGCACGCACGACGTTCTCATCGAGCAACTCATCTGTATCGACATGCTCACGCGGAGCAGTTTCTTCCACAGCAGGCACGTCAGCGGAATCCTCGACGACAAAATCCTCGACGGACTCGGCAGGCTGCTCCTGGGCATCACGGATCTCGGCATTGATGGTATAGAACGCCGGGCGCCCGTTAATGCCGCTACCCTCGATCTTGGTCACGATATTTGCCGCGATAAGTTCATCGCGCATCGCCTTGGTGTCACATTCCTTATCGACGGAGCGGAAAATTTGCGCCAGCGCACTCGACTTAATCTTGAGCGCCTTGCGGCAGAGCAGGTCGTAGGCAACCAGCTTGGCACGCTCGGCAGAAAGCGACGTCTGGCTGCTCAGACGTTCAGCCAGGGCATCGACATTATTTTGGTTATCGGAATATACCGTCTTGGCCACGGGGCCCCTTTCATATGTACACATATACGTTTATATGGTACAACGCGCGCCCTTATCCACGCAAAACATCTGCGAGAACACTCGAGCGTCACCCGCTTTTGCATGAAAAAAGACCGAGCCCGCGCAGCCGCGGACCCGGTCTTATCGAGTCATATAGATGTGACGCTCAACTCGTCAGGCCGATTAGGCCTTGGCAGCCTCGGCGTCGGCGGGAGCCTCGGCGGCAGCGGCGCGGCCGTACTCGGCCTTGCCCATCTCGGACCACTCGGGCTCCTCGTCGGGCATGGAACCGGCCTCCTTGCCGAAGAACTCCTTGAGGCAGTTGACGGCAACGATGAGGCCCAGGACCATCAGCAGGACGGCAAAGACGAGCTGCAGGCCCTTGGTGGCGGCGACGGAAACGGCAGCCGTGGTGGCGGTAGCCGGGATGGTGCCGAAGAAGCCGTAGGCCTGGACGGCGGTCATGCAGCCCATGGCGCTCTGGACCAGCGAGGTGAAGGTGCAGCAGAGCAGGAAGGCGACGGGCACGTAGAGCATCCAACCCTTGCGGCCGGTGCATTTGCAGAACACGGCGAGGGTGATCATGGTCATACCGCCGAGCAGCTGGTTAGAAGCACCGAAGAGCGGCCAGATGTTGGCATAGCCACCAAAGGCGAGGGCGAGGCCAGGAAGCAGGGTAACGACCGTGGCGAACCAGGGGTTGCCGAGGACCTTCATATAGCCGGCCTTGGACTCGATGGCCAGGGCGTCGTTGGTCTGGGCAAAGAACTCGGAGAACGAGGTGCGAGCGATGCGGGCGACGGCATCGAGCGAGGTCAGGGCCAGAGCGGAGACGTTCATGGTCATGAAGACAGTAGCGAGCGTGCCGTCAACGCCGAAGGCCTGCATACCGCGGGAGATGCCGGCGGCGAAGATCTGGAACGGGGTGGAAGCGACACCGGCGTTGAGGGCGCCGGTACCGGCGGTGTTCATATCGGAGAACATGATGCCGGCGACGATGATGGCAAGGATGCCGACGAAGGACTCGACGATCATGGCGCCGTAACCGACCTTGACGGCGTCCTGTTCCTTCTCGACCTGCTTAGAAGAGGTGCCGGAAGAAACGAGGCTGTGGAAACCGGAGAGAGCACCGCAAGCGACGGAGACGAACAGGACCGGGAACATCATGCCGGAGGCAGTGGAGAAGCCGGTGAAGACCGGAGCGGTCATCGTAGCCTGACCGTTGACGCCCAGGACGACGATGCCGAGGACAGCGCAGACGATCATGACGATCATCATGATGGAAGTGAGGTAGTCACGCGGGGTCTTGAGCATCTGGATGGGCATAGCGCCAGCGAAGACCAGGTAGACCATGACGACGGCGAACCACTGGAACTTATCCAGGTAGACCGGGAACTGCATACCGACGGCGAACATGAGAACCATGAGGACAACGCCGGTGACGAACTCGGCAGCGCCGGTGAGGTTGAACTTCTTCTGGGCCCAACCAAAGGCGATAGCGACGAAGGTGAACAGGATGGAGATGGTACCAGCGCAGCCGGCGGCATAGGACTTGGTGAAGTCGATGGCACCGGTAGCAGCACCAGAAGCGTCAACGGCCGGGGTGAACATGAACGTCTTGCAGACCATGTCGGTGAAAGCGGCGATGACGATGATGCAGAACAGCCAGCAGAACAGCAGGAACAGGCGACGGCCGGTCTTGCCGATGTACTTCTCGATGAGCTGAGCGAGCGACTTGCCGTTGTTCTTCATCGAAGCGTACAGGGCACCAAAGTCGTGGACGGCACCAAAGAAGATGCCGCCGACGAGGACCCAGAGCACGACGGGCAGCCAGCCAAAGGCCATGGCAACGATCGTACCCGTGACAGGGCCAGCACCGCAGATCGAGCTGAACTGGTGCGAGAACGCGGTGAAGGCGGAGACGGGCGAGAAGCTCTTGCCGTCCTTCATGCGCTTGGCCGGCGTGAGGGCCTCTTTGTCAACGCCCCACTTGTTGGCCAGCCATCGGCCGTAGCCCAGATAGCCGCAGGCGAGCACCGCCGCGGCCACAACCATGAGCAAAACTCCGTTCATTACATTTCCTCCTCTAAAAAGAATTTCCTAGACATAAAAAATGAGGGCCGTCGGTTGCGCTCGACGGCCCTCATCTTCATCAGCCGCCCGTTATCGTACGGGCTAGCTGTATGTGCTAACCCGCATCAGATAATTACTACGCTGATAATGTTTAGCTGATGCGTGAACATGTCTAAGAAATCCTCTTCAATCATGATGTGAACGATCCGTGCGTGTTCACATCCCCCAGTGGTTGAAAAGGAGTATGAAACTTTAGTTACCTAAAGTCAACGCAAATATGTAATGAATTTTCAACTTTTTTGAATTTCTCGGTACAAAACGCCATTGACCTCGGACTTTACCCCACGACAGTTTTTGCATGAGAGATGCCCCTGAGGGCCGCGGGAGCCGG
>CAJLAV010000140.1:0-4746 GCA_905204735.1 uncultured Collinsella sp. | reverse complement strand
CGAGGACGACACGACCGCGGATGTCGAGGAAGCGGACTCTGGGCAACCGGAAGCCGAACCCGTGGCCAACATGATTGTCGAGCCGGTCGCGGCGCCCATGGAACAGGACGAGGCTGACGAGCCGACCATCTCAACCGAGCAGTTTGGCGTCGTAGCCCCGCTCCTCGCGCCAGCGCCCGCACCCGCGACGGCCATGTCCGCCGACACCGCGTCCGCACTCGTCCCCGCCGCAGAAGGCTACCTTCGTGCGTTGCTCGAGCAGAACGCGGCGCAGGCAGCATCGGCTGTGGCGCGGTCGGACCAAAGCGAAGATATGCTCGTCGATAGCATCAACGAAGCGCTCTTTGACCTGGTGGGCGACACCGTTATTGAATTTGGCGCGACAGGACCACAGATTATCGAGGACTACGAAGCAGACGTGAGAGGATACCTAGACCATGAGTGATACCGCATCCGCAGCGCCCCGCGTGCCCAAGCGCGTCGCCGCCGTCATTCTCAACTCGCTCAAAGGCGGCGTCGTCCCGCGCATCGGCCTTCCCTACATTACCGTGGGACGCGAGGTCGAGATCCGCGCCTTGCTCACCGACCTAAGCCTCATCGCCGATGGCGGCGCAAGTTTTCGCTTCCTAGTCGGTCGCTACGGCGCGGGCAAGAGCTTTTTGCTCCAAACTATTCGCACGCACGCCATGGGCGAGGGCTTTGTCGTCGCCGATGCCGACCTTTCGCCTGAGCGCCGGCTGCAGGGTGGCCAGGGCCAGGGCCTGGCCACCTATCGCGAGCTCATCCGCAATATATCGACCAAGACGCGCCCCGAGGGCGGTGCGCTCAACCTTATCCTAGATCGCTGGGTTGCCTCGTGTGCCGATGCCGACGAGTCTGCCGTCAATGCCCAACTGGCCCCACTCGAGGAAATGGTCCACGGCTTCGACTTCGCCCGTATGCTCCGCCGCTACCGCGCGGCCGTATCCGAGGACGACGAAGAGGCCATGAGCCGCGTGACCAAATGGATCCGCGGCGAATACCGCACCAAGAGCGAGGCTCGCGCCGAACTGGGATCCTCAACCATCATCAGCGATGACGACTGGTACGACTACGTTAAGCTCTTTGCGCGCTTTTTGGTCTGCAGCGGCTACAAGGGCATGCTGGTGCTCATCGACGAGCTCGTGAATCTGTATAAGATTCCCAACGCCATCACGCGACAGTACAACTACGAGAAAATCCTAACGATGTACAACGACACGCTGCAGGGCAAGGCGCAGTACTTGGGCATGATCATGGGCGGCACGCCGACCTCTATCGAGGACCGCCGCCGCGGCGTCTTTTCCTACGAGGCCCTTCGGAGCCGTCTCGCTCAGGGTCGTTTTGCGCGCGATGATCTCAAAGACATGCTCGCGCCCATCATCCGCCTGCAGCCGCTCACCTACGAGGAGCTGCTGGTGCTCATCGAAAAGCTCATGCAGATCCATGCCGGCTACTTTGGCTGGACGCCCACGCTTACCGAGAACGACTTGGTGGACTTCCTCAAGATTGAGTTTGGCCGCGTGGGGGCAGACACGCACCTGACGCCCCGCGAGGTCATCCGCGACTTTATCGAGCTGCTCGATATCCTATGTCAAAACCCCGACGCCAACGTGGCCGAGTTGCTGCAAGGCGTCGGTGGCGACGCGCTGGCGCCAGCAGCCGCAACAGATGACACCGACACCGCAGACGGCGACCGCAACTTCGCCGAATTCACCATCTAACCTGCCAAAAAGGGACAGGTTTATTTTGGCAGGTTTCATCTGGGCAAACGCCGATGTTGCAATTCGACGACCCATTGCCCGTTGCGTTTGATAGCCCGTTGTTGAAAGGAGGCCCCGTGAACGCCTTTGACCGCTACGCCCCGTTTATCCAGGATTTCATTTACTCCCACGATTGGGAGAGCCTGCGCTCTATCCAGGTTGCGGCGGCAGATGCCATCTTCAACACGCAAGACAATGTGCTCCTGACGGCATCCACGGCATCTGGCAAAACTGAGGCGGCCTTCTTTCCCATCCTGACCGAGTTTTGGGAGAACCCGCCCGCAAGCGTGGGCGCCCTCTACATTGGCCCCCTCAAGGCGCTCATCAACGACCAATTCGTCCGCCTCAACGACCTGTGCGAAGAAGCCGATATCCCCGTCTGGCACTGGCATGGCGATGTCTCGCAATCGCACAAGACCAAACTCATCAAAAAACCGAGCGGTATCCTACAGATTACGCCCGAATCACTCGAGGCACTCCTGATCCACAAGCACATGGCAATCCCGCGTATGTTCTGCGACCTGCGCTATGTGGTCGTCGACGAGGTCCACTCGCTCATGCGCGGTGACCGCGGCGGGCAGACGCTCTGCCTTATCGAACGCCTCTCGCGCATGGCGGGCGTGCGGCCCCGGCGCATCGGCCTTTCGGCCACCATCGGCGATCCCGAGCGCACGGGTGCCTTCCTGTCGCAGGGGACGGGACGCGACTGCGTCATCCCCCGCTTTGAGGAGCCGCGCCGCGTTTGGCGTATCTCCATGGAGCACTTCTACAACTCGGGTCCCCAGGCGCAGCAGCGAGGATTCACGAGCACGGGTCCGCAGGAGGCTGAGGTGCTCGCATGCGAGCGCATTGAGGCGGCACCACCCACGGCGCTGCCCGTCAGCACCCAAGACATGCGCCATAGCGGACAGCTTACACAGGAGGAACGCCGCCAACGTCGCGAGCAGGCACGGGGCAAGGCTGCCCCCAAGGACCGTCGCACTTCCTCAGCCCCCGAGGGCGAAGTCGACATCCCGCAGGCAACCGAACAGGCACTGCTCAACCCCACCGACACCGCACCCGACAACGCCGACCCCGGCATGGGCTACATCTTTGAACATACCCGCGGCCGCAAGTGCCTGGTCTTTGCCAACTCGCGCGAGGAGGCAGAGGCCGTGTGCTCCATGCTGCGCAGCTACTGCGAAAGACGACACGAGCCCGACCGCTTTCTAATCCATCACGGCAACCTTTCGGCATCGCTGCGCGAGACGGCCGAGGAGCTCATGCGCGACGAGGAGCAGGCGCAGACAACCGTCACCACCTCTACGCTGGAGCTCGGTATCGATATCGGCCGCCTGGAGCGCGCCTTCCAGATTGACGCGCCGTTTACCGTCAGCTCCTTTTTGCAGCGCATGGGGCGCACGGGACGCCGCGACCTTCCGCCCGAGATGTGGTTTGTCATGCGCGAGGAAGAACCCGAGCCGCGCACGATGATGCCCGAAACCATTCCCTGGAAGCTCCTGCAGGGTATCGCGCTCGTACAACTCTATCGCGAGGAAAAGTGGGTCGAGCCGCCCGAGCTCGATCGACTCCCCTACAGCCTGCTCTATCACCAGACTATGTCGACCCTCGCCAGCACCGGCGAGCTCACGCCGGCCGAACTTGCCCAGCGTGTGCTCACGCTCAGCTATTTCCACCGTATCTCGGCAGACGATTACCGTGTGCTGCTACGTCACCTCATTAAGATCGACCATATCCAGGTCACCGAAGGTGGCGGGCTCATCGTGGGTCTCGCGGGCGAGCGCGTCATCAACAACTTTAAGTTCTACGCCGTGTTCCAGGAAAACGAGGAGTTTACCGTCCGGAGCGAATCGGCCGAGCTGGGCACGATTGTTAATCCGCCCCCGCCCGGTGAGCGCATCGCCATCGCCGGACACTGCTGGATTGTCGAGGAAGTGGACTGGAAGCGCCACACTGTCTTTGCCACGCAGGTCAAGGGCCGGGTGCCGGCCTACTTTGGCGACTGCCCCGGCGACATCAATACACACGTACTCGAGCGCATGCGCAAGGCGCTCAACGAGCACGCGACATATCCGTACCTCATGGGTAACGCACGGGCCCGCTTGGCGCAGGCTCGCCATACGGCCGAGATTTCGGGTGCGGGAACCAAGCCACTCATCAACCTGGGTGGCGACACCTGGGTACTCTTCCCCTGGCTGGGCAGTTACGCCTTTTTGGCACTCGAGCGCATGCTCAAGATTAAGTGTGCCGCGGAGCTGGGCCTTCGCGGACTCGACCCATCGCGCCCGTACTTTATGCAGTTTAAGATGAAGGCCGACGAGGAGACGTTCTTTGAGGTGCTCGCCGCCGAGGCCGAGAAGGACTTCAATCCCATCGAGCTCGTCTATCCCGGCGAGGTGCCTTATTTTGATCGCTACGACGAGTACGTTCCCGAGGAGCTCGTGCGCAAAGGCTTTGCCGAAGGCGTGCTCGACATCGAAGGCATGAAGCAGCGCATTCTCGGCTGGCGCGACCACGCCTAAGACCAGTCTTTTTGGGACGGGGAGACCTATTTGTCGTGAAGAACGGTGCCGAGGAAGTCGGTGTCGAAGGGCACGGCTTCGGCAAAGGCGTAGTTGCCGTCGCTGGCGATGAGCAGGTAGTTCTCCTCGCCGCCGAACTCCGCATCGCCACATGGGACCACCCAGGCGTGGGCGAATACCTCGAGTGCCGTGGCAGCGCAATCGCGCAGGAACGTCACATCGCTCCCCTCGCTTGCGCTCACGATATTGGCAACGTAGACGCCACCGACATTTAGGCTGCCCCGCACCAAACGCAACGCTTCAACCGTCGCCAGCTCGCGTACGGGCTCGGCACCGCCAAAGCAATCGCTCACGACCACGTCGTAGCGACGATGGCCCACACTCGTCACACCCAGATACGAGCGAGCCTCAGCAGTAATCACCCGCAAGCGGTCGCCCACCGT
>CAJLAV010000139.1:0-4814 GCA_905204735.1 uncultured Collinsella sp. | reverse complement strand
CGACGGCCCGGTCGACATGCTCGATCGTGCGGCGCAGCTGCTCGGCGGACTTGAGCCGGGCGAGGTCGATGGCACGCTCGAGTCACACGTCGACCGCAACCGTCCCTTCGACGACATCCCGATGGCCGCCGGCAAGCCCGAGGCCTGCTCGCTGCTGCTGATGCTTGTGCGCCAGGGTGAGGCTGCTCGTCGCATGCTGCCGACGGCGCCGATCGTCTCGGCCCGTTCGTTTGTCGAGCGCGCCTGGCCGTATATGCTCGCGTGGTCCGACCTGGGACTGAGCGGCAAGGAACGCATGACGGTCGATGCGCTGGCGCGCGCCGAGGTGAACCGCTTTGCCGACGAGGATACAAGCGAGCGCATGCGTGGCGAGATGATGGGCATATTGGGTGACCTGTTGGGTATTTCGCCCGAGCAGATGGAGGAGCTGCGCTCTGAGGACGGTCAGCGTCGTTTACACGAGGGAATGAAAAAGTTCGAGGGCGAGGTTCAGGACGCCATCGATAAGATGATGGGCGGTCAGGGCGGCTCGCAAGGTAGTCCCCAGGGTGGCCCGATGCCGCACCCGCCAGTAGATCCGAGGCAGTTCCCCTTTTTCTCGCAGAACTAACTATGGGATAGGATTCGCTTCCAACCCCGATACTTCAACTAAGCATCTTGGCCCCGTTGTGTTATTCTAGAACAGACGTTCGTGAATGATGCGCGGGGCCTTGTCTTGCGCTGTGCTTGTGGCGAGGGGAGGTTGGCTTGGTTATCTTGGGCATCGACCCCGGTTTGGCCCATACGGGTTGGGGGATTATCGAGGAGCGGCGCGGCGAGGTTCGCTGCCGTGCCTACGGTTGCATCGAGACCAGCGCGGGCAGTCCGCTCGCGGTGCGCCTGTCGCATATCGCCCATGACCTTAAGGATGTCGTCGAGCGTTATCGACCCGACACGGCTGCTGTCGAGAGCATCTACTTTGGCGCCAACGTTCGTTCGGCCATCCCTACGGCGCATGCCCGCGGTGCTGCACTCGTGGCGCTTTCGGAATGCGCGCTCGAGATTGGCGAGTACACGCCCATGCAGATCAAGCAGGCCGTCGTGGGCACGGGCGCCGCGGACAAACGCCAGGTCGCCTACATGGTACGCACGCTAACACAGCTCGACCACGACCCGCATCCCGACCATGCCGCCGATGCCCTGGCCTGCGCCATCTGCCACGTAAACCTCAGCCGCACCCGCGCCCTCACCGGTGGCGAGTTCTATCAACAGAGAGGAACCGGATACTGATGATTTCCCAGCTCCACGGAACGCTTGTCGAGGCCACGATGAGCTCTGCTGTCGTCGATGTGTCGGGCGTTGGCTTTGAGCTCGGCATTTCGGGCAGCACTGCGGCCACGTTGCCGACGCCCGGTGGCGAGGTCCGCCTCTACACGCGTATGCAGGTGCGCGAGGACGCCATGACACTTTTCGGTTTTTCCTCTAAGGATGAGCGCACGATGTTCGATCGGCTCGTGTCTGTCTCGGGCGTTGGTCCGCGCTTGGCGCTCGCCGTGCTTTCCACCTATACCGTGGGGCAATTGTATTCGCTGGTGATGGCCGAGGACGACAAGGGCATGGCCAAGGTGCCCGGTGTGGGCAAAAAGACGGCTCAGCGTCTGATCCTGGAGCTCAAGAGCACCTTTGCCAAGGACAAGGGCTTTGTACCGGTCGACGTGATTCCCGGCCAGGTTGCGATGCCCGTGCCCGCTGCTGCTCCCTCGGCCATCGATGATGCCCGTGCGGCGCTCCTTTCCATGGGCTTTAGCCCGCAGGAGACCGATGTTGCCCTGAGCGGGTATGATGGGCAGAATATGCGTGTCGAGGATCTGCTCGGCGCGGCGCTTAAGCGACTCGGAATGGATGCGTGATGTGGGAAGCCGATGACTCTCAGGACCTGTGGGCGACGTCCGGTAACTCGCCGGCGGCATCCATGGCGCACGGCGAGCGCATGGTGGGCTCGGAGCTAACGCCCGAAGACCTCGATGTCGACCGTACCCTGCGCCCTCAGCGCCTGGACGACTACTGCGGTCAGGAACATATCAAGCAGAGCCTTCGAGTGCTGATCGAGGCGGCGCAGAGCCGTGGCGAGACGCTCGACCACGTGATCTTCTCGGGTCCTCCGGGCCTGGGCAAGACCACGCTGGCCACCGTTATCGCCAACGAGCTGGGCGCTCAGATCAAGACCACGAGTGGCCCTGCCATCGCGCGCACGGGCGACCTAGCGGCCATCCTTACTAACTTGCAGCCGGGTGATGTGCTGTTTATCGACGAGATCCACCGCCTCAACCGTTCGGTCGAGGAGGTCCTGTACCCCGCGATGGAGGACTTTGCCCTCGATATCGTGATTGGCAAGGGTCCGGCGGCGCGCTCGATTCGCCTGGATATTCCCAAGTTTACGCTGGTAGCGGCAACGACCCGCTCAGGCATGTTGACCGGCCCGTTGCGCGACCGCTTTGGCATTTCATATCGCCTGGATTACTACACGGTCGAGGAGCTCGCGCAGATTGTGACGCGCTCGGCAACTATCCTGGGCGTGGCGATCGACCATCCCAGTGCACTCGAGATCGGCTCGCGTTCGCGCGGCACGCCGCGTCTTGCCAACCGCCTGCTCAAGCGCGTGCGCGATTACGCACAGGTGCGCGGCAACGGTCCCATCGAGCTCGATATCTGTCGCCAGGCGCTCGAGTTCTTCGAGATCGACGAGCTCGGTCTGGATTGGATGGATATTCGCA
Source organism: uncultured Collinsella sp. (assembly GCA_905204735.1). Taxonomy (GTDB): domain Bacteria; phylum Actinomycetota; class Coriobacteriia; order Coriobacteriales; family Coriobacteriaceae; genus Collinsella. The sequence continues at coordinate 2,061 of CAJLAV010000139.1, read as the reverse complement.
TTTTGGAGACGCTCGCTAAGACGTTCTCCGGTCGTGCCGTGGGACTTACGACCCTTGCCAGCGCGGTGGGCGAGGACCCGGGCACGCTCGAGGATGTCTATGAGCCCTATCTGCTGCAGTGCGGCTTGATGATTCGCACGCCTCAGGGTCGTCAGGCAACGCTTCGCACCTTTGAGCACCTGGGGATTGAACCTACCGTTTAGGGCGCTTTGTTTTGGCTAGTCTGTAGGCTATCGCTGAGCATTGGATAAACATATCGCCATTCATCGGTTACGGGTGTTTTACTATTGCGCGCCCGTGCTATGCTGAATTGGTCTTTTTCTCATTCGGTAACGAAAGGACCGCCCATGCCTACTGACATCGAAATCGCACGTTCCGTCACGCCGCTGCCCATTACCGAGGTGGCTAAGAACGCCGGCGTCGACGTAAAGCACCTGATTCCGTACGGCTTCGACAAGGCTAAGGTTGACTATTCACTGCTCAACGAGCCGACTGATCACCAGGCTAAGCTCGTCCTCGTGACCGCTATCAACCCAACGCCTGCGGGCGAGGGCAAGACCACCACGACCATCGGTCTGGCCGACGGCCTGCGTCGTCGCGGTGTCAAGAGTGCCGTGGCCCTGCGCGAGCCTTCGCTCGGCCCCGTCTTTGGCGTTAAGGGCGGTGCTGCCGGCGGCGGCTGGGCTCAGGTCATCCCCATGGAGGATATCAACCTGCACTTTACCGGTGACTTCCATGCCATCGGTGCTGCCAACAACCTGCTGGCCGCCATGCTCGACAACCACATCCAGCAGGGCAATCAGCTCGGTATTGACGTTAAGCGCATCACTTGGAAACGCGTCGTCGATATGAACGACCGTCAGCTGCGCCACGTTATCGACGGCATTGGCGGTAAGGCCCAGGGCGTGCCGCGCGAGGACGGCTTCGATATCACCGTTGCCTCCGAGGTCATGGCGATCCTGTGCCTGTCCACGAGCATCAGCGATCTTAAGGAGCGCTTGGGCGAGATCGTTGTCGGCTATAGCTATGCCGGCGAGCCCGTCCGCGCCCGCGACCTTAAGGCCCAGGGAGCTATGGCCGCACTGCTCAAGGATGCGCTCAAGCCCAATCTGGTGCAGACGCTCGAGGGCACGCCCGCGTTTGTCCACGGCGGTCCCTTCGCCAATATCGCCCACGGCTGCAACTCCATCATGGCCACGCGTATGGCTATGCGTTTTGGCGATGTCGCCATTACCGAGGCGGGCTTTGGTGCCGACCTGGGTGCCGAGAAATTCCTGGACATCAAGTGCCGCATGACGGGCGTTCGTCCCAACGCCGTCGTGGTCGTCGCCACCGCTCGCGCGTTGAAGTACAACGGTGGCGTCGCCAAGGCCGATCTCAACGAGGAGAACCTCGAGGCACTCAAGGCTGGCATGCCCAACCTGCTGCGTCACGTCGACAGCATCCAGAACGTATATGGTCTGCCCTGCGTGGTCGCCATCAACCGCTTCCCGACGGACACCGAGGCCGAGCTCGCGCTCATTGAGTCCGAGTGCCAGAAGCTCGGCGTCAACGTTAAGCTTTCCGAGGTCTGGGCCAAGGGCGGCGAGGGCGCGCTCGAGCTTGCCGATGAGGTCATGCGTCTGATTGAGCAGCCGAGCGAGCTCAAGTTTGCCTATGAGGACGGCGCTGATGTCGCTGATGCCCTCGAGGCCGTTGCCACCAAGGTCTACCGCGCCGACGGCGTTGACTTTACGCCGGCCGCCAAGCGCCAGCTCGCCGAGCTGCGCGAGAATGGCTTTGGCAACCTGCCGGTGTGCGTCGCCAAGACGCAGTACAGCTTTAGCGACAACGCCAAGGCCCTGGGCGCTCCCGAGAACTTCCGCATCACGGTGCGTGAGCTCAAGGTTTCCGCCGGCGCCCACTTTGTGGTCGCACTGACTGGCAGTGTTCTGACCATGCCGGGCCTGCCCAAGGTCCCTGCGGCCGAGAACATCGACGTCGACAACGACGGCAACATCACCGGCCTGTTCTAAGCTCGCTGCTCATAGCTGCTAGCCCGCCCCGCCGTGCACACAAGGC
>CAJLAV010000138.1:0-4844 GCA_905204735.1 uncultured Collinsella sp. | reverse complement strand
CACGCTGGAAAAGAACTTGAGGGCGCGGCCGCCCGTCGTGGTCTCGGGGTTGCCGAACATGACGCCGATCTTCTCGCGCAGCTGGTTAATGAAGATGCAGGTCGTGTTGGACTTGGACAGCGAGCCGGCGAGCTTGCGGAGCGCCTGACTCATCAGGCGAGCTTGCAAACCGACCGTGGTATCGCCGATCTCGCCCTCGATCTCGGCACGCGGGGTCAAAGCGGCGACAGAGTCGACGACGATGGCGTCGATGGCGCCGGAGCGCACGAGCATGTCGACGATCTCGAGCGCCTGCTCGCCCGTATCGGGCTGGGAAATGAGGACCTCATCGATGTCAACGCCGATACGCGCGGCATACGTGGGATCGAGCGCGTGCTCGGCATCGATAAATGCCACGACGCCGCCCATAGCCTGGGCCTCTGCCAAAATCTCGAGCGAAAGCGTTGTCTTACCGGAGGACTCGGGACCGTAAATCTCGACGATACGGCCGCGAGGCACGCCGCCGATGCCCAGCGCGGCATCGAGGGCCAGGGCGCCCGTGGGAATGGCCTCGACCTCGAGCTCGGGACCACCGTCGCCGTACCTCATGATGGAACCCTGGCCGAATTTCTTCTCGATCTCGGCCTTGGTGGTGGCGATCATCTCATCGCGCTCTTTACCCGTCGTGCGAGCATGAACGGTACGTACGGGACCTGAATTCTTGGCCATGTATAGCCCTCCTCTTAACAACCTGCATCGATAATAAACGAACGGCTGTTCGTGGTCAACCGTTCAGATAAATCATATGCAGCCGACCTTTCCAAAACCCAACCAAACGCCGACCAAACACTGACCAAAAACTTGACCACAGACGAACCAAGCAAGGCATGACGAGCAAGATTACGCCAACTGCCTGCACAAAGAGCGAATTCGCCAGAGGTCCCTATCTCCACAATTAAGGGGCCCGGAGGCCCCTTAAAACACGTCTATTCCATAGAATGGAGCACGCAGGCAATGCGACCCAGTGCCTCCGCGACCGCATGGGCACGAACACACGAACGATCGCCCTCATAGTGACAACGAATGGAGTCCACGACCGGCACTCCCCCATCGGCCGAGCGATACGCCCAGCCAATATAAAAGGTTCCAGCCGGATCGTTCTCGGTGCCTCCACCAGGGCCGGCATAGCCCGTCGCGCTCACGGCAATATCGCTCTGGTACAGCTCCAGCGAACCGGCAGCCATCTCGCGCGCCGTCTGATACGACACCGCGGTATAGCTGTCGAGTGTCTCTTGCTCAACGCCGAGCACGCGATGCTTAATCTCGTCGCAGTACGTCACCGCACCGCCGCGCAGCACCGCCGAGGCACCGGGGATATCGGCGATCGTCGAGGCAATCATGCCCGCCGTCAGAGATTCAGCCGTCGAAACCGTCACGCCACGAACGCTTGCACGCTCGACAATATCGCGTGCGAGCTCTTCGTTATGCGCGGCAATCTGCTCAAATGATTCCGTCATGCCTACCAGGACCTAGACCGAAAAGACGATCTTGCGGCAGTTCCAGAAGTACTGAGCGCCCGAGATAACGGTCAAGATAACGGCCACGGCGTACAGGAAGCGCGAGACGCCATAGATACCGAGCGTCAGCGCCAGCGGGCCAAGGTGCAAGCCGGCCATCGCAAAGACGCACAGATAGCCGCAGATGGAGACCATCGTAGTCGCCGTCTTGTACTTGCCGAGCTTATCGGCCGCAACGACCACACCGGCCGCACTCGCGACCATGCGCAAGGCGCTCACCAGCAGCTCGCGGAACAGGATGATGAACACCGACCACACGGTTACGGTACCAAAATCCAAGAACAGAAGCAGGGCCGAGAACACGAGCAACTTATCGGCGATGGGATCCAAGAACTTACCGAAGTCGGTGATCTCGTTACGTGAACGAGCCAGGTAGCCATCAACCTTATCTGTGCACGACAGGATGACGTACAGAATAAAGGCGGCGGCGGCGAGCGGGCCGTCGAAGGTGCTCAAATCCGTACCGGCAACGCTCGTGTGAGACAGCGCCGACACGATCATGAACACCGGAATAAAGACGATGCGCACGCACGTCACGATGTTGGCGGGCGTCCAAACACTCGTCAGTTCCTTATTGCTCTCGTTAGCCACGACGCTCTCCTACTCCACAACATGACCGATAAGCTCGTAGCAGAAGCTATCGGTAAACTCGACCGTCAGAATATCGCCCACAGATGCCTCGCTGGCATCCAGATGCACCGCACCATCGGAATCGGGCGCCTGGAACCAGGCATGTCCGATGAGCTCGGCACCGTCCTCGGTCTCCTCGATGCCGTCAACGATCACCTGAGCGCGCTCGCCCACGTGCGCGGCAGTCGCGGCAAAGCCGAGCGACTCGGCCAGATCCATGGCCTCCTGGGCGCGCTCGAGCTTAACCTCTTCGTCGACCTGGCCCTCCATCTTAGCGGCCAGGCTGCCCTCCTCCTGCGAGTAGGCAAAGACGCTCGTGTAGTCAAAGCCCACGGCGTCCATAAAGTCAATAAGGTCGCGGAACTCGTCGTCGGTCTCGGTCGGGAACCCTACCATGGCCGTAGAGCGGATCACGATACCGGGGATGCGCTCGCGCAGGTCACGGAACAGGTCCTCGAGCTCCTGACGCGAACCGGATCGACGCATGGCCTTGAGGATGCGCGCGTCGCAGTGCTGCACGGGGATATCGATATAGGGCAGCACCTCGGGCGTATCGCGGATGGTCTCGATGAGCTCATCGGTCATGCCCTCGGGCTGCAGATAGAGCACGCGGACCCAGACGTTGTGCGGGCGCACGGCCTCGGCGACGGCCTGCAACAGCTGCGCCAGATTGCGCGGCGAGCCCTCGGCGAGGTCCTCGTCGGCAAAGTCGGTACCCCAGATGCCCGTGTCCTGACCGATCAAAACGATCTCGCGCACGCCACCGGCGACCAGGTCGCGCACCTCGGAGATAATGCTCTCGGCATTGCGCGAGTGATAACGACCGCGGATATACGGGATCATGCAGAAGCTACAGAAGCGGTTGCAGCCATCGGAGATCTTGACGTAGGCGACAGCGCCCTCGACGGTGCGCTTGACCTGCGGAATATAGGCGGCAATCTCGCGCTCGACACCCAGAACGTCATCGATGACCGCCACGATGCCGTCTTCCTCGTCGGCCTTCACAAAGGCCGCGACCTCGGGCAGCTCGTCAGGCAAGTCGTCGCCGTAGCGTGACGGCACGCAGCCGCACATGACGATCGGGCAAGAACGAACGCCGTCCTGCACCTCGTTGGCAAGCTCGAGCGTGGTCTCGATGCTCTCGGACGTTGCAGAGGCAAGGAACGAGCACGTATTAACGATGGCGATATCGGCATCCTGCGGATCGAATGCCTCCTCGTAGCCCGCAGCGGTCAGCAGCGAACGCATACGGTCGGTATCGACCTCGTTCTTGGCGCACCCGAGGGTGATATAGAGTACGGAGCCCAACGGAGTATCCATGTTGGAGAGCGGTCCTTTCGAATGAATTAGCGGTAGTTGGTGAACTGCAGCGGCTGACCGTAGTCCTGGTCGCGCAGGAACTGGATCACGGCCTGCAGCGCATCCTTGGAAGCAGAGGAAACACGCAGTTTGTCGGCCTCAATCGTCACCTTGACCTTGAGCTTCTGATCCTTAATGTCCTTATTGATCTTCTTGGCAGTCGTCTGGTCGATACCCTCGACGATGTGACCGAGCACGCGCACGGTGCCGCCCGAGGCAGCCTGAGGCGCATCCCAGGACACAGCCTTAAGATCGATGCCACGCTTGATGAGCTTGGAGCTCAGGACATCGATGATCTGCTTGGAGACAAAGTCGGCCGGGGCGTTGATCGTAAAGAGTTTGTCGCCCTTCGAAAGCTCGATGGTGGCGCCGGAGTCCTTGAGGTCATAGCGCTGGGAAATCTCGCGCGTGGTCTGCTGGAAGGCATTGTCGACCTCCTGCATATTGACCTCGGACACGACGTCGAAGCTTGAATCTTTAGCCATGGTTAATCCTTTCGCTTACGAGCGGCTTAGTAGCTGTCGTACGAATAATCGGTGGAATCGGTCATCGTTTGACCGTCGGTGGCGGTATCGGTGCCGTCCGTGGACTGGGCGTCGGTTCCATCCGCACTGTTAGCATCATCGTTACCGTCAGTGGTCTCGCCGTCCTCGGCGTCGGTCGTCTCCTTCTTGGGAACGGTGATCGTCACGCGTGCCACGCCCGACGTCTTAGTGTCGTAGCGGACCTTTTCGCCGTTCTTGGTAACGGTGACATCGGAAGGCTTGGACGTGGTGATCTCGATCGAGGACTCAGGCGTGTATTCCTGCTCAAAGGGGCCGGTCGCCTGGGCGCCATAGACCGACTTGCCATCAACCTTGACCTCAATCCAAGCAGTCTTGCCCTTGGCAACGGAGATCTTGACCTTTGTGACCTCGTTCTCCTCCTTCTTGGCCGTCGTCTTGGCGGCGTCCGAATCGGTGGACTCGTCCGTCGTCTCATCGGTATCTTCGTCCTCATCGACGGATTCGGTCTTCTTGGAAGACTTCTTTGTCGTTGTCTTGGTGGCAACGGGTGTCTCGGGCGTCGACTCGGGCGCCGAGGAGCCGCAGCCACGCAGGAGCACCACGATGAGCACGATCAGAAGCAGCGCCACGGCGCCGATACCGGCGTAAACGATACGAGTATCGAGACCGTTGTTCTGGGGAGCGCGCCCACCGCCGCGTCCACGATTGGAACCACCGCGACCGGTGCCTTGGGGCATACGACCGCGGTTATTGTCGGAACGTCCGCGATAACTGCCCTGGCGCTGCATATTGC
>CAJLAV010000137.1:0-4915 GCA_905204735.1 uncultured Collinsella sp. | reverse complement strand
CGAGCGCCAGCTCGCTCAGGTCGCCCGTGCCGATGACAAAGCCGCCGGCTTGGTTGGCCAAATCCATGAGAATCTGCGTGCGCTCGCGCGCCTGGCTGTTCTCGTAGGTCACGTCCTGGACGGTCGAATCGTGCTCGATGTCCTTAAAATGCTGCTCCACGGCCGCGTGGATCGAAACCTCGCGGAAGCTCACACCCAGGTCGCGGGCAAGCGACTCGGCATTCGACTTGGTGCGATGCGTCGTGCCAAAACCTGGCATGGAGACCGCCGTGATACCCGTGCGCGGCAGCCCCAGCGCATCGAAGGCACGCACGGTCACAAGCAGTGCCAACGTGGAGTCCAAGCCACCCGAAAGGCCGATGACCGCAGCCTTGGTACCTGTGTGGGCGAGGCGGGTCTTGAGGCCCGCAGTCTGCAGGTCGAGGATGGTCTCGCAGCGCTCGGCCAGGTCACCATGGTCGGCCGGCACAAAAGGCGCACGCGGGAAACCGCGGTCGATATTGAGCGCATCGCGCAGGACAGGCTCTTCGGCCAGCACCCCCTCAAACGAAAATTCAACGATCGTGGCCTCCGGCGCATCGTCGGTGCGCGTCCACGTCGTCGAGCGACGGCGCTCAGCCACCAGACGATCGAGATCGACGTCGGCGACGGCCATATCGCAGGTAAGCAGTTTGGTCGCGGCGAGCTTGGAGCCGTTTTCGTAGACGAGGTTCTCCCCCGCAAAGACCATGTCGGTCGTAGACTCGCCCTCGCTCGCGTCCGCGTAGGCATAGGCGCAGTACAGGCGCGCGCTCTGATTGGAGATAAGGCTGCGGCGGTAATCTGCCTTACCGATAATCTCGTCCGAGGCCGACGGGTTGAGAATCACCGTCGCACCGGCAAGCGCCATCTCGGTCGAAGGGGGCGCCGGCACCCACAGGTCCTCGCAGACCTCAACGCCCAGCACCATATCCTCGGCGCCTTCATCACAGCAGCGGTAGACAAGCCCCGAACCCAGCGGAACCGGACCCTGACCGGCAAATTCAACCCACACGGGATCCGCAGGCGCCGGAGCAAACCAGCGACGCTCATAGAACTCGCCATAGTTGGGCAGATACTTCTTGGCCGTGAGGCCCAAAAGCTCGCCCGCACAGCACACGGCCGCGCAGTTGTAGATGTTTTCAGCCACCGCAACGGGCAAGCCAACGGTAAAGACGATCGGCAGCTCACGGGTTTCATCGAGGATGTGCACCAGCGCTGCCTCGCAGGCATGCAGCAGCGTGCGGTTATGGAACAGATCGGCCGCGGTATAGCCGCACAAGTTAAGCTCGGGCAGCACCAGCGCGCGAACGCCGCACTCGGTAGCCTCGCGAACAGCCGCCAGCGCAACCTCGGCATTGCCCTCGACATCGGCCACGCGAATCCGCGGCGAGGCCGCCGCCACACGCAAAAAGCCATCAGACTGAGAAAGGTGAAGATTCATAAGAATGCTCCCGTGCGTAGACGCCATTCACAACAATTAGCAAGTCCTATTGTAGTTCAACCGCCGGGTGTAACCGCATCCCACCAACTTGGTGAGCAATTGATGAGTTGATGGTATCTATTAAATGTCACGTACGATTCACATCTGGTGGGTACCCTGATGGCTACACGAAACGAAGCAGATTTACACCGGGAGGACCCCGTATGACAACCAAGTACACCGACGCGCCGCGCACGCGCGTCATGACGCCGGCATCGCTCAACAACGGCGTGCACGAGAACCATTCCATCGGACAGACCATGGCCATCGCGCCCAAAAAGGGCCTGTTCGATGACATTTCCATTCCTCAGATCATCGCCGGCGCCGCAGCCGCCGCCACAAGCGTCGCGCTTGCCTCCAAGATTGGTATCGCTGGTTCAGTAATTGGTGCCGCCGTGAGCTCGGTCATCACCGTTGTGTCCTCGCAGGTCTACCGCCACTTTATCTCTGCCAGCGCCGAAGCAATCAAGGGCACGCATGCCGCTGTCGACTATCCTGCCGGCGCCTACGAGCCCGTTGAGCCCGATGTCGAGGAGCACCTAGGTGGCGCCGCGACCACGCAGGAAATGCGCCAGGTTGCGGGACGCGCGACCACGGCGCGCGTCGCCCCTAACAGCCTACGCGCCAAGGCGGCGGCAGAGCGCAGCCAGACGCAAAAGAAGGTCATCGTCTTCTCGATCGCCATCGCCATCGTCGCAGTCATCGCCTGCGCTGGCGCCATCCTTATCACCACTGCCGGTGAGGGTCTGGGCGAGCGTCCCGAGCCGATTCTGTCGTCGCGCACGACCGAGCACGACGCGGATAGCACTGGTCAATCGCAAAGCCAGCAGGCACAGGCGGACGGCACGCAAGACAGTTCTACCTCTGCCGATTCGTCCTCGAACACCCAAAACCAATCGCAGAGTGCCAATTCCTCTACGAACAGCAGCGGCACGCAATCCGGCACGACCGACTCAAGCCAAACGACTGATGGCTCTCAGTCGAGCACGGGCGACCAGGCGAGCGGCAATACATCGGGCACGGGATCTACCGACAGCAGCAACACCAACAGCTCGAACAGCTCGAGCGGCACCGCGTCCGACACGGCATCTGACAGCTCGAGCCAAGGCACGGCATCGGGCAACTAAGCACGTTTGCCTCTCATAGATAACCGACCTGCATAACGGGCGCGAACCGGCAAACGGTCGCGCCCGTTTGCCTTGGGCGCCGAGGTAGCAAGCCCCGCACGATGGTAAGATGCTTTGGTGTGTAAAGAGGAGATTTGCCATGAGCAAGACAATAGTTAGGCCCACGCTTTCGCTGGGCAACCGCATCTATCTGTATCGCCTGCTGCGCGATGCAATCGGATGCGGCAAGCAAACGTTTATGACGCAGGTCGAGGAGGCACTCGCCGCTGGTGACATGGCCGCTTATGACCTGGGCTTCGAGTCCACGCGCGAGCTGCTCGAGGAGCTCGACGACTGCATTAAGCTGACCGTCTTTAAGGGCGGTCGCCTGTATGCCACCGTCATCGCCAACGATGCCTGGGATGCCGCCCTTGCCAAGGGCGAGGACAAGCCCAAGGCAGCCAAGGGCGCTAAGCAGTCCTACAAAAAGAAAAAGCGCGGTGAGAAGGACCTCAAGGCTGTGCGCCCCAAGCACGTTAAGCGTCCCGAGCCCGAGCCCGTGGCCGAAGTCGCTTCGGGGCCCGAGCCCGAGATCGAAGTCGCTATTGAGGTAACGGCAGAAGCCGAAACCGAAATCACCGCTACGACCGATCCCGAAGTCATATCCGAGCAGGAAGCCACTGCGGAGCTCAACGAGGCTCCCAAGTCGACAGCAGAAGAAGCCGCTAGCCAACCTGAGGCGCCTGCGCTCCAAAACAGCGATGTCTTTGGCGACGAGGCCGAGGACGATCAGCCCGCCGATCAAGACGCTACCGAATCGGCGCCGGAGCCCGAGACGCCGCAGCCCGCCATCTCGCTTACGGTCGTCTATGACCCCGAGAACGCCAACGCCGGCATCACCACCATGGCTTCCACGCCGGTCGAGACAAAGCCGAGCATCGAGAACGAGAACGCCCCGCAAGTTGAGCTCGACACCGCGACCGCAGACGCACCCGCTATCGTCGAGACTGCAGATTCCGCGGCAATGCCGAAAGTGGGCATCGAATCAGTGCTCGGCACCGAACCCATGCCCGTCGTCGAGGTGACGCCCGTCAATGAGCAGGCCTTCGCACCGGCGATGGTACCGATCCCCGCACCCGTAGCGCCCGCCATCCCCGAGGACTTCCCCGTCGATTTCGCAACCGAGGTCTTCTGCCCCGGCCCGCTTCTGCGCCAGCTGTCGACCTATCTCCCCTACGGCGCCGACACGCTCGGCATCGTCGGCGAGTGCTACTGGATCGCCCGCGAGCGCGGTACCATCGAGGCCGCGCGAAACCGCGCAAGCTTCCCCCTGCACTATACGCAGGCCGGCGAGCGCCACGAAATCACCGTGCGCATCCGCCGCAACACCACCGGTGGCCTCGGATCCACCTGGGCCATCGATAAAGTCGAGCCTTCTACCAAGTAACAAAAAGGGACGATAACCCCAAGGTTATCGTCCCTTTCTCGTTAGGTCACCTGAGCTCGACTAATCGCGCGTCAGCTTGCGGTGGACACGATGCGGCTGGGCTGCGTCCTCGCCCAGGCGCTCGATACGGTTGGCCTGATAGGCCTCGAAGTTGCCCTCGAACCAATACCAGTTGCCCGGGTTCTCGTCGGTGCCCTCCCACGCCAGAATGTGCGTGGCGACGCGGTCCAGGAACATACGGTCGTGGCTGATGACCACCGAGCAGCCCGGGAACTCGAGCAGCGCCGCTTCGAGCGAGGACAGCGTCTCGACGTCGAGGTCGTTCGTGGGCTCGTCGAGGAGCAGCAGGTTGCCGCCCTGCTTGAGCGTAAGCGCCAAGTTCAGACGGTTGCGCTCGCCACCGGAGAGTACGCCAGCGCGCTTCTGCTGGTCCTGGCCCTTAAAGCCAAAGCTCGCCACATAAGCGCGGCTCGGAACCTCGGTCTCGCCGACCATCATGTGGTCCAGGCCATCCGAGACGACCTCCCACAGGTTCTTATCGGGGTCGATGCCGGAACGGTTCTGGTCGACGTAAGAAATCTTGACGGTCTCGCCCACCTCGAGCTCGCCCGAAGTCAGCGGCTCCAGGCCCACAATCGTCTTGAACAGCGTGGTCTTACCGACACCGTTGGGGCCGATGACGCCCACGATGCCGTTGCGCGGCAGGGTGAACGAAAGGTCATCGATGAGCACGCGGCCATCGAACTCCTTGTGCAGATGATGGGCCTCGAGCACCTTGTTGCCCAAACGCGGGCCCACAGGGATGCGGATGTCGGTCCAGTCGAGCTTCTGGCTTGCGCGGGCCTCGGCCTCCATCTCCTC
>CAJLAV010000136.1:0-5060 GCA_905204735.1 uncultured Collinsella sp. | reverse complement strand
CAGCGACGTCTTACCGTGGTCGACGTGGCCCATGACGGTAACGACCGGGGCGCGCGGCTTAAGGTCGGCGGGATCGTCGTAGAACGAGAAGGTGTTCTCCTCCTCGGGGGTGATGATCTTGATCTGACGACCCAGGTCGTCGGCGACGAGCTCGACGAGGTCGTCGGACATGGACTGCGTCATGGTGAGCGGCGTACCCAGCAGGAACAGGCGCTTGATGATGTCGTTGGCCGGAACGTCGAGCGCCTCGGCAAGCTCCTGGACGGTAACGCCCTGGGAGACCTTGATGGCGTCGAGGTCCTCGGGGTTCACGCCCTGGGCCAGCGCCTCCTCTATCTTGCGCTCCTCCTGAGCCTTGGCAGCCTCGCGCTCGCGCTTCTCCTTGCGCTTTTTGCGGCGACCGGTGGACTCGCGAGAGGCCTCCTCGACGGCGGCACGAGCCTCCTCGAGCACCTTCTCGCGGCTGTACTCCTCGGCCTCGCGAGCCATGCGGCTGTAGTGGTCCTCTTCGTTGTTGTGACCGCCCTTGCGCTTCTTGCCCTTGCCCTGCTTGTCGGGGTTGGGGAAGTCCATGCCGGCAGCGACGTTGTTGCTGGCGTTGGTGCGATGGCTGTGGGGACGGCTTTCGGAGGCGTTGCGCTCGGAGTTGTTGTCGGAGGCGTTGCGATCGTTGCGACGGCCACCGCGACGGTCGTTGTTACCGCCACGACGGTTGCCGCGCTCGGCAGCGCGCTCGGCCTTGGCCTTCTCCTCGGCGTCCTTCTTCTCCTTGAGGACGGTCTCCTGTGCGGCAATCTGGTCGAGCAGCGAACGGAAACGCGAACCGGAGTCGGAAGCGGGAACGGCGCGGCGCTGGGCCTCGCGAGCAGCCTCCTCCTTCTCGCGGGCAAGGCGCTCCTGCTCGGCCTTCTTCTTAGCCTCGGCCTCGGCGCGGGCGGCCTCCTCGGCAGCCTGGGCGGCGGCGAACTGACGGCGCTCCTCCTCGCGAGCCTTCTCGGCAGCGATGCGCTCGCGCTCCGCCTCGGCAGCGCGTGCTGCCTCCTCGGCGGCAGCGGCCTGCTCCTCGGCCAGCTTGGCGGCCTCGACTTCCTGGGCGCGGGCCTCGATCACCGAAGCGAGCTGCTTGCGGACCATAGCGACGTAGGCGTCCTCCAGGGCGGAGGAAGCGGACTTAGCGGGAATCTTCATTTCGGCGAGATGACCCATCAGTTCCTTGGAGGTCATGCCGAACTCTTTGGCCAGGGTGGACACACGGACTTTTGCCATATGACTTCACCTACCCTTTCTGGCACCTTGGGTGCCTAGAGACTGAACGAGCGTGGGATATGCGCCGGGACCCGCCCGGCGCGACCGCGCGCTAGATCAGGTCCTCCGCATCATCGAAGGCGTCGGTGTCGTGAACACCGCAGAAACGGGAGCCGGGACGGGCCTGGTTGCGGCACTGGATGCCGTCCTCGGACACGAACTCGCAGCGACGGACGTCCTCGTCTTCCTCGTCGCCGATCAGATCGGCGGCGGGCTCCTCGTGAACGGGAACGTTCTTGAGGATGTCGGCGGCAAGGGTCTCGGACTTAATGTCGATGTGCCAGCCGGTCAGGCGCGCGGCGAGACGGGCGTTCTGGCCCTCCTTGCCGATGGCGAGGGACAGCTGGTCGTCGGGCACGATAACGCCAGCGTAGGCCTTCTCCTCGTCGATAAGGACGCGAGTGACCTTGGCGGGCGACAGGGCGTTGGCGACATAGACGGCCGGATCGGCATCCCACAGGATGACGTCGACGCGCTCGCCACGGAGCTCACCCACGACGGCGCGAACACGGCTGCCCTTGGGGCCGACGCAGGCGCCAACCGGATCCAGACGATCGTCGAGCGAGTGGACGGCGACCTTGGAGCGCTGGCCGGGCTCGCGGGCGATCGACTTGATCTGGACGGTGCCCTCATAGATCTCGGGCACCTCCTGCTCAAACAGACGACGCATGAGCTCGGGGTGGGTACGGGAGATGACAATCGGCGGACGGCTGTGCTCGCCACGGACCGGCTGCAGGTTGGAGTTGGGGTCGCGAACGTCAATAATCACGGCCTTGATGTGCTGGTTGTGCAGGTAGCGCTCGCCCATCGGACGCTCGTTGCGCTCGTTCTCGTAACGACGCTGGTCGAAGTGCGGAAGCTCGGCCTCGACGCCCTCGCGGATCTTGACGATCGTGAAGTCGGGCGTGGACTGCAGCACGGTGCCGCTGATGAGGTCACCGATGCGTCCGGAGAACTCCTCGTAGATCTGCTCGCGGGCGGAGTTGCGCACGATGGCGTTGATCTCGGCCTTGGCGTGCTGGGCGGCGATGCGGCTCGTGTTCTTGGGGGTGACGTCGATCTCCTCGAACTCGGTGAAGTTGCCCTCCTCGTCCATGGAATCGTCGATCGGCTCCAGACGGTAGACGTAGATCTTGCCGGTGGTGCGGTCGATGGTCACCTTGGCGCCCCACTCAAGATGCAGGATCTCGGCATAGCTCTTGGCGAGCGACTGCTCCAGGCGGTCGATCAGGTAGAGCTGGTCGATGTGCTTCTCCTGGCAAAGCTCCATCAGGGCGGACATCATGTCGGATGCTGCCATCTTACTTTCCTTCCTTCGCGGGCTTGAAGTCATAAGTGGGCTTCAACTTGCACTTTTTAACATCAGAGAAATCGAGGGTGACGGACTCGCCGTCCTCGAGCTCGAGGGTCACGTTCGTCTCGGTGGCGGCGGCAATCTTGCCGGCGTACTTGCGACGACCCTCGGTGGCGATGGAGGTGAGCTCGCAGTTCTCGCCCACAAAGCGGGCAAAGTCACTCGGGCGGCGCAGCGGGCGCGCCATACCCGGGCTCGACACCTCGAGCGTATAGCTCGAAGAGATGGGGTCGAGCTCCTCAATCACATCGCCGACCCATTTGGTGTTGGCCGTGACATCATTGAGCGACAGGCTCTGACCCTCGGCACCCTCAATACGCACACGCACGCAGGGGGCCTTGGTGGCACCCACGAGCTCAACGTCGACGATGTCGACATCGTGCTGGGGAGCAACGGCCTCGAGCGCGTCGATGATCGCCTGCTCGGTCTTGGTCTTGACCATTGCGGCACCTCCATCCATACAAAAAAGAAGCGGGGCCGAAACCCCACTTCTTTCAATTACAACTTCATTTGCAAGCAAACTATATCAATACCTGCGAAAACGTGCAAGCACAACCCGAACGCGCAGGTCAGCGCAAGCACAGGTTCTCCACAAGAATAAGACAATTTGTCGCGGACGCCCGACGCGCACAAGCAAAACGAGGGGCGACCCTTGTGGTGCCGCCCCTCGTTTTATACATGTTGGCTCTGGTTGCCGAGCTTACTTGACCACCAGGTTCACCAGCTTGCCGGGCACGCAGATGGCCTTGACGACCGTCTTGCCCTCGAGCCACTTGGCGACGGCGGCCTCGGCGGCAGCCTGCATATCCTCATTGGAGGCATCGCGGGCAACGTCGACGCGGCCGCGGACCTTGCCGAGCACCTGGACCACGATCTGCACCGTGTCCTCAACGGACTCGGCCAGGTCGAACTCGGGCCAGGCGGCGGTGTAGGCGTTGCCCTCGCAGCCGAGTGCCTCGTGCCACAGCTCGTCGGCCCAGAACGGACAGATGGGGGCAAGGACGCTCACGATATCCTTAGCCACGCCGTAGCACAGCGCCTTGTCGCGGGCGGTACCCTCGGTGGCGTTGAGGTAGGCGCTCGCCGCGTTGACGAGCTCCATGACGGCCGAGATGGCGGTGTTGAACTGGCCGCGATCGAAGTCCTCGGTGCACTTGGCGATGGTGCGGTGACGCTCGCGATAGAGCTTCATCGCGACCTCGTCGAGCGCGGACTTGTCGAAGGCCACGTTGGCGTCGCCGGACTGGACGAGCTGCCAAACGATACGCCAGGCGCGCTTGATGAAGCGGTTAGCGCCCTCGACAGCCTTGGGATCCCAGTCGAAGTCCTTCTCGGGCGGGGCGATAAACAGGATCGCCAAACGCATGGTGTCGGCGCCGTAGGGCTCGATGACCGAGCTCGGGGGCACGACATTGCCCTTGGACTTGGACATGGTGTCGCCGTTCTCGTCCTTGACCATGCCCTGGCACAGCAGGTTGGTGAAGGGCTCGTCCACACTCAGCAGGCCCAGGTCGCGCAGTGCCTTGGTAAAGAAGCGGCTGTAGAGCAGGTGCAGAATGGCGTGCTCGATGCCGCCGATGTAGTTATCGACGGGCATCCAACGGTCGGCGGCCTCACGGGAGAAGGGCAGCTCGGTGTTGTGCGGATCGGTATAGCGCAGGTAGTACCAGCTGGAGCAGGTAAAGGTGTCCATGGTATCGGTCTCGCGTTTGGCCGGGCGACCGCAGACCGGGCAGGTGGTCTCGTAGAAGTCCTTACACTCGGCGAGGGTCTCGCCGGCGCCCAGGTCCAGGTTCTCGGGCAGCGTCACCGGCAGCTGATCCTCAGGCACGGGCACGATGCCGCAATGCTCGCAGTGGATGGCCGGGATGGGGTTGCCCCAATAACGCTGACGGGAAATGAGCCAGTCGCGCAGACGGAACTCGACCTTGCGACGACCGCAGCCCATGGCCTCGAGGTCGGCCACGATCGCAGCCTCACCCTCGGAGTGCTTGCCGCCGCGCATGCCGGTGTACTTGCCGGACTGGACGAGCGTGCCCTCGGCAGCGTGGGCGCAATCCCAGTCGACGGTCTCGGCATGGAAGGTATCGATGGTCTCGCCGCCGGCCTCGACGGCAGCGCGATCGTCATCGTCCAGAATGATCGGCACGATCGGCAGGTCGTACTTACGAGCAAACTCAAAGTCGCGCTGGTCGCCACAGGGAACGGCCATGACGGCACCGGTACCGTAGTCGGCAACGACATAATCGGCAACCCACACAGGGACCTTCTCGCCGTTGACCGGGTTCACCACGTAGCGGCCGGTAAAGGCACCGTGCTTCTCGAGGGTGCCCTGGGCACGCTCGACGGCAGAGATATGCTTGGAGTCCTCGACGATCTTGGTGACGGCCTCCTCGTACTC
>CAJLAV010000135.1:0-5165 GCA_905204735.1 uncultured Collinsella sp. | reverse complement strand
CGACCGGCTCACACACTTTCCCCCAGCCCTTTATCATCCGCGCGGGAGAAAAGCCAGCAAGGACACCGCAGGGCCCGCCCGCCGGGAGGGGTTTCCTAAGGGCACATCCCGCAGCCGCAACGCGGCGAGGACGTGCCCGTGGAAACCCCGCAGGCCCCGCGGCCGGTGGGAGCAACGCTACTTCACGACCAAAATGTCGCAGTCCGTATTGCGCAGCAGGAACGTCGAAATCGAGCCCAGTAGCGCGTACTTAATTGAGGACAGGCCGCGGGCGCCGCAGAGCACCAGATCGGGCTTGACCACGTCGAGCATCTCATCCTTGAGCGTCTCACGAATGCGGCCGGTACGAATCATGACCTCGACCTCGGGAATGTCGGGATTGGCCTTGGCCTCCTCGAGCTGCTTGGCGATGGAGTTCTTGAATGCTTCCTCTAGGCCGTTGACCAGATCGACCGGATAGGAACCGGCGCTCTCGAGCGCCGTGGAATCGATGACGTGGCCGATGATCAGCTTGGCGCCGTTGTTCGCGGCGACCTTGATGGCGCGTGCGAGCACAAAATCCTGCTGCTCAGTACCGTCGAGTGAAACAAATACCTTGGTGTAGCCTTCGTTCATGGTTTCCTCCTTGGTCTATCGCACGGGCGCGGGGCTCGTGCGTCGGGCGGGCGCGGGCGCGTTGGCCGCCGGACACTTTA
Source organism: uncultured Collinsella sp. (assembly GCA_905204735.1). Classification (GTDB taxonomy): domain Bacteria; phylum Actinomycetota; class Coriobacteriia; order Coriobacteriales; family Coriobacteriaceae; genus Collinsella. Next base: position 4,470 of record CAJLAV010000135.1, on the reverse strand, counting down.
TCTTGTTGCAGTTATACCCAAGGATTTGGGTTTGACCTCTCGCAATTCTGTGAACGGGCGAGTTTTTTGGTAAGGGTAGGCGCAGGCGCGCCGCCAACGGTTGATAATGGGACATCGCCCGCACCGTCCGCAGAACAATATCGGCGGGTGTCTAACGAGGGGGTCCCTTTGGATATTATCGAGCTTCTAAAATCTGCCTTCATGGGCCTGGTCGAGGGCATCACCGAATGGCTGCCTGTTTCGTCGACCGGTCACATGATCTTGGTGGACGAGTTCGTCAAGATGAACGTGAGCGAGACGTTCTGGAATATGTTCCTGGTCGTGATTCAGCTCGGCGCCATTCTGGCCGTCTGTGTGCTGTTCTTCCATGAGCTCAATCCGTTCTCGCCCAGCAAGGGCAAGGAGGGCTGTCGCGACACCTGGGTGCTGTGGGGCAAGATTGTGCTCGGTTGCATTCCTGCGGCGGCGATCGGCCTGCCGCTCAACGACTGGATGGAGGAGCATTTCTACAATGCTCCCGTCGTGGCGCTGGCGCTCATTGTGTACGGCGTGCTGTTTATCGTGATCGAGAACTGGCGCGCGAGCAAGCGCGAGGAAATGGCCGTTGCCGGTTCGTTTGGTTCGCGTGCTGTGGTGTCGGGTGGACGTCCCGCCGGTGCGCACTTTGCGGCGCCCGCCGCGGCTACCGCTGAGGATGAGGACGATGACGAGGATCTGGACTTTGGTTCCATCACCACGCTCGAGGACCTGAGTTGGAAGACCGCACTGGGCATCGGATGCTTCCAGGTGCTCTCGCTGATTCCGGGCACGTCGCGCTCCGGTTCCACCATCATCGGCGGCCTGCTTTTGGGCTGCACGCGTTCGGTGGCGTCCAAGTTTACGTTCTTCCTGGCCATCCCTGTCATGTTTGGCGCGAGTGCGCTCAAGCTGGTCAAGTATTTCATCAAGGGCGGTACGTTCGGTGCCAACGAGGTCGCCATCCTGGGCGTGGGCTGCGTTGTGGCCTTTGTGGTTTCGCTCATCGCTATCAAGTGGCTCATGGGCTTCGTCCGCCGTCACGACTTCAAGTGCTTCGGCGTCTACCGCATCGTTCTGGGCATCGTGGTGCTTGCGTACTTCTTCGTCTTGGAGCCGATGCTCGGCCTCTAACTTAGTCGACGCTGCGCGGCGGTCAGGGCGACAACTTGTCATTCAAAGGGGGCGGCATGACCAAAAGGTCTATGCCGCCCCCTTTTCATGCCAATTTGTTCGCCCTGACCGTCGCTCGCTGCTGCTGCCATGACATCGGTGGTTTCGTGATTGTCAATAGATTGGTGCAAAGTAACCTGACCCCATTGCGCCAAATCCGCTGGGGCGGGCCTGACGGTGACGCACGGAGTCGTGGTGTGATTTGCGTCGGTGTCCGCGCGGCTCGGTATACTGGTACGGCTCAAACTATGGCGCCGCCCGCAGGCGCGCCGTCCGTCAGATGAGGAGTCGCCCATGACCCAGCCCTTGCCCTGGGAAAAGAATGCCGCGGTACCCGTGCCGCCCGCGCCGGAACCCGTGCCGCTCGATGCATACACCGCCCCCGCTGCGCCGGAGCCCGAGCTCGTCCCGCTCGACATCTACGACGCTCCCGCGCCGGCACCCAAACCCGCCAAGCCGCTCGTCGACATCGACAGCCTTAATTCCGCCCAGCGCGAGGCAGTTCTGACCACCGAGGGCCCGTTGCTGGTGCTTGCCGGCGCCGGCTCGGGCAAGACCCGCGTCTTGACCTTCCGCATCGCACATATGCTCGGCGACCTGGGCGTTAAGCCCTGGCAGGTCCTGGCCATCACGTTTACCAACAAGGCCGCGGCCGAGATGCGCGAGCGTCTGGCGGCACTTATTCCCAGTGGCACCCGCGGCATGTGGGTGTGCACCTTCCACGCCATGTGCGTGCGCATGCTGCGCGAGGACGCCGATCTGCTGGGCTACACCGGTCAGTTCACCATCTACGACGACGATGACTCAAAGCGCATGGTGCGTGACATTATGCAGGCGCTCGGCATTGAGCAAAAGCAGTTCCCCATCAACATGATCCGCAGCAAGATCAGCTCGGCTAAAAACGCCATGATCGGGCCCGAGGACATGCTCAAATCCGCCGACAGCCCCAACGACAAAAAGGCCGCGCAGGTCTACCTAGAGCTGGAGCGCCGCCTGCGCGCCGCCAACGCGATGGACTTTGACGACCTGCTCGTGCGCGCGCTCGAGCTGCTGCGCACCCGCCCCGAGGTGCTCGAAAAGTACCAAGAGCGCTTCCGCTACATTAGCGTCGACGAGTATCAGGACACCAACCACGTCCAGTACGAGATCGCCAACCTGCTGGCCGCTAAGTACCAAAACCTCATGGTCGTGGGCGACGATGACCAGTCCATTTACAGCTGGCGTGGCGCCGACATCACCAATATCCTGGACTTTGAGAAGGATTTTAAAAACTGCAAGACGGTCAAGCTCGAGCAGAACTACCGCTCCACGGGCCATATCCTGAGCGCCGCCAACGCCGTGGTGCGTCACAACTCACAGCGCAAGGACAAGCGCCTGTTTACGGCCGAGGGCGATGGCGAGAAGATCCAGGCCTTCCAGGCAAGCGATGAGCGCGACGAGGGCCGCTGGATTGCCGGCGAGATCGAAAAGCTGCACTCCAAGGGCACGAGTTACGACGACATCGCCGTGTTCTACCGCACCAATGCCCAGTCGCGCATTCTCGAAGATATGTTCCTGCGCGCGGGCGTGCCCTACAAGATCGTGGGCGGCACGCGATTCTTCGACCGTGCCGAGATCCGCGACGTCATGGCCTACCTCAAGATGATCGTGAACCCGGCCGACGAGATGAGCGTCAAGCGCGTCATCAACACGCCGCGCCGCGGCATCGGCTCCACCTCGATCCAGAAGATCGAGCAGCTGGCACGTGACAACCGCTGCTCGTTCTTCCAGGCCTGTGAGATCGCGTGCGCCGAGACGGGCATGTTTAGCGCCAAGGTCCGCAACGGCCTGTCGAGCTTTGTGTCGCTGGTGCGCGAGGGCCGTCGCATGGACGGCGAGCTCAAGGACGTCGTCGAGATGATCGTCGATAAGACGGGTCTGCTGCAGGCGTTTCGCGCCGAGGGCACCATGGAGTCCGAGAGCCGCGCCGAGAACATCCAGGAATTCCTGGGCGTCGCCGCCGAATTTGAGGAGACGCACGAGGATATCGAGGGCACGCTCGAGAGCTTGGAAGAGCTGCGCGCGGCCGGTGTTGCCGATGTACCTGCCGGTGCCGAGCCCGAGCCCGTCGTGGTGAGTGCGCCCGCGCCCGAGCCGGGGCCGTCCGCACCGGCATCCTCGTTTGAAGCGCTCGTCGGTGCGCGCGATGCCGCAGGTTCCAATCCGCTCGATAGCCTGGCCGCCCCGGCACTCTCGCCGCAGGATGCCCTGGCCGCCGCCATCGCGGGCAACGCCTATGCCGCGCCGACGGAGATGCCGGCGGGCGCCGTGCACGCCGACGAGATCGAGCGCACCTACGGTCCGCTCACCTGCAAGGCGCTGCCGGCACTCATGGAGTGGCTGGCCCTGCGCTCCGACTTGGATTCCCTGGCCGGCGAGACGCATGCCATCACCATGATGACCATCCACTCCGCCAAGGGCCTGGAGTTCCCGGCGGTGTTCGTGGCCGGCATGGAGGAGGGCATCTTCCCGCACGTGCACGACTTTGGCGGCAGCGATGACCCGGGCAAGCTCGAGGAGGAGCGTCGCCTGGCCTACGTTGCTATCACGCGTGCCCGTAAGCGCCTGTTTTTGACCTATGCGGCCACGCGTCGCACCTACGGCTCGACCTCTGCCAACCCGCGCTCGCGCTTCCTCAATGAGATTCCGTTTGAAGATATCGAGTTTAGCGGTATCGGTTCTGCCGGTTTTGAAGGCACGGGCTGGGAGAAGCGCGGCGACCGTCACGGCACCTTTGGCTCGGGCATGGGTTCGGATATGTATGGCGGCAAGGTGTTTGGCTCGCATACGCGCTCGACCGGCGGTTCCGGTTCGCGCGGCGGATCGAGCTTTGACGACTTCTTTGGCGGCAGCAGCTACGGGACCGAGCGCCATCGTGGGGTCTCACCCGACGCCGGCCGTGTTGCCTCGACCTTTGGCTCGGGCGCGCCGCGAGCCAAAAAGCCGTCGTCCAAGGTGTCGCCGACGGTGGAGCGCAAGGTCGATCGCGCCAGCGCATCGCAGGACTTTGCCGCGGGCGATACCGTGAGCCATAAGACCTTTGGCACGGGTACCGTGATTTCGGTCGCCGGAGACATGATCGAGGTTCAATTCGAAAAGACCGGCCAGACCAAAAAGCTGATGAAGGGTTTTGCACCGATTGTTAAGCTGAATGCCTAACTGCGAGGTTGACCGGGCGTGCCGGGGGCTTTGGTCGCCTGCTCGGACAGTCCTGCTCGCACGGAGAGCACATTAAGTGCTCTC
>CAJLAV010000134.1:0-5184 GCA_905204735.1 uncultured Collinsella sp. | reverse complement strand
GGCGGGAGCGGCCTCGGAAGTCGCAGCATCCTGAACGGGTGCATCGGCAGCGGTTGCAGACTCGGCGGTCGCCGCAGCATCCCGAGCAGCTGCGGCTGCGGCCTTCTCTGCCTCGACGAAGGCCTTGGGCTTGCGACCGCGGCGGTGCGGGCGCAAAGCCGGATCGACAACGGGAACTTCGCTGGCCTCGACAGGCGCAGCGGGCTCAGTTGGCGATGCGCCCTCCCCTGCCGCGGAACGGACCGAAGCCTCAGTGAGCTCGGGGGTTACCTGTTCAGCAACCTGCTCGGCCTTAGCAGCCGTGCGACGGCGTGTGCGCGGTGCCGGCTTCTCGGTCGGTTGGTCGGCGGCAGGGGTCTCGGGCACAGACGGGGCTGCAAACTCGGTCAGAGCCGCGGCCTCGCGCTCAGCAGCACGACGGCGGGCGCGCACCACCTGAGCCTCGCTAATCTGCGCCAACGCACGTGCCTGCGCGACCTCATCGGAAATCGGTGCCGAGGAGTCAGCTGCAACGGTGCGCTTGGCGCGCGTCGTGCGCGTGGTACGGCGCTTGGGCTTGGTGACCTCCTCGCCGTCAGCAGCAGGCTTGGTCGTGCGGCGCGTACGCTTGGGCTTTGCCGGAGCAGCCTCCTCACCAGTTGCATGCACGGCCTTCTCAGCCGCTGCAGGCGTAGGCGTCGAAGCAGCCTTAGGCGTCTCAGGAGCCGAGGCTTGCGCGGGCGCCGCGACCTGGTCCGACGCAACCGGTGCAGCGGGAGCGGTCTGCGTCGTCGTTATTTCGTTTTCTTGCTGTTGATCAGACACAGTGTTTGCTCAACTTTCTTTTCAAGCCCTGTGATCACATGCTCCCTGCATAAACCTTCAGGGCGGCTAAACAGTCTAGCTCCGTCAAATACCGACGGACATCATTGATCTGTATCGAGATATTTGCGTCATATACGCAGCGTTAGTGTAACACAACCGCCGCCACCTGCAACTTAGTCATTGGGGACGTTCTTAAACGACTATTCAAAAGGGACACTCTTTGGTTTACCGCCCACAAATCTGACTGCCTCCGCCAAAACTATGGCGGTTTACTACGATGAATCGCTCAACCGCGACCACTCCGAAACTTGTTGAACTAAAACCGCAGGTAGATGCCTTGCACTTTTTAGCTAAAAGCCGGCGTGGTTGGAATATCTCAATTCATCGTAGTAAACCGGCATAGTTTCGTATTTCCAGCAGTTCCAAATTCGTCAATACGTCGGCGTTTGCAAAAAAGCCCGACCTCCGTGGGAGATCGGGCTTTCAAGGCTTAGTTAAACCAAGTCTGTACGGTCAAATGACCCGCAGATTACATCTGCTCGGGAGCGGAGACACCAACAAGGGTGAGCACCAGGGCGAGCGTCACGCGGACGGCATCGCAAGCGGCCAGACGGGCACGCGAAAGCTCGGGGTCGACGGGACGGCCCTCGCTCGGCAGCACCTGGCAAGCAGCATAGAAGCTGTGGAAGTCGCCGGCGAGCTCCTCGGCAAAGTGCGTCAGACGGAACGGAGCGCGGTCGCGAGCGCAGCTGGCGATGAGGTCGGTGAGCTCGTTGAGCTTACGCGAAAGGGCGAGCTCGGTCGGGTCGGTCAGCAGCGAGTAATCGACGTTCTCACCGATGGCCTTGGCGGCAACGGCCTTCATGCCCATCTCGTCAGCCTGCTCGGGCGTAACGTCAGCGGCACGACGCAGGATGGAGCACACGCGGGCGTGAGCGTACTGCACGTAATAGACCGGGTTGGAGTTGTCGCGCTTCTTGACGGCCTCGATATCGAAGTCGACCATCTGGTTGGAGCTCTTGGAGATGAGCGTGTAACGAGCGGCGTCGGAGCCAACCTCGTCGACGAGCTCCTGCAGGGTCACCATGGTGCCCTTGCGCTTGGACATACGGACGGGCTTGCCGTTACGCAGCAGGTTGACGAGCTGGCCCAGCAGAACCTCGAACTTGCCGGGGTAACCCAAGGCATCGCAGACGCAGCGGACGCGCTCGATGTAGCCGTGGTGGTCGGCGCCCCAGATGTCGATGACGTGGTCGACGCGCTGGAACTTATCCCAGTGATAGGCGACGTCGGAGGCAAAGTAGGTGTACTCGCCGTCGGACTTGATCAGCACGCGGTCCTTGTCGTCGCCCAGATCGGTGGAACGGAACCACAGGGCGCCGTCCTTGGTATAGAGGTAGCCCATCTTGTCGAGCTTCTCAAAAGCGCGGTCGACGGCGGAGGTGCCGGCGGTCTCGCCCTCGGTGTCCTTCACATACAGCGAGCGCTCGGAGAACCAACGATCGAAGTCGCAATTGACGGCGTGGCAGAGGTCGCGCATGTTGTCGACCATCTTTACGTAGCCGCGCTCGCGGAAGCTCTCCATGCGCTCCTGAGGATCGGCGTCGACCCACTTATCGCCGTCGGTGCGCCAGAACTCAGCAGCCTCGTCGATGATGTAGTCGCCGCCGTAGGAGTCCTTGCCCAGGGTCTCGGCAAAGTTGTCCTGATACGGATGGGTCTCGGGATGCTCGTCGTTCTCGTCGGCGACAAAGGCGTCGCGGTCGGCGATCAAGATCTTGTGAGCCTCGTCGATATCCACGCCCTGCTTGGCGATGATGTCGGCAAGCTGCATATAGCGCGTGCTGATGGAGTTGCCGAAGGTGTTCATCTGAGAGCCGTGGTCGTTGATGTAGAACTCACGCTGGATGTCGTAACCGGCGTGGTCCATAACACGGCAGAGCGAGTCGCCCAGCGCGGCCCAGCGGCCGTGGCCAATGTGCATGGGGCCGACGGGGTTGGCGGAAACGAACTCGACCTGGGTCTTCAGGCCACCACCGACGTTGGACTTAGCGAAGTCCATGCCCTTCTCGCGAGCCTCGCCAAAGATGGCATTCTTGACGGCAACGGAGAGGTAGAAGTTGATGAAGCCAGGGCCCGCGATCTCGACTTTCTCAATCGCGGGGTCCTCGGGCATATGGGCAACGATGGCCTCGGCGATCTTGCGCGGGGCGCAGTGGGCCAGCTTGGCGGACTTCAGGGCCATGGTAGAGGTCCACTCGCCATGAGAAGTGTCAGCCGGTCGCTCGATAGCGCAATCGTCAAGTTCAAATGCGGAAAGGTCGCCGGCCTCCTGGGCCGCAGCAAGCGCAGCGCGTACCAGCTCTTCAATCTTCTCGGGCATAGATCCTCCTTGTGTTAAAGCCCCCGAGCTCTTGGTCACTCGTAGGGCAAAAGCCAGAGTTTGTAGCACTCTATCACAAGCGACGGGCACTGTCGCAGGGTAAAGCCAATCGATATTGCATATGCACAAAATTGACTACAGCTTGTATGGAGTCACTCAAAGATGCCGGTCTGCCTGCAGATTATGCAGGCGTTGAAAATGCATAAAGGTGTGAATGAGCTGCGTCTGTTATCGAATACTCTTACCTATCGGAGTTGTGTGCTTTTCCTGCATAAAGTGAGAATTTGCGCACGTCAGCGTGTTATTCTAGACATACGTAAATTCGTATAAGTTGGAGGTAGCATGTTCTCAATCGGTCAACACGTCATTCATCCGGGTCAGGGAGTCTGCACCGTCGTCGGTTTTAGGGACGACACGCCGCAGCCCATGCTGCTGCTCGAGACCAAGCAGGGACATGCGCAGACGATCCTCATGTACCCCGTGGCGCAGGCCGATCGTTTGCACGCCGCCATCTCTCAGCAAGATGCCGAGCACCTGCTGAGCCACTATGACGAGCTGGAGTGCGACACCTTCACCGAGCGCAACAGCTCACTTGAGGAGACGCACTTTAAGCAGCAGCTCAAGCTGGGTGCGCCCGAGACGGTCCGCGTGGCAAAGACCATGATGCACCGCATTCGCCAGGCCGAGGAAGCTGATAAAAAGCCCAGCTCCTACTACATGCGCGTACTCAAGGAAGCCAAGCGCCGCTCCATCGAGGAGTTCGCCGTGGCCTTGGGCGTCACCGAGGAGGACGCCGAAGCCCGCCTAGCCCAAGCCGCCCTCAACTAACCCAACCGCGCCAAAAACCACCACAAAGGGGACAGGCACCTTTGTGGTGGTTTTCTTGTTCTAGTAGTATTCATTCTTATCGTTACCCACGAGCACAAGGAGTCTCCTATGGCAGAGCCGCTTTCCGCCGGAATCACCCGCGACCGCGCGTTTGAACTGCTTAACGAGCACAACAAAGACCCGTTCCACATCACCCATGGCGAGACGGTCGAGGACACCATGCGCTACTTTGCGCGCGAGTTCGACCCCGAGAACGAGGAGTTTTGGGGCATCGTCGGCCTGCTGCACGACTTGGATTGGGAGGAGCATGAGGACGACCCCATGAACCACACCATCTATGCTGCCGAGATTCTTAAGGGCGAAGGTGCGTCTCCCGAGCTCATTCGCGCCATCCAGACGCACACGTCGGACTTCAACACCTCGCTGCCCAAACCCGAGCTGCAGATGGAAAAAATCCTGTTTGCCTGCGATGAGCTCACCGGCCTGATCGGCGCTGCAGTCATCATGCGCCCGAGCAAGAGCGTTATGGACTTTACGACCAAGTCGCTCAAGAAGAAGTTTAAGGACAAGCGCTTTGCCGCCGGCTGCTCGCGCGACGTGATTTCGCAGGGCGCCGAGATGTTGGGCTGGGAGCTCACCGAGCTCTTTGACCGCACCATCGCGGCCATGCAGTCCTTCGCCCCCGACCGCGATACCTTCCAGGCCTAACCGCCCACGCCACCTTAAACCGCCACAAAGGGGACAGGCACCTTTGTGGCGGTTTTTCTTGCGCGGTCGTTAGGGGCGGACCTGACCGGTGCCTCGGAGCTTGTATTTGTAAGTGGTGAGGGCCTCGGCGGCGAAGGGGCCGCGGGCATGGAGCTTTTGGGTCGAGATACCGATCTCGGCGCCCAGGCCAAACTCGCCGCCGTCAGTGAAGCGTGTGCTGGCGTTAGCGTACACGGCCGAGGCATCGACCGCATCCAGGAAGCGCTCGCAAGCATCCGTGTCCTCGGCAACGATGGCCTCGGAGTGCATCGTGCCGTAGCGGTTGATGTGTGCGATGGCCTCGTCCTCGTTTGCCACGGCCTTCACGCTCATCTCGAGCGCCAGGTACTCGCGACCCCAGTCCTCCTCAGTCGCGGCGACGTAGTCATCGCCTTCCACAAAGCTGGCGTCGGCGCACGCGG
>CAJLAV010000133.1:0-5187 GCA_905204735.1 uncultured Collinsella sp. | reverse complement strand
CGAAGGCAGTGGTGTGGTTGCGCAGGATATCCCAGCCCAGGATGTTGGGCTCGCCGCAGCACAGACCAGCCATGATGGAGGGCATGTCGCCGTCCACGATGCGCGGGTCGCCGTCGCCGGCGGCAGCGCCCTTGTACAGGCAGGCGGCAGGAGCGCACTCAACCACGACAAAGGTGGGCGGGTTATCGGGATACAGGTTGGTGAAGTAACCCACCACGGCGCCGGCGAGCGAACCCACGCCAGCCTGGACAAAGACGTGCGTCGGGCGGTTGATGGCCATCTCGCGCAGCTGCTCGGCAGCCTCGGAAGCCATGGTGCCATAGCCCTCCATGATCCAAGACGGGATCTTCTCGTAGCCCTCCCAAGCGGTGTCCTGAACGATGACGCCGCGCTCGCAGGCGTCGGCCTCGGCGGCGGCCATGCGCACGCACTCGTCGTAGTTGACCTCTTCGATGGTCACCGTGGCGCCCTCGGCGGCGATGTTATCAAAGCGGGGCTTGGTGGAACCCTTGGGCATGTGCACGACGGCCTTCTGGCCCAGCTTGTTGGCAGCCCATGCCACGCCGCGGCCGTGATTGCCGTCGGTGGCGGTAAAGAAGGTAGCCTGGCCAAAGTCCTCGGCCAGCTGATCGGAGGTCAGGTAATCGAAGGTGCAGTCGGCAACGTCCTTGCCGGTCTCGTCGGCAATGTAGTTGGCCATGGCAAACGAGCCGCCCAGAACCTTAAAGGCGTTGAGGCCAAAGCGATAGCTCTCGTCCTTAACGCACAGGTTGGACAGGCCCAGGCGCGCGGCCTGGCCGTCCAGGCGGGCAAGCGGAGTGACGGTGTACTGGGGGAACGACTGGTGGAAGGCGCGGGCCTTCTTCACGTGGTCGAGACTCATGATTCCCAAGTGCTTGTCATCGCTCTTGGGCATCGTGTTGCTCGCCCACTGGATCTTATCGGCCATACGGTGAACTCCTTAAGTCCTCTCTTGCCGGCCCCCGCATACGCGTTCCAGCCCATTCCCATTCATGCGGCTGAACTTTTATGTGGATGCCAAACAAAAAGTTTGTTAGCACTGTTCTATCACACTTTTTGATTGGAAAATCTAACAAATTGTTTGTTGCCGTAATCGGTACCTTTTCGCCGCCGAACGGTCACATAACGCAGCGACACCTTCGCTATTTGCGAACAAGTGGGGTTTATGGCAAAGTGTGCCCAAACTAATTTTTAGGAAGGCACCCATGACCCCCGCACAGATTGAGTTTTACAAGCGCCTCGCACACGGTTTGGCGCTGCAATTTGGCCCCAACTGCGAAGTTGTCGTCCACGACCTGGAGACCGAGGACGTTGACCACTCTATCGTGGTGATCGAAAGCGGCCACGTAAGCGGGCGCAAGCTGGGCGACGGTCCCAGCCACATTGTGTTTGAGTCCATGCACGAGGGTGCCACCGACGTACGCGACCGCGAGCCGTACCTCACCAAAACCACCGACGGCAAGCTGCTCAAGTCCTCGACGATCTTTATCCGCAACGACGAGGGCAAGCCCGTCGGCATTTTGGGCATCAACTTTGACATTACGCTTATGAAAGCATTTGAGCGCTCGCTCGACGCCTTTACCGGCATCGGCGGCACGGGCTACACCGAGCCTGAGCCCATTACCAAAAACATAGGCGACTTGCTCGAGGATCTGCTACGCGAGTGCGAACAGTTTGTGGGCAAGCCCGCGGCGCTCATGACCAAAGACGAGCGCATCCGCGCCATTGGCTACCTCGACCGTCGCGGTGCCTTCCTCATTTCCAAGTCGAGCGAACGCGCCTGCGAGTTCTTTGGCATCTCCAAATACAGCTTCTATAGCTACCTCAATGAGGCCAAGGCGGCAGCAGGCGACAAGTAGGCACTCACCTGGATTGCCCCTCCCCTTTTGGGCGCGAGTTCTGGAAAGCATGAATCCAAGACCGAGCCGCTTGGAAAGTTCCATATAATCGATGTCATTAGTATTTCGAAAGGGTGGAACAGAATGGCGTTGAGCAAGGCATCATGCACCGGTCGCGGATTGATTCCGGCAATTGGTGGACATGTGCACCGCATGTTCGATGAGGGTGAAGACGACTTGTTTTCGCTGAGCCTTGACGACGTGATGGATGATCGCCCGTGGACCGCCGACGAACTCATGGGCGGCGGGGCTCGCCCGTCAAGCCCCAATCCCGCACTTGCGCCTAAGCCCGCATCTGCGCCGACTCCTGCGCAGTCGCCCGTTTCGACGCCCGCGCCTACACCCACACCCACTTCGGCGCCCACACCCGCTCCCCGCCCCGCAAGCGACCCGTCCGAGACGGCGGCATTTCTCGCTGCAGCGACGCAGGGCAAATCGGCCAACAGCACCGTTATGTACAGCGCCCAGCAGTTGCCTGTTCCTGCGGCACGCAAGCCTCCGGTCACAAGGCTCGATGAGCCCGTTGCCCATCAGGTTGCCTACGATTCCTGGGCTGCAGCCGATCTGGATGAGACCTCTACCGGCATGCCGGCGCTCGACGTTCCAGTTAACCCGCTTTTTGCCGCCAACACGAGCGCCGCGGACTATGAGGGCGGTGCGGCATATTCCGATTATTCCGATGGCTATGCTGACGCCGGTCGCATCGAGACCGAGGATTATGGCACCGCATCGAGCGATTATCTCAACGATCCGTACGCTGCCACGCCTGCACCGGAATATGACCCGGAGGCCGCGTCCGCGCCGGCGTATACCAAAAGCACGGGCGAAGAGCGCTTCGCCGATTATTACGCCGAGGAAAAGGCGCTGCGTTTTTCGGAATTTCCGCAGGCAGTCAAGGTTGCCTTTATCGCCATTGTCATTGCCCTGCTCGGCGTCATTGCGTTTGAGGGATTCCGGCTGTTCTCCGGCCCCACCCAAGCGGAGTCGGAGACCCAGCAAAAAGAGAACGATGACGAGTACCTGGACATCAACACCCTCAAGGGCGACCCCAACGACGGAGACGACGAGTAGCGAGAGCTGAAGGCGGCCGCAGGATCCCGCATCCAGCACCGGCTTCTAAGTGCTGTTTTGTCATCCAGCTACACTTTTCCGAAGTTTTAAGGTGCCTATTTCGACACTTTTCCGTACTTTTACACGGCTGATTTCGACACTTTTCCGGATGAAAGCCGAATAATCACTTGGGAAACCAACGCCGTTCACGCGTCATTTCGCAGGCGGCGCTTGATTTCTGTCCGTACACGTTGATAGACTTCCTCTTGCCCGCAAGGAGCGGGCGCATTTTATCCAGAGTCGGGGTAGAGAGTTGGCTCCACGATCCCGACGCCAACCGGCCAAGAGGCACGGTGGCCCTGCCAACATCGATGAAAGGAGTCCGTATGGACAATTTCTCCGTGCGCAGCGAGCGCAACTTCCACAACCTGGTCGCACAGCCAAAACGCATGCATCTTCTGGACGGGCCGAGCAGCTATGCCTCGGCCATGGTCAAGAGTAGTCTCTCCCACCATATGCGCTTTACGGTACAGAAGCTCGAGGAAAAGCTCTGTGCTGCTGGCAATCCGCATGTGCTGCAGATTAAGCTGTTCGGAGACGACTCGCGTGAGCCATCTAGCTGGAAGCTCTTTGCCGACGGCGCGTGCATCGCGGACGGCTCGGTCGACTTTGCCCGCAAGTATTTCTGCGAGAGCGCCGAGGTGTTCCTGGATATGTGTCGCGATGCCGTCGACGCAGCCGAGCTACGCCAGTGGAGTCAGAGGGAGTACGAGCTGCTGAGCGTGGCACGCGGGATTGCGGGGGCGTAGGCAGACAGACCAGACAGCTCGTCATACTGGTTGACGCTTCGATTCAAACAGCAGGGCGGGCTCGCGCTTACAGCCCCGCCATGCCAAACCGAATGGCGTTCTCAAAAGGCCTACCCCCTCCGCCTTCAGCTTTAGCAGCAGGTCGCCCAGCTCGGAGCACTTGCTGGAAAGGCGCGTCTGAGCTCGCTCGCCCATCCCCCACCGTTGACGGACCTCCTGGGCGCGCTGGCTCACGCGGTAGTCCCCGTCCATCATCTGCTTGAGCAGCTTGGCGGTCACGCGCGCATCGGCTAGGGCGCTGTGGGCGTGACCCGTCGACTCGTCGAACTCGATGCCAAACCACGTCGCTGCGTCACTCAAAGAGACGCACCCGTGGCTGCTCATGTCCATGATCGAGGTGTAAAACGCCTGCAGGTCGGCCCAGTCCGTAGGAAATGCGGAAAGATCGATGTGCTTTGCTTGACACTCGATCAAAAGCTGTCGACGATCCGCCCCGCTCCAACAGACCACCTGGGCGGAGTAGCGCCCGATCCAATCGCTGAGCCTTTTGATCACCATGTAGAGCGGATCGGCCATCGCGGTGCCCACGGCCGATATCCCTGTGAGCTCGCGGACGGGGAACGCAACGCCTTCGGTAAATTCCGTCTGTACAAACTGCGAGAACTCGCCCATAACGTTGCCGTGGTAATCGAGCTTGACGGCGCCGGCCTCGATAATCTCATTGCACAGTCCACGGCGCTGACGCTGCTTTGGCACCGGCGCAAACTCAAAGTCCAGCACAATCTGGCGCGCAAAGTTCGTCGTATCGATAGCCGAGATACACGGCGTCTTTTCAGCTGACACGGTTGGGCCTTTCTCCGTCAACTGCCGCCTGTTTCACAGGCAGCTACATTGCCGTAAGAATAAGTGTCCGTGCGGACATGAAATCGCACAGTGCAGCTTTCCGGCATCCTTGCGTAAAGCCACACTTTGAGAGAATCACGTCACTGTTATTATCGAACATATATTCGTATTTATAGCAGTACTTTGATAGAATTGCAGTTGTTGACGGCAGTTCCATGTGCCGGGCAGCGCCCTCCATGCGACGGGAGGTGATGCCCATGACCGATCTGACTGATTTTGTGAAGCTCCTGACCGCTTTGGTCTCGCTCCTCACGGCGCTTATCGGACTTACCGAGGCACTCAAGCAGCGTACGAAGCATAAAAAGAGGGGTCGACGCCGCTAAGGCGATGACCCCTTAATCCAAGCAACGGCGCTGCCCAGCTCTTCACTACTTGGGCTGCCGTCGACCTTATTTTACCCACGGGCGCCGGGTTTACCAAATGGATTTTCGGTAAAGGAAGCACGGCACGCCCGCCCCTTGATTATCAACTTCATCCGAACACTTCCCACATTCATCCGCACATGT
>CAJLAV010000132.1:0-5193 GCA_905204735.1 uncultured Collinsella sp. | reverse complement strand
CCTTACATCAACCAGCGTTGGCTCGGCGGCATGCTGACCAACTTCGTCACCATCCGCTCCCGCATCAACCGCATGGAGGAGCTCGAGGCCATGGTCGAGGACGGACGCATGGCTGTTCTGCCCAAGAAGGAGCAGGCTGTTCTCGGCAAGGAGCTCACCAAGCTCCAGACCAACCTCGGTGGCGCCCGCGACATGAAGGGTCTGCCCCAGGCTCTCTTCGTCATCGACACCAAGCGCGAGGAGAACGCCATCAAGGAGGCCCAGCGCCTGAACATCCCCGTCGTCGCTCTGATCGACACCAACTCCGATCCCGACGAGGTCGAGTACGGCATCCCCTGCAACGATGACGCTATCTCCGCTGTCACCCTTATGTGCGAGCTCATGGCTGACGCCTGCCTCGCTGGCTCCGGCAAGGAGCAGGTCTCCGAGGCCGAGATGGCCGCTGAGCCCAAGGCCGAGTAAATCAGTCTTAGTTAATTCTTTTTCATCTCTTTGAAAGGAACCACAATGGCCCAGATTACCGCCGCTATGGTCAAGCAGCTCCGCGAGATGACCGACTCCCCGATGATGGAGTGCAAGAAGGCTCTCGTCGAGGCTGACGGCGACATGGACGCCGCTGTCGACGTTCTGCGTAAGAACGGCCTTGCCAAGGCTGCCAAGAAGGCTGGCCGTGAGACCAACGAGGGCGCTGTCGCCGCGTTCGTCTCCGAGGATGGCAAGACCGGCGCTCTGCTCGAGCTCTCCTGCGAGACCGACTTCGTTGGCTCCAACGCCAAGTTCACTGGCTTTGCTTCCAAGGTCGCTGAGGTTGTCGCTACCACCGAGCCTGCTGACGTCGACGCTCTGCTCGAGAAGCCGATGGGTGAGGAGACCGTTTCCTCCGAGCTCACCGAGATGATTCACATCATGGGCGAGAACATGAAGATCTCCCGCTTCGCTGCCCGCAAGGCCGAGAACGGCGCGCTCGCTTCTTACATCCACATGGGTGGTAAGATCGGCGTCCTCGTCGAGTTCGCCTTCGAGAAGGCCGAGACCGCTCAGGCTGAGTCCTTCAAGACCTTCGCTCACGACGTTGCCCTTCAGGTTGCCGCCGTCGCCCCGATCTGCGCTACCCGCGATCAGGTTCCGGCCGAGACCGTCGAGCACGAGAAGCAGATCTACATGGCCCAGGCTGCCGAGTCCGGCAAGCCCGAGGCTATTCAGGAGAAGATGGCTGTCGGCCGTCTGGAGAAGTTCTACAAGCAGTCCGTGCTCACCGAGCAGGAGTTCATCAAGGACAGCTCCCTCACCATCAAGAAGTACGCTGAGCAGGTCTCCAAGGAGCTCAGCGACACCATTACCGTCGTTGCCTTTGACCGTCTGGTCCGTGGCGAGTAAATAAGCTTTTGTAGCTGGTAATGAGCAGGCTGTGGGTTTTACTCACAGCCTGCTTTTTCATGGCTCTTATCAGAGCCTTTGATATCATATTGAGAGTCTAATTAAAGGAGGATCGCTTTGTCCGACATCCGATATAAACGCGTGCTTCTTAAGCTTTCCGGCGAAGCACTGATGGGCGACGGCCAATATGGCATCGACCCCAAGGTTACCGACCATCTTGCCAAGCAGGTCAAGGAGCTGCTAGCCGTTGGCCATGAGGTCGGCGTCGTTGTCGGCGGCGGCAATATTTTCCGCGGCATGGCCGGCGCTGCCGGTGGCATGGAGCGTGCTCAGGCCGACTACATGGGCATGCTGGCTACCGTTATGAACGCGCTCGCCCTGCAGGATGCCTTCGAGCATAACGATGTTCCCTGCCGCGTGATGAGCGCTATCCAGATGAACGAGATCTGCGAGCCCTATATTCGCCGTCGCGCCATCAACCACCTTTCCAAGGGCAACGTCGTTATTTTTGCCGCCGGTTCGGGCAATCCGTACTTTACGACCGACACCGCCGCGGCTCTTCGTGCGTGCGAGATCGGCGCCGAGATTCTGATTAAAGCCACCAAGGTTGACGGCATCTACGACAAAGATCCCGTCAAGTGCGCCGACGCCGTCCGTTTTGACAAGATTACCTATCACGAGGTTCTCGTCCGCGGTCTGCAGGTTATGGATTCCACGGCTACGGCACTGTGCCAGGATAACCGTATGCCGATTTTGGTCCTCAACATCGATGGCGAGGACACCGTCAAGCGCGCGCTTTCGGGTGAGCCCGTCGGCACGCTCGTCTATCAGGAGGATTAAGCATGGCAGAGAACATCACCGCCCATATGGACAAGTCGCTCGAGTCCCTCAAGCATAACTTCTCCAAGGTCCGTACCGGCCGCGCCAATGCCAACATTCTGTCCGACATCACCGTCGATTATTACGGTGTTCCCACGCCGGTCACGCAGGTTGCCGCCGTCAAGACCCCCGAGGCCCACATGCTGCTCATCGAGCCGTGGGACAAGGCACTCATCAACGCTATCGTCAAGGCCATCGGCGCTTCCGATCTGGGTATTACCCCCAACTCCGATGGCACCGTCGTTCGTCTGCCGTTCCCGGCTCCCACCGAGGAGCGCCGTCGCGAGCTCGTCAAGGAGTGCCGCGATTACGCCGAGCAGGCCAAGGTGTCTATCCGTAACATCCGTCGCGACTTCAACAACAAGCTTGAGCGCGATGAGGAGCTCACCGAGGACGATGTCCGTCGCGAGCAGGCCAAGGTCCAGAAGCACACCGATGAGTATGTCGCCAAGGTCGAGGAGCTTCTGAAGGAAAAAGAAGCCGAGGTCATGGAGATCTAAGGTGCAATACGACGAGCATAAACTGGTCGAGTACTTTGCCGACGCCCCTGCGGGCGTCGGTTTTTCCGACCTTGACCTCAATAACATTCCGCACCATATCTCGTGCATCATGGACGGCAACGGTCGTTGGGCCACGTCGCGCGGTCTTGCACGCACCGAGGGCCACAAGGCGGGTATCGTCTCCCTTCGTGAGATTATTACCGCCTGCGTGCGTCTGGGCGTCGACGTGCTTTCGGCCTATGCGTTTTCTACCGAAAACTGGAACCGCCCGCAGCATGAGGTCAACGTCTTGATGCACCTGTTTGCCAAGACGTTTATCGACGAGCTGCCGCTTCTGAAGCGCGAAAACGTGCGCGTTGTCTTTTTGGGTGACATTTCCGCGCTGCCCAAGAAGACCCGCGACGTTTTTGAACGCGGTCTTGCCGAGTGCGCCAATCACACCGGCATGACGCTGGCGCTTGCCGTCAACTACGGCGCGCGTGCCGAGATTACCCGCGCTGTCCGTCAGATCGCACTCGACGCTGCCGCCGGTAAGATCGATCCTGGCTCAATTGATGATGACATGGTGGCTTCCCACCTCTATACCGCTGGCCTTCCCGATCCTGAGCTTGTGATTCGCACTTCTGGTGAGCTGCGCCTTTCGAACTATCTGCTGTGGCAGGTGGCTTATTCCGAATTCTACGTCACCGATACCTATTGGCCCGACTTTGATCGTTGGGGCCTTGTCGACGCCATTTTGGCCTATCAGGGCCGTGACCGTAGGTTTGGTGGTCTGAGCAAGACCGAGGAGGCTTAATCGTGTCCGATCGTCCCAAGGCAATTGCTCCCAAGACATCTGAGCGCAAGGCTGTCGCTGCGGGAGCGCCCGCAGCGAAGAATGGCACCGGTTCGTGGCTTGCCGGCTTTATCACCCGTGCCGCCGCCGGTATCGTCTATGCCGTTGTCTTTATCCTGTGCCTGGTTTTGGGTATTGTGCCCACGGCCATCTTTGTTTCCGTCATGAGCGGTCTGTGCTGCTATGAGTTTTTCCGTATGACAAGGCTCGATGGCAAGATGGCTAACGAGCGCATGGGTATCGCTGCCGCCGTGCTCTTTCCGCTGTCGGCGTTGGGCGATTCGATGCTGCTGAATGCCCTGCTTTTTGCCCTGATGCTCGCTGTGGGCATTTGGTATGTCTGGTCGCCGCGTACCCGCATATCCGATGTTGCCGTGACACTCATGGGTCCCATCTACACCGGTTTTATGCTGTCGGCTATCGTGCTGCTGCGCGATGCCGTGCCCGGTTTTGCCGGCGCCCTGCTTTCGGTGGGTGTTTGCGCGTCTCTCTGGGTCTCCGATTCGTTTGCCTATATCGTGGGTAGCCGTATCGGCAAACACAAGATGGTTCCCAAGATCTCTCCCAAAAAGAGCTGGGAGGGGTTTGTTGGCGGCATCCTGGGCTCGGTTTTGATTTGGCTCATCCTGTGGGCGACGCATTTCTTCAAGCTCAGCCTGCCCTATGCGCTGCTGTGCGGCGTGGTCGTGTCCATTCTGGGCGTTATCGGCGACCTTATCGAGTCGCGCATCAAGCGCGGTGTGGGCGTCAAGGATTCCGGCAACCTTATCCCGGGCCACGGCGGCATGCTCGATCGTAGCGATTCGCTTATCTTCGGCTGCATCACCGCGCAGCTGATGCTGATGATCGGAGGCGTGCTGTAATGTCATTCCAGACGACGTATGGCCCCGATGGACGCCTCCGTGTTGCCATCCTGGGTTGTACGGGCTCCATCGGCACCCAGGCGCTCGATGTGTGCCGCCAGCATGCCGATCGCCTGCAGGTGACGGCGCTGTCCGTTAACTCCAGTACCTCCGAGCTTGTTGCCGCTGCCCGCGAGTTCTCGGTTTCGGCGGTTGCCGTGGCCGATGTCGCTCATGGCGATGACGCCGTGCTGCAGGAGTTGCCCGAGGGAACGAAGCTCGGCGTTGGCGCGCAGGCGGTTTGCGAGCTCGCGCGTCGCGACGATGTCGACTGCGTACTCGTCGCTATTGTGGGTGCCGCCGGTCTCGAGGCGAGCCATGCGGCCTTGACCTCAAATAAGCGCCTTGCCCTTGCCAACAAGGAAAAGATCTTTGAAAGGAACAGAGCCATCCTCAAAAAGAACCGCCAGATACTGGATGACTGGGTAAACAGCACTCCGCAGGTACACTACCTGAGACCTGTTGCCGGAACGACAGCCCTTGTGTATTACGATCTGGATATGCCGTCTTATGAGCTCTGCAAGAGGCTCATCAAAGAAAAAGGCCTGCTGTTCACACCTGGAGCCGCTTTTGAAATGGAAGGAGCGGTCAGGATAGGCTACGCTTTTGACTCCAAGCTCCTCAAAGAGGGACTTGATAAATTTACTGAATTTCTTGAGGAGGAAAGCAAATGAAGCACCGCTTTTTAGCAAAAAAATAC
>CAJLAV010000131.1:0-5273 GCA_905204735.1 uncultured Collinsella sp. | reverse complement strand
CGAGTTTCCTCCTGAGCGACTCTGCTTGCAGCCGGAGCGAAAGGGGGAAATCTCGGCCCCTCCCGCCCCGGCCGGCCAGGTCAACTACACCATGTGCTGCGGCAGGTCCTGCAGGGCGATGACGTCCATGCCCATGTCGTTGGCGCTGCCGTGACCCTGCTCGTCCTCGCGCACGGCCTCGATGGCACTCACGTACGTGTTGGCCGCAGACATCGCCGTCACGCAGGTCACGCCACGACGGACGGCCTCGGTGCGTAGCAGGTAGCCATCGCCACGCGAGCCCGGGCCGTACGGCGTATTGATGATTACCGCAATCTTGCCATCGGCGATGAGGTCACCAATGTTGGGACGCTCGCCGTCGTGCGGGCCGCTAATCTTTTCCACGACCTCGCACGTCACGTTGCCTCCACGCAGCACGCGCGCCGTGCCCTCGGTGGAGCAGATATCAAAGCCCAGGTAGCGCAGGATACGGGCGACCGAAAGGATATGACGCTTGTCGCGGTCGCACACGCTAATGAACACCTTACCGGCGCTCGGGTCGGGCAGCTTGTAGTCAATCGCCAGCTGCGTCTTGGCGTATGCCTCGGGATAGCTCTTAGCGATACCCATGACCTCGCCCGTCGACTTCATCTCGGGCCCCAGGATAACGTCAGCGCCCGGGAAACGACCCCAGGGCATAACGGCTTCCTTCATGCAGAACCAGTCCAGCTGGCGCTCGTCGCTCGGCAGGCCCAGGCTCGCGATGGAATCGCCCGCCATGATACGCGCCGCGCACTTGGCCAGCGGCACGCCGGTGGCCTTGGAGATGAACGGCACGGTACGGCTGGCACGCGGGTTGGCCTCGATCACGTAAACGGTCTCGCCCTTGATGGCATACTGCACGTTGACCAGACCGCGGACTCCCAGCGCCATCGCGATGCGACGGGTGGTCTCGCGAAGCTTTGTCTGCAGGCTCTCGCTAAAACTGAACGGCGGGATGCAGGTCGCAGAGTCGCCGGAGTGAATACCGGCTTCCTCGATATGCTCCAGAATGCCGCCGATGTAGACCTCTTCGCCATCGCACAGGGCGTCGACATCGGACTCAATCGCACCCTCCAAGAAGCGGTCCAGATACACCGGGTAGTCGGGGCTAATGCGCGCGGCCTCGGCCATGTAATCGCGCAGATGCTCGGCATCGTAGGCGATCATCATGCCGCGGCCGCCCAGCACGTAGCTCGGACGCACCAGCAGCGGGTAGCCGATATGCGCGGCCACGGCCTCGGCTTCCTCAAACGAGGTTGCCTGGCCCGCCGGCGGATACATAATGCCCAGTTTGTCGAGCAGGGCGGCAAAGCGCTCGCGGTCCTCGGCAAAGTCAATGGCATCGGGCTTGGTGCCCATGATGTTCACGCCGCTCTCCTCGAGCATGCGCGCCAGCTTAAGCGGAGTCTGGCCGCCGAGCGTCACCACGACGCCGTCGGGACGCTCAACATCGATGACATCCATGACGTCCTCGTAGGTGAGCGGCTCAAAGTACAAGCGGTCCGAGGTGTCGTAGTCGGTCGAAACGGTCTCGGGGTTGCAGTTGACCATGATGGTCTCAAAGCCGCGGGCCGCCAGCGCGTAGCTCGCGTGCACGCAGCAGTAATCGAACTCGATACCCTGGCCGATGCGGTTGGGGCCGGCGCCCAGGATCATCGCCTTGGGCTTGTCCGCCGGCGTGGTCTCGTCGGGAGCCACGCACTTCTTGGCATCCGGGCTTGTGCGGTAGATGTTCTCGTACGTCTTGTAGTGGTACTCCGTGGCGCTCGAGAACTCCGCAGCGCAGGTATCGACCGTCTTCATGCTGGGGACCACGCCCAGACCCTTGCGATAGGCGCGCACAAAGCGCTCGTCCGAGCCGGTCAGCGCGGCGATCTCGGCGTCGCTCGTGCCGTACTGCTTGAGCAAGCGCATCGCATCGGCATCGATATCCTCCACACGCAGGCCGCGGATGCTCTCCTGGACCTGAACCATATCGTTGATGCGGTTGAGGTACCACGGGTCGATGCCGCAGATGGCGTGGATGCGCGCAACATCCCAGCCACGGCGCAGAGCCTCGACCACAAAGAAGATGCGGTGCTCGGTCGGCGTTGCCACGGCCTGAGCGAGCTCATCGTCGCTCAGCTTGTCGGCACCTTCCTTGCCACCGGCACAAATGCCCTGATGCCCGTCCTCCAGCGAACGCATGGCCTTGCCGAAGGCTTCCTCAAAGGTGCGGCCAATCGCCATGATCTCGCCCACTGCCTTCATGCGCGTGGTGAGCGTGGGGTCGGTACCCTTGAACTTCTCGAAGGCAAAGCGCGGCACCTTAACGACGCAGTAGTCGATCGTGGGCTCAAAGCAGGCGGGCGTGGCCTTGGTGATGTCGTTGACGATCTCGTCGAGCGTGTAGCCCACGGCCAGGCGCGCGGCGGCCTTGGCGATGGGAAAACCCGTGGCCTTGGAGGCCAGCGCGGACGAACGGCTCACGCGCGGGTTCATCTCGATGACGATCAGGCGGCCGGTGTTGGGGTTCACGGCAAACTGCACGTTGGAGCCACCGGTCTCGACGCCGATTTTCTCCAGAATGGCGAGCGAGGCCACGCGCATGCGCTGATACTCAAGGTCGGAGAGCGTCTGCGCCGGCGCCACGGTGATGGAGTCGCCGGTGTGCACGCCCATGGGGTCGAGATTCTCGATGGAGCACACGATGATGCCGTTGCCGGCGTGGTCGCGCATGACCTCCATCTCGTACTCTTTCCAGCCCTCGATGGACTCCTCGACCAGCACCTCGTGGGCGGGCGAGAGCTCCAGGCCCTGGCTCACGATGGAGACGAGCTCCTCGTGGGTGTGAGCGATGCCGCCGCCGGCGCCGCCGAGGGTAAAGCTCGGACGCAACACGCAGGGATAGCCCACGCGCTCGGCGATGGCCTCGGCGTCGGCCACGCTGTAGGCATAGCCCGAGCGCGCGACCTCCAGGCCAATCTCGGCCATGGCCTCGTTAAAGAGCTTGCGGTCCTCGCCGCGCTCGATAGCGGCCAGGTCGCAGCCGATCATCTCGACGCCGTACTTATCGAGCGTGCCGTCCTTTGCCAGCTCAACGGCAGCGTTCAGACCGGTCTGGCCGCCCAGCGTGGGCAGCAGCGCGTCCGGGCGCTCTTTCTTGATTACGCGCTCGATAAACTCGGCGGTGATGGGCTCGACATAGGTGCGGTCGGCCAAGCCCGGGTCGGTCATGATGGTCGCCGGGTTGGAGTTGACCAGGATGACCTCAAAGCCATCCTCCTTGAGCACCTTGCAGGCCTGGGCGCCGGAGTAGTCGAACTCACAGGCCTGGCCAATAACGATGGGGCCCGAACCAATGACGAGGATGCGCTTGATGTCAGTACGTTTCGGCATGTTTAAAACCTCCTAGAGAGGCTGACTCAATGTTTTGGAAAAGTCAGCGAGGGTGCAGCTGGTGCATCAGGTTGCCGTGATGCGAGGGCGCGCTGGGCTTATGCCCGCGCGACCGAAGCAGAGCGGCAAGATGATGTGCCAGATGCAGCCGCAGCGTCGACCGGTCCGCCGTTCGGTAGAACGGCGGAACCATCGTCGGCAAAATTCCAGCCGGCAAGGCGGTCCTTCGCGGTGTCGATGTCCAGGTAGTTCTCCTCGCCGTCCATGAGTCGCGTAAAGGCGGTGAAGAGATAGTGGGCATCGGTGGGGCCGGGCGAGGCCTCGGGATGGTACTGAACCGAGAAGCACGGGGCGTCGAGCAGCTGGATGCCCTCGGCGGTGCCGTCGTTGAGGTTCACGTGCGTCAGGCGAATGCGGCCGAAGCGCTCGTTCATCACGACCGGCGCGATGCCGCGACGCACCCAGGCGCGCAGGTCGCCATCGGCCGCATGCTCGGCCTCGCCGCCGGAAAGCTCCGGGATCAGTTTGCCCAGACTGGGGAACAACAGGCCAAAGCCGTGGTTTTGCGCGGTGATCTCCACGCGACGGCTCACCAGGTTCATAACCGGCTGGTTACCGCCACGGTGACCGAATTTAAGCTTTTCCATTTGGGCACCGCACGCCAAGCTGATCATCTGGTGACCAAGGCAAATGCCAAAGATCGGCACCTTGCCGATCAGCCGCTGCACCTGCTCGTAGGTCTCCACCACGGCATCGGGGTCGCCGGGGCCGTTGGATAAAAAGACGCCGTCGGGATTCATGTCGAGCACCTCACCCGCGGGCGTATCCCACGGCACGACAGTAAGGTCGCAGCCGGCACGGACCAGACCCTCCAGGATGCCGCGCTTGACGCCGCAGTCGTAGGCGACCACGTTGTGGCGGGAAGGAGCGGCAGGGGCAAGCGCAAAGTCATGCGTAGCAGGCAGATCGCTCGCGGCAAAAGTGTGGGGCTCAGAGCAGCTCACGGTCTTGACCAGGTTCTCGCCCACCAGCGTCGGCGCGGTGGCCAGACGCTCGGCAAGCTCGTCGACGTCAAAGATTTCCGTCGAGATAATGCCCATCTTGGAGCCGTTGTCGCGCAGGTGGCGCACAAGAGCGCGGGTGTCGACGCCCTCGATAGCGACGATGCCGTGGGCACGCAGGTACTCCGGCACGCTGACGGCCGAGCGCCAGTTGGAAGGCGTGGCGCACATGTCGCGGACGATCATGCCACGCATGGCGGGAGCGCTCGCGGGGCGGGCGGTATCACCGGGGAAGGCCGACTGGACGTCGGTCTCGTCGATACCGTAGTTGCCGATCTGCGGATAGGTCATGGTTACGATTTGGCCGGCATAGCTCGGGTCGGTCATGACCTCAAAGTAGCCCTCAAGCGAGGTGTTGAAGCAGACCTCGCCGGTCGCGGTGCCCTCGGCACCGCATGCACGGCCATAAAAAATGGTCCCATCCTCAAGGTACAGGATGCAGGGACCGCAGGTGCCCTTGCTGGTTTTGGCCAGCATGCGCTGGCAAAGCTCGCTGGGCGCGAAGGTGCGGGCAGCAGTGCCCGCAGTATGGTTGTTCGCCATAATTCTCCTTCCCGGTCTCTCCGGACCGGCTTAAAGGTTGGTAGTTAGGCCTTGCGGTATTTTAACCGCAAGTATGCGCCATGGCGTTAATTTCATTGAAATGTTTACGAAATGATAATTATGACTTTCTATGCATAATGATTTTTCTGGGACGGGGATTTAAAAATCATTCTGCCATGTATGCAGTTGGCACCAAAGCCCCGTTCTCAAAATGATTATTTAAGGCTCTGTTAGACCAGGATTGACATTCCGCCCTGTCATCTTCTTGCG
>CAJLAV010000130.1:0-5285 GCA_905204735.1 uncultured Collinsella sp. | reverse complement strand
CTGGCGCCAGCCGGCCCAGCACGCGCTCGATGAGCGGCTCGCCGCAAAACGCCATGCGGGCCTTATCACAGCCCATGCGCGAGGACATCCCGCCCGCCTGGACGACACAAGAAAGATCGGCCCGTCTTACGGTAGTCATACGGCAAACCACCCCCATCGGCATGCTCAAAACCTGGCACACGAAGCTAAATACAGCCACCGAAATAACAGCGCTACGAAAAGCTCGTGCAAAAACAAAACAGCGCCTTTGCGGCACGCAGCAAGACCGCGAGCACAAAAGCGCTGGTAGCATATGGCGGGAACGTATGTGAATCGAACACATCCAAGACGTTTTGCACGCCTCGCAACGGTTTTGAGGACCGCGGAGCCCACCGGAGCCCATCCGTT
Source organism: uncultured Collinsella sp. (assembly GCA_905204735.1). Taxonomy (GTDB): domain Bacteria; phylum Actinomycetota; class Coriobacteriia; order Coriobacteriales; family Coriobacteriaceae; genus Collinsella. The sequence continues at coordinate 4,898 of CAJLAV010000130.1, read as the reverse complement.
CCCAAGTGCGGCGGTATTTTACCAAACCGGACAGGCCGCAACTGCCCGGCGCGACGGGGAGGACCATTCCTCCTAGCCCAACTTGCGGTGGAATAGTTCCTGTTTGGGGCATCTAAGCCTTAAAACAGGAACTATTCCACCGCAACTGAAGGGGCGGGGTGGCTGATCTAGCGCAAGGACCTCAGGCCGCCGGCATCCTTGTCGAGCACCGTAAAGCGCACGGCATCTAGGTGCTCCAAGATGCTGATGGCACGCTTGCGCGACACACCCAAGGCCTCGCGCAGTACGCTCGTGGTGGCAGCGCCGCCGGCCGCCTCAATGGCGGCGGCGACGAGCTCACGCGCATGGGCCTCGGCGGCAGCGGACAGGGCAACGTCGCGCTCGACCTTCACGATGGAACGGTTGAGCGAAAGCTCGCGCAGGGCACGCGTCATGGTGTCGCGATCGAGCTGCAACTGCTCGCCCACCTCGGGCAACGTCGGCGCATCGAGGCCAGCTTCGTCCAGCAAGGAAACGATGCGCTCGCAAGCCTCTCGCACCACGCGTGCCGCCGCGGTGGCCGAATGCGGATCGAATACCTCGGCGCCCTCGGCGGCGCACACGCCGCGCGAGCAGCCCTCGTAAATCAGGGCCGCGGCAACGCCTTCATCAGCGGCAGGCCACGCAGCATGGGCAACGGCGCCGGGCGTAAAGCCTGTCTCCTTGGGAGCCGCCGCGTGCATGGCTGACAGGGTCGCCGCCAGTGCATCCATCGCGGCGTCGAGCACCACGGCGTCCGCCAAGAGGTCCGCATCACCCACGGCAAGCTTGCGAACGGAGCCCTGCGCCACCAACCCGCGCAGTGCGGCATCGACCTCGCCGACACCAAGATCCAAAGCCTCGGCAACATCAATCGCCGTAACCGGCAGCGTCTGCAGCGCCAGCCAAGCGCCCACACCGCCCGCGATATTGCCGGACTCGAGCGCCGCAAACAGCGCGCGCTCGCCGGCCGAAAGCTCGCGCGAGCGACGGCAGCGCGAAAGCAGCACGCGCCCGCCGCCAATAAGCATCACGGGCGAATAGGACAGCACCACAACATGGTCCCCGGCTCGCAGCGGCAGCGGCTCCTCCAAGCGCACCTGTACGGTACGGGTCTCGCCCACCGCCATGGGGGCCTCGCCCTCCAAAAGCATGATGCGGCCGACGACCTCGGCCGTGCCGGCCATCACATGCACACGCGCGCCCGACTCGAGCACGCGCGGCTTGGCGCCCTCGCGGCCCAAATACGTAAACGTCATCATAAAACGCATCGTCTGGCCAAAGCGGCCCGCCACACCGAGCATCTCACCGCGATCGAGCGCGGCGACGGCATCGCCCACCAAGTTGAGTGCCACGCGCTGTCCAGGCAGTGCTCGCGGCGTATCGCCATGCACCTGAATCCCGCGCACGCGACAGACCGTGCGCGACGGCAAAGCCATCAGCTCGTCGCCCACCGCAACCGGCGCATCGTGCAGCGTTCCCGTCACGACGGTGCCGACGCCCTTGATCGTAAAGCAGCGGTCAATCGGCAGGCGCGGCGCGGCATCGCTCCGCTCGGCACGCTCGCGACAGGCATCCCAGCAGGCACCCACCTGCTCGTCGAGCACGGCGAGCAGTCGTTCGATCCCCTCGCCTGTCTTGGACGACACAGGCACGATCGGCGCGTCCGCAAACACGGTGTCCGACAAAAAGTCATCGACATCAAGCTCGGCAAGCTCGGTCATCTCGGCATCAGCCAGGTCGCACATCGTCAGCGCGACCACCATATGCGTAACGCCCAGCAGCTCCAGCACATGCACGTGCTCGCGGGTCTGCAGCATCACGCCCTCGACGGCCGAAACCACCAGCACGGCCACGTCGATACCCGTGGCGCCCTGCACCATAGCGCGCAGGTAATGCGCGTGGCCCGGCACGTCGACCAGGCCGACGATCTTGCCACTCGGCAGCGCCAGCTCGCCAAAGCCAAGCTCCACGGTCATACCGCGACGGCGTTCAACCTCCAGACGGTCGGGATTCTTGCCGGTCAGCGCCTCGATCAGCGCCGACTTACCGTGGTCGACGTGGCCCGCCGTGCCAACGATAACGGGACACTCCACCAGCGCCTGAACCTCACTCATCGAACAATCGCCTTCTCAACGCACGCGACGAGCGTCGATGCCGCCGTCTCGATATCGCGATCGCCCACGAGCGTACGGACGTCAAACAAAATGCGATCGTGCGAGGCTCGCGTGACGACCGGCGTGTCGAAGTCCTGGACAAGCGAGCGCTTGAGCGCATCGACCGTCAGGCGCTCGTCAACAAGACGCACGGCAACGCACATCGTGGGCAGCTCCACGGTAGGCAGCGAGCCGCCACCGGGGGTCGACGATTCCTCGACGATCTCCACCTGAACGGCGCACGGGCAACCGGCCTTATCGAGCCCGGAGACCATACGATCGCGCAGCTTGCGGGCACGTCGTTCCAAATGGGCCTGCGGCAGCGTAAGCATGCTGAGCACCGGAATATCGCGATGGGCCACGTCGTCGCCGTCCATGTAGATACGCAGCGTGGCCTCGAGCGCCGTGAGCGCCAACTTGCCCGGGCGCAGGGCGCGCATAAGCGGATGCGACCCACAGGCCTGGACCAGATCGCGACGACCCATGATAATGCCCGCCTGTGCGGCACCGAGCAGCTTATCGCCCGAGCACGACACCAGATCGAGCCCTGCCGAAACCGAAGCCGACGTGGTTTCTTCGCCGCCGCGCACCAAGATGTCGTCGGGCAACAGCGCGCCCGAGCCCTGGTCCTCGTAGAACAGCAGGCCATGCTTGTGAGCAAGCGCCGCAAGCTCCCGAGAACCCACCTCCTCGTGAAAACCCTCGATGCGATAGTTGGAAGGATGGACCTTAAGGATCATCGCCGTATCGGACGTGATGGCGCGCTCGTAGTCCGACAGGTGCGTGCGGTTGGTGGCCCCGACCTCAACGAGCTTGGCACCCGAGGCCTCCATAACATCGGGGATACGGAAGCTGCCGCCGATCTCGACAAGCTCGCCGCGGCTGACGATGACCTCCTTGCCTGCGGCATGGGTCGCCAGCACCAACAGCACGGCGGCGGCGTTGTTATTAACGACCAGCGCGTCCTCGGCACCGGTGAGCGAGCGGATCAGTTGCGCGGCGTGCTCCTTGCGCGACCCGCGCGAACAGGTGTCGACGCTGTACTCGAGCGTGCTATACCCGCGCGCGACCTCGGCCACGGCCTTGGCGGCCGACTCCGCGAGCGGGGCGCGGCCCAGGTTGGTATGGATAACCACACCAGTGGCGTTGACGGCGGGACGCAGGCTCGGCAGCGCGGAGCGATGCGCACGCCACTCGATGGCCGAGGCCAGCTCGCGCTTGGAACGCGGGACGGCACCGGCGCGAATGGCGGCGCGCTCCTCGTCGAGCTCGGCCGTCACGGCAGCATGGACCACCGCGTCGCAGGTCTCCCCCGCCGCCTTCACCACCGGCCACTCGGCAAGCAGCTCGTTGACGGAAGGAATGGCGCGCAGGCGGGCGCGCACCTCATCGGACATGTTCTGGCTATCGCTCATGTGCGGCCTTTCAAAAGAAACGTGGATCAGTCGAATACATCAGCTGAGTCAATTACTCGTCATTATCCCCGCGCGCGACAATCTTTTCCACGCGAACGGCGTTTTCCTGGGTGAGCGCGGCACCCGTCAACGGGTCCCAACGCAACGGCGTATGGTCGAGCGGGCCCACGCCCAAGCCTTGAGCGCCACCGGCATCGGCGTCAAACGAACGCCCACCGGGGGCGGCCGAGGTGAAGATGCACGCCGGATGCAGATACGGCGTCGTCTCCACACGCGCGCGGTCGCGGCCCATATCGCTCACGAGTTCGACGATCTCGCCGTCGGCGATGCCCATGTGCGCAGCAGCATCGGCATTCATCTGCACGGCATCCAGGTCCGACCCAGCCTCAGCGGCACCTTGGGCTGCAAGCCTTCGCGAGGTATGCGACTCAAAGGGACGGTTGCCGCTAATGAGGCGAAACATCCCCGGGCCAGGCTCCACCATGGGAGCGATCCAGTTGGGCACACGACCCAGACCGGCTCGTTCCCATACGTCGCTTGCCAGCGCAATTTTGCCGCCATCCAAGGGAATCGCCGGCTCGCCCGTACGCGACGGCAACGCAACACCCGTGTCGGCCCAGCCGCGCTCCTTGAGCTCGTACAGATTGATCCCAAAAGGCGCCACCTGGGCAGCCGCCAGATCGTCAGACGTAAACTGGAAGTACTCGCCCACGCCACACGCCTGCGCCAGACCGGTAAAAATCTCCCGACCGGGACGCGTGTCGTCATGCTGCACGGGCAACACGGCATTGCGGTAGAACACGCGCGCATCGTTGGCGCCCACAACTGTGCCCACACCGCGATCGGCCTCCAGATACGTCACGTCGGGCAGCACGAAGTCAGAAGCACGCGCCGTCTCGGACCAGCGAATATCAATCGTCACGAGCAAGTCGAGCTGCTGCAAAATACCCAACCAAGCCTGTGCATTACCATAGCCCGCACCGGGGTTACTGGCATAGACGATGAGCCCACGCAAATCGCCGGCAAGAATCGACTGACCGATGGTCGTACACAGGCCGCGCACCGGATCGACCAGTGGATAGCGCTCGGATCCCAGCTTGGACATGCGCGGCACCGGCGGCGTCGCAAAGCGTGCGGGATCAAGGTCGCCCAGCGCAAGCGGTGTGGGTGGATTGAGCGCGCCGCCCACATGTCCAATACAGCCCAGCAGCACATCGACCAAGCAGATAGCGCGCGCGGTCTGGGTGCTATTGGCATACGCGATGCCAATGCCGCCATGAAAGCCGGCGTCCACCACGGCATCAGGCGC
>CAJLAV010000129.1:0-5316 GCA_905204735.1 uncultured Collinsella sp. | reverse complement strand
GCGCCTTGAGGCGGGCACGCTCAACGGTCATGGCATCGCGGGACTTTCCGCTGGTCTCGACTTTATCGAGGCCCAGGGTGGGGTCGAGGCGATTGCTGCCCACGAGCGTGCGCTCGCTGATCGCTTCCTTGCCGGTGTGCGCAAGATTCCGGGGATTAAGCTCTACGGTGCCTTTGACCAGCAGGCGCGCTCTGCGATTGTGTCGCTCAACGTAGCCGATATCGACTCTGCCGAGATCTCGGATGCGCTCATGCAAGGGTGGGGGATTTCGACGCGCCCCGGCGCCCATTGCGCCCCGCTCATGCACCGTGCGCTGGGGACCGAGCGCCAGGGCGTCGTCCGCTTCTCGTTTGGGTATTTCAACACTACCGAAGAAGTCGACACGGCTATCGATGCTCTGTGCGATTTAGCCTGCTAAAGCTGCTAGACCGTTTATACTTGCGGGACGGGTATTTTGCCCGTCCCGTTTTTGTTTCGACCCGAAAGGTGTGCCTATGGCCTCATCTGCACCGCGCGGTCTGCGCTCCGACCATGTCGTTACCGTCGGCATCGCTCTATTCTCGATGCTCTTTGGCGCAGGCAACTTGATCATTCCACCGCTGTTGGCGCTCCAAGCTGGAACTGCCACGCCGCTTGCCATGATTGGCTTCCTTATCGCCGCCATCGGCCTGCCTGTGATAGGATTTATCGCCGTGGCGCTTGCCGGAACGGCGCGTGAGCTGGCCAGCCGCGTGCACCCCAAGTTCGGCGAGTTCTTCGTCGCGGCGGTGTACCTGGCGATCGGTCCGTGCCTGGCCATTCCGCGTACGAGCTCCACAGCCTTCGAGATGCTGGTGCCGCTGCTGCCCGAGGGCATCTCGCTTGGCACCGCGCGCCTGGTCTTCGCCGTCGCCTTCTTCGTCGTTGCGTTTGCGCTCACGCTGCGCCCCGGCGTCATCACGCGCGTGCTCGGTCGCATTACGGGCCCTGCGCTCATCGCGCTTATCGTCCTCGTTGTCGGCACTGCCGTGATCTCGCCGCTGGGACCGGCTGCCGCGCCGCAGGCTCCCTATGACGCCGGTGCTGCGGTCCAGGGCTTTCTGACCGGCTACCAGACCATGGACCTGCTCGCGTCGCTCGCCTTCGGCATCATCATCGCCGAGACCATTCACGAGTTGGGCGTGACCGATGACAAGCGTGTCGCCTTCGAGATCTCCCGTTCCGGCGTGATCGCCGGCGTGCTCATGGCCATCATCTACTGCGGCCTGGCGCTTGCCGGGATGCAGCTCGGCACCGTTATGCCCGACGCCACCAATGGCGCCGCCATTCTCGCCCGTTCGGCTTCCATGCACTTTGGGCTGGCCGGCACGGTCGTGGTCTTCGCGATCTTCTTCCTCGCCTGCATGAATGTGTGCATTGGTCTCATTAGCTGCTGCTCGCGTTACTTTTGCGAGACGTACGTGGTCGAAGGGGGAGCGGAGGCTTCAGAGGAGGCCATGCGCCGCCCGTTTGCGATTCTCGCCTTTGTGTTCGCGGCGTTTTCGTGTGTGCTTTCCAACGTGGGCCTCGACGTGATCCTTATGTTCTCGGTGCCCATGCTCAACGCCTTGTATCCCGTCGCCATCGTACTGGTGCTTATGGGCCTGGTTCACGGCTTTTGCGACGCGCATCCGCAGGTGTGGGTGTGGGTCGGCGGTGTTGTCGCCGTGCAGAGCGTGATTACCTCGGTCCGCGATGCGTTCTTTGCGGGTACGTGGCTGCCGTTCGATGCCTTGCCGCTTACGGATATCGGTGCCGCCTGGGCGCCGGTTGCCGTGGTGGCGTTTGTGATCGGCCTGATCCATAGCCGGTTTGTCGCACATTCGAGGAGCTAGGGTTTCTGCGCTTGCACAGGCGGGGAGTCTCCCCTATAATTTCCTTCGCTTTGGGACACGCAAGGTTTAGACCTTAGCTGCTCAACACCTTCGGGACGTGGCGCAGTTTGGTAGCGCGCCTGCTTTGGGAGCAGGATGTCGCAGGTTCAAATCCTGTCGTCCCGACCATATCTTGCGGGCGTAGTTCAATGGTAGAACCCCAGCCTTCCAAGCTGATGACGCGGGTTCGATTCCCGTCGCCCGCTCCATAGGATAGTTTTAACGGCTCTGGCTCCATTTGGTGCCAGAGCCGTTTTCATTTACATGCCGGGGACCCCACATCCCCTTCTAAGTTGCGGTGAAATAGTTCCTGGATAAGCCGCAAAAGCTGTTATCTAGGAACTATTTCACCGCAACTTATTGAGGCCGAGCGGGCTGGGTCGATGATGGGTTCTGTTGTCGAGAAGATGAGGGCAGCCGGTCAGGAGTCTGTGTAGGGTTTTGTGGTTGGTATACCGTAGCCGCGCATCATGGAGCCGAACGCTTTGACATCAAGGGTGTCTGAGAGCTTGAAATGAATGACGTTGTGGCCCATGGCACGCAGGTTCGCGTCGCGCACGAGGGCAGCTCGATAGGTTTTTGCCGCAGTATGTTCCGGATCATTTTGGGCATCGTCCTCAAACTTGCCTAGTCCATGCAGCTCAGCCAGCATCCAAGAGCCGTTTGGCATCTGCCAGCCGTAATCTGCCAAATAATAGCCGGCGTTTCCCGGTCGAGTGATTTCAACCTGAAGTTCGGGAGCGGCAACTCCCGCCAGAATCATTGCCGCCCGTGCCTCGGATTCTCCACCGTTATCCGATCTGCCATCCATGTGTTCAAAAACGTCAAATGCGCGCGCGATGCCGTGCAGTCCGCGGCAGTTCGTTTGTGCATAGGCACGCAATTCTTCACGCTCGACACCGTACTCACGAGCCAACCCGTCGACATAGCCTAGTGCATATCGAAAAGCGTTAGTCCGGGCGATGTCGACCACCGTGCGATATGGATTCGTTAACGTAAAAGGACCGAGCTGCCATACGTCGCCCGGCCGCCAGCGTCGGTATTCAACGAATTCGTACATATCGCGTCTGGTGGAACGCGGCAACAGCACTTGCACCTTGTCGAGAAGCGAATATGCAGAACCGATGCCATAGAGCAGTGCCGCCGTTGCTCCACAAAACACGGCATTCGGTTCAACGACCGCAATAGCGGATGCCAATTGAAAGATGCGATCTTCGACGCCGAGGTCATTCCAATACGCGGGATCAGCGTAGACATGGTTGTAGAGTCGAATAATCATCTCTTTTTGCATGAGCGCGTAGGCACAGCGTTCATCCCATTTTTTGGTAGCTACAAACAGGTGCCCGCCATGATGGGCCTCGAATAACCGGAAGAACAGCTCTAATTGCGGTTTGGTACAGCGTTTATCATGACTCATTTTCGACCCCATGGTCTCGAGGGGGAGTGAATGACACTACGCTATCCCATATTTGGCCCGCCTGACCTTGCCATGAACTGACCAAAAGCTTGACGGGGCAGGTCAGAGTCATGAGTCGTAGCCAAACATATCGGCAAACGGTTGATTAGTGCCCCTCGGCGGCACTAAAAACCACCCTTACAGAAAGTTGCGGTGGAATAGTTCCTGAAAGGCTCGAATAAGCCTAAATCTAGGAACTATTTCACCGCAACTTAAGAGGAGATGGGGCTGAGTGGCGGGCGATGCCGTTGCCTGTCGGTTAGTGGCGGGATTGGTGGCGGAGCTTGTCGATGGTGGAGTCGGTGCTTCGGCTGCGGGCTTCGGCGGCGCGGTCGCGGGCGTCGGCGGCGGTTTGGCGCTTGCGGCGGTAATCGATCACGCCTTGGATGATGGGCTTGCCAAAGCTCACGACGTCGTCGTTATAGATGGCGGTACGAGCGGCAAGCAGGCAGTCGGTAAAGTCCATATGCGTTTTGCCGAACAGTTTGACAGCAAGGGCGATAACGGTGGGCTCGTCGACCATGACGTCATCGAGCAGCCTTTTCATGGCCGCAGCAATATCAACGCGGGGAACCTTATAGACGTCGCGCAGCGTGACCACGACGCGCGTGATGATTTCGGGGTAGACGCGAGCAGTGCGTGTGGCGATGACCTTGGCGGCGCGCGGTGACAGAACTTCGTCGTCGTCAAGCAGGTAGCGTAGGATGACGGTCTCGTCGATGATGGTGCTACTCATGGATATCTACTTCCTCGGGACCCAAAATCGAATCGTCGCTTTCTGTAGCAAGGTACTCAATCCAGGCATTGCGCTCCTCGGAGCGGCGATTGGGGTCTCCATATGCTTTGAGCGATCCATAGGCGGCGGTGCCGTCCTTTGAGCGCACGGCGACCGGCTGAAAGGGAAGCTTGCGCATCAAAATGCTCTGCGCGACAAAAAGGCGAACGGCCTCGGCAAGCGATGTGCCCATGGCGTCGTAGAGATGCTCGGCATGCTGCTTGTCTTCCTCGCGAATGCGCACCTGCAGGATGGCTCGTTTTTGAGTCGATGACATCACTGGCCCCCTTAATGAGCGTGCAATAGAGTCGGTCAAATGCGGCATATGCCGATACCTGAGCATCTTATAACGATTACTTTATTTCGCTCAAGTAAATAACCATAAACTTGAATACAAGTGTAGTACATCCAAAATGAGAGTGCGTAAAAATCTCTGAGGTGTACGCATGTAATACACTCACCTTTATAGCTTCTAGAGAATAATCCCAACCTGCCAAAACCCCTGCAATACACCCGTATAGCAGGGCCTATGCTCAAGTTTGCCACCCGCAACTGCGTATATTCAACCTGTATACCGTTGGAGAAATTCTACCGAGTGCCTGTTTCGCCGCATGCATTCGATACGCCGATGCCAGGCCACGGGCGGCTTGGAACAACGTCGACAGGGTTTCTCCGGCATGGGATTCAGGAGGGAGTGAACAACATGGGCAATAAACGAGTCGTTGCCGATTCCTCGCGCTGCATTGGCTGCCAAACCTGCATGGCAGCGTGTATCGAGGCACACGACATCCCCGGCAACATCGCCGCGCCGCGCCTGCGCGTGACGCGTACGTACGAGATCTCCACACCGGTGGCTTGCCATCACTGCGAGGATGCCCCGTGCGCTAAGGCCTGCCCCACGGGCGCCTTGTTCTTTGATCCAAAGAACCATCGCATCGGCGTCAACGAGGACAACTGCATCGGCTGCAAGAGCTGCGTCATGGCCTGCCCCTTTGGCGCCGTGAGCGTGGCGACCACGCAGGTCCCCGTCTTGATGGGCGACGTGCGCGTGGGTTCGCAGACTAAGAGCTTCGTGCTCAAGTGCGACCTGTGCGTGGACCGTCCCGGCGGTCCGGCGTGTGCCGAGGCGTGCCCGACTAAGGGCCTCACCCTGGTAGACGAGGAGCGCCTGGCGGAACTGACCGCCGAGCGTG